>JBARRP010000222.1:0-4914 GCA_049644285.1 Candidatus Acidiferrales bacterium | reverse complement strand
GCACTTCCAGCTTGATTTCGCTGGCGAGAACGACTTGAAGAATTTCATTGTTGACTGGCATTAGAATCATGACGCACCCTTTTCTTTGAATCCCCATCCTGTGGGATTTGCCGCCGGAATTTACTGCCGGAATTTACTGCTGGACTGGTGGACTACTGCACCGTCGTACCGCGTTCGGCCCAATGCCCGATCGGTGTCGCCGGGCACAGTTGCAGGACTGTCCGCCCAACGCGGATCCTCGGCCCTCTCGAAGCGCGCACCGCACCGCGGGCACTGGTAGGTGAAAATCAGATCGCTTCGATCGCTGTTCTTCCCTTCCGTGCCGGCAACATGGTCCCCTGGTAAAGTCGTTTTGGTTCGATCGCTCCGGGTACCTCGCGTCCCTGCCGCTTCTACCGCTTCGTTCGATACCGCTTACCGGGCCTTTCCAGGGGGCCATGGAACCATCTTGCCGGCCGCGTTTTATCGGCTGTCTGGCCTTGTCTGGATGCCACCAACGCTGTCTGTCTGGCACCCATACAGTTTTCTGAGGGCACCCATACCTTGTTAAAGTCAATGCCATCAGCACGATAGCACGGGGTGTATGGGTGTACGGGTCCTTACACATCCTCCGGCATACAGGCGTCTGCGCCGCCTGTAATGCCAGAGGGCAGTATGTGCGCCGGAGCCCGGCAAAGCCGCTCATAGGACGGCCTTCTCTTCCTTTTCGGCCTTCTCGCGTCGCTTACCCCAGAACCGGCGCCAGTCACCTACGGTGCCGCGTGGCGCCTTCAAGGCGAGTGCAACGTCCGATACCGACGCCCCGGCTTCGAACATTGCAAAGGCCGCGTCTCGGTTACGGCCTACTTCACGGTGTTCCCAAACAACCGAATTGCCGGGGCATCCGACTACCATCTTGTGCTGACATGCGCAGTCGGGTGAGTGGCTCCTCCGCATCTTGATCTCAGCGTCGGCCGCGCTCAGTCCACTACGTGCCTTGTCGTAATGCAGAACCGCGTGCACGCACCCAAGCTCCTGTTCTTTTGGAAAACCGAGCTTGATGGATACGTCCAGCATATCTTCTGACTTCGAGTGTGATCGGCTCAACCCTGACTTGCCGGCGTGGGGCATGAAAAAAATGCAGTAGCCGCGGCTGCGCAAACTGATGAACCAGGATTGAATGCGGATCCAGTTCTCCTCCTCGTTCGCCTGGATGTTAAAAAGCGTGCTTATTGAGTCGAAGAAAATGACATCTGGCTTAAGCCCGTCCGCCTCCATTTTCGCGAGGGTCGCTTCAACCCGATCCATGCCCGTCTGGCTGGCAAAACTCGGAAACACGTGATCGGGCTGTTTGTCCAAGGTGATGAGCGTGGCGTATCCTTGTGGCGTGGTTCCGATGATTTGCCGCCATCGTTCTTGAACCTGTGTTTGTGGCAATTCCCCTTCGAAGTAAAGGACTCTGCGCCGCTCTCCCTCGGGAGATTCCCAATCCAGAAAACCCTCGCCGGTTGCCAACGCTTTCGCTAGCCCGAACCCCAAGCAGGTCTTGCCCAGGCCGCGCCAGGCAAAGATTTGATTGATGCTCTGCTCGAAGAAGACAGCCTCTTTACTGCTAATTGCACGCAGAAAGACTTTTCGCGGTGGAATCTTCTCCGCCATGAAAGCGTTACCGTCCACGTACACAAACGGCTCTGTGCTCTTCGTGCTCTTCGTGCTCTTCGCGCTCTTCGCTCCTTCTGCTCTTTCGTGGGAACCCATGTCCGAGCCCGGCTCATCTTTGGCGAGTGCCTCCGCCGCAGACACACATGCGGTAGCAATCGTTTTGTTTCGGTAGTCCGCTCGCTCCCACTTGTCTCGGAAAAGAACCGATTTGCGGAACTCTTCGTCAATCTTCTCGGAATCCCTTTCGAACTCGATAGCGAGTAGGGTGCAGAGCGCCAGGTCTGCTTCGGACTGTGACGTATATTCGACCGACGCGCCCATGTAGGCGACTACGAATGGCTTGGACGAAGTAATCTCTCCATGCATCAGCACATCCAGTTTGGTTCCACCGATTAAGGTTCCGGTGTACTTAATCTGAACAGATTCCTTCTTCAGAGCCGATTCGGCGGACGTCGTTTCTGTGGATTTCGTCTCCTTGGCACGCTTGAGGAACGCACCGCCCTTGATGAGGGCATAGAGACCGGATAAATCGCGAGTTTCAATCGTTGCCGGCGTTCCGGGAACGCGCTTCCCTGTCAAAGCGAAGTAATGCTTGCCAGAATACATCTCGGCATTACCGACCTTCATTCCCTGGACATCCGGCTTGGTAGGATCAACCGGAATCTGATACCGAGCTATGACGTGGATGCCAGTTCCGCTTACGCTGAACTCCGCAAAACTCTGGGTCTCGTCCAGAATCTTTTGGACTCGCGGCTCAATGACTCCTGTGTCCTTGTCTACGACATGATCAAAGTCCACGAACGTAAGTCCGTCAACTTTGTCAATCCCGTAACCGAGCCCGCTGTATTCGGGATCTGCAGCAAGAGCCAGGCAAGCCGTTCGGTAGTCGCAACGGTCAGCCCTTTCCTTCGGATTGCGCTTTCTGTGAGTCCTGGCGTTGTAAGGTGGCTTGTCGTATTTCTGCTTGTCTTCATTCCAGACCAGTTTGTAGACGCCCCACCTGTCCAACCGCTTCAACTCGGCGGGGATGTCGGGGCAGGGATCAAACGCCCCGTCGACGGGCATGATGGGCAGGGATGTTGCGGGATTTTGGATTGGTAGGGAGCTCATTGTTGATCCCCAATTGTGGAAGTGTGAGCGGTAGCGGTGGGATCGGCAGGATCGGAAGCGATTCTCCGAACGTTTCGAGCGGCTGGTTTTCCATTGCGCTCGAAACATTCAAACTCTACTCGTTCTCCAATTGTGAGAAACTTCCGCGGCTCGGCAGGAGAAATCAGGGACACGTGAACGAAGTGATCGTTCAGGGGCTCATCAGGGATAATGAAACCCCATCCATGTCGGCGGTTATAAAAAGACACGATTCCAGTCATGGGAATATCCTTAAGGAAGAAAGTTTGCCTGCCGTTTCGTGCTCGCAGGTCAAAGGAAAATCTTTATCGGCAGGTAGGCGTTGAAGGCGTTTGAAGGCGTTGGAGGCTGTGAAGCTAAGCCATTAAGCCAATTAAGCCGTTTTGAGCCATTGAAGCCGTGATGCTTTGCGTTTTCGTTTTCAGTTTTGGGGTTTTCAATTTTCCGGCTAATACAGATTGATCTTGCAGGGGCGGCGGTAGAGGCGATTAGGCGATGTCGGGTGTGGAGCTAACCCTTTTATGCCGTTATACCGTGATGCTGTTGCGATGCTTTGACGTGCTTTACTGTTTTGACGCTTGGGCGGCTGCTTGTGCCCTTCGGCGCCGGACATGCTTGCGGTACGCGCGCTTGCTGGCCGTGCCTCAATTATCACTCGGAAACGGTGTGGCGAGTGGCGGAGTGGACAGTGGCGAATCGGAAAGATCATCCAGTCCGGCGAAAAACAGGGGTTCTGACGGGGGTCATAAAAGACAATGCCCGCCTTGTCGCATCCAAGTTGCCGGGCTTCGAGCGCAGCCTGTTGTTACTTTCAAGCATCTCTATTCCGGCGCTTTTTGATTCACGGCAGAATTTACGGCACAATCTTCTAGAAAGTTTTCGTAGACATCCATCCAGGCCTCGACCCGCTTTTGCAAATGGAACATTGCCAGTGAGGGAATGCCTCGGCTGGTGATTTCAAGTGCTTCGGGCTTGATGGTGACCACCACTTCGTAGTCGTTGCTCATTTTGATTTCTCCTGAGCCGTGATTCGTCCCTTCATACATCCCTATTCCGACGAATTTTCGTTCACGGCAGAATTTGTTGTAAATTCCTATTGTTTCTATTACTTACAGACGAACCCTGATTTTGACGACCCGTCTGCCTTTCCCGTTTGGCGAGATAAAGTGTTCCACAAGCGTGTTCTCATCGTTGCCATAGGCAATCAGGTCACGGAGGGCTTCCAAGACCTTACTGTCCGATGCATTTACTCGTGCGAGAGTTCTTGTTTTCCTCTCCCTTGCCGCTCGCTCGCTGATGTCATGCCATCGCTGAAGAGCGGCAGTGATGTCAGCCTGAATCCGTCGAGGGTTGCGTTCATATATTTTTGGGTAGAGGCTGGTGGTCACTTTGACATCTTCGACCGCTTCCCGCCCAATCGCATCGACTAAAGCGGTCTCGTGTTTTTTCAGGAACGCAAGATATTTTCGATTGTCTTCTTGTTGTGCTGCGACAGTGCCGCCATCCAGCATCGCAATGGGTGCAGCCCAGCAACCTTCGAGTGAAGGAGCGGGACTGTCATCGCCATGAGTTGCATCGTCGTCTGCGGCGCGATCTACGTGAACGATGTCCACTTTGTTCTTGAGGGCAAGACAACGCCTCTCCACTTCATTCTTCAAATCACGCGTGATAGTCCGACCAACATAGCGAAACTTGTCCTTCGCTGCGGCTTCAAGGACTTCTTCTACAGACTTGCCCGAATACGGTGCGAGAAACTTCAAAAGGGCATCGATGATGAAAGCTCGTGTGACTTGGTGGATGTCGCCGCCTTTTCCTTTTTTGTAGACTTGGGATTCTTCTGGCGTGGGGTGAATGACGATGTTGCCCTTAGCCTTGAAACACAAACCAACAAGCCCGTCAAAAGCGTCAGCTCGGTCGGCTTCATCGGCTGGGAGCAGGAACCGAAGGACGAGGGCGGTCGCCTTATTTTTCTCAGCGGCTGGAACTGCCGGGAAAGAAGAGAATGCTTCGGTCGCTTTGGTTGTAGTGTAACGAGTCACGCTGTTTTCCCCCGAAGGTGTCAGACTATTTTCTGGCCGATTTCTCGGATTCCTTTTCGGCCTTACCAGCCGACGGAGGCGACTGAGCGCGCGAGTGGGATAGGAT
>JBARRP010000221.1:0-3322 GCA_049644285.1 Candidatus Acidiferrales bacterium | reverse complement strand
TCTTGGCTAGGCGGTAGGCTCCAATCTGCCACAGATAATAGTAGGCCCGGGTTCCTCTTTGGCCCTTCTTCCAGAAACGCGCCCATTGCGGCAAGTCGTAATAAACGAAATGAACCCGTGGCATCGGACTTCCCGCGAGCGCCCGGTCAATCGCATCACGATTGTTCAAGCGAGTGATCACCCAGCATTCTTCGAACCGGCTGATTTGGCACACCCAGTTCCAGCCGGCGCCTGCTTCAGAACCCTTTTTCGGTTCGCACGCGTAAGCTGAAACGAGAACTTTCAACGAGCGCTTCCTCCTTCCATCCCCTGCAACATATGTCGGCGAGTGCCCTGAGAGCTATTTCCCCGCTACACTTTGAGTTATTTTCGAGGGACCTGGTCACTGCCGGACGGGAGCCGGAAGGCGCTCAGTTCGACGCTGCCATCGCGAAACCTGAGACGTAACGCAGGATTTGAGTCTCGCGAAAATCGATCGTGAGCTGGTTCGCTTCCTCTTCGACGGCTTGCGCCGTGGATTTCAGAAGATAGAGCAAATAAAGGGCGCGATTTCGATCCCGGATACCTCCTTGATTGGGTGATTCGTGATTTGCTCTCAGCAGGCATTCCGTCTGCGCCAGGAAATGAAACTGGTCCCACAGGATAGGCGCTTCCCAAGCAGCCGATTCCCAATCAAAAACGAACAAACATCCCCGATGCACGCGCGAATTCCAGGGAGTAAAGTCGCCATGCTGGATCCCGCAGGAAATCATGGAAGTTTCGAGTTCCCGCGTTGCGATCCTCAAGACTTCCCGGCCCAAGTCTTGCCACTTCGTCCCCAGATGCAGCACAACTCGTTCCCAACTGCGAGCGGTCTCTTCGATCAATCGTCGTCCAGGCGACGCCGCTGGCCGGCAACTGTGCAAGGTCTTGAGAAACTCCTCGTAAAGCTTTGTGAAGCGAACCGGGCCTGTTTCGCCTTCGAGCGCAGATTCAAACACAACGTGGCTGCCATCCCAAGGACCTGCAAAAAGTAGTTGCGGTAGATGAGGTCGCAACTTCGAAAAACCAGAAAGTTTCCGCAGGAACGCTGCCTCGTGCTGTAACCGCTCTCCAGCGCGACCCGTCAGCGGCATCTTCAAGTAGCCCAGGATCACGCCGTCGGATCGGGTCATCTGCACGGTCAACTTCTGAAAGGCCCCCGCAGTTCCCAAGGAGAGCGCAAATGTGAAGTTCTCGTCTCCTGTAACATCGCGTACGAGATTTTCGATCGGCAGGGGCTTTCTTGACGCCACCAGGAGGCCGTGCCTAGCCCATCCCTCCCACCCGGTTGCTCTTATTCGAACAACGACCGCCTTCATCAGCCGCGCCGCGGGCGAAAAAGGCTTGTACAGGTTAAAACCGTCGACTGAGCTGCGCCCCTCTGTTAGTGGCAACAACCAACGCACCTGCTTTCGGGAAGGCAGAAGGGCGAAACGGCGCAAGTGAGCGTAACCTTCGTTTATAAGCCGCTTGGTCATCTCCGGCGCCTGGTTCCACGAAATCACTAAGTCCGGTAGTCCCTGGTTCCTCGCCGGCAGATGCTCGCCGATTGGAAGGGGCACGTCCGGAGCCCACCCGAGGAAAATCCGGAGAGCCCTCTCCACAGGGTCGTCGGTTCTCTCCGTGTGAGCAACCCCTTCAGAAGCCAGAGTGGAAGTGCTCACGATGTCACCGTCCCCCAGTTGCGCATTCTCGGGACGAGTCGCTGCCTCATGAATTCCGCAACGGCGCTGGAGGTTGATACCAGCGTCGGGCCGATTCCCGACTCGGTTTCAACGACAACCTTCTGGGCTCGCTTGAATTGCAGTTGACGATATGTCTCGCGCTGACGCCCGATCTCATCGAGCGGCAATTCTTCTTTCCGCGAAAAAATCGACTCCTCGTGGGCGTCAAGGAGGATGATCAGGTCTGGCTCCGGAACAATACGCGACAGAAACTTTGCAAACCATTCCGGACCGCCGTATCGGTACCGTTGCGGATCGACCAGGACATCGTGAAAGTAGCGATCGAACAATATGAAGTTCGACCTTGCCAACAAAGGCCGGATCGCAAAAAGATAGCCGAACCAATGATCCAGGAAAAAGGCGGTCAGATAGGCCATTGACGCGACCTTGCCTCGTCGCGGCTTCGCGTGTGGAGTCATAACGACTCCGGAAAATTTCCTCGAGAAAAGCATCTGCGGCCGCCAGTGGAACAGACGATGCCGTCCCCAAAAGCCTAGCTTCAGCGCTTCACTGAGACCTGAGATGACTGTGCTTTTCCCGACTCCATCGGGGCCCAAGATCGCAATCAGGACTCCCGTTGGTTCAAGCCATCGCCGAATCACACGCCGGCAATCCGCTGCGAGATATGCTGTTGACTGCAGCGGACGTCGGGACCACGCGGTTCTCCAAAATTTCGCGCGCGCATGAACCAGGTCAGTTGCGATTGACTCGTTCAGGCAGGCCTCGACGGCCCGCTTCTTCCATGCTTGTGGAAATATCTCTCCCGCTATCCTCTCGGCCTCCGCTGGCCCGATTCTCTCGACCAGTTGGCGCAACCGGAGCGACTGTCGAGCGGATGCTCGGCCCTTCCAAGCTTTCTTCGCCAGCAGGTATGCGAACTCCGTCTTCGCGGAGGAGATCCAGAATTCGCCGTGCCGCTGCCGTTCCGCCACGATCTTCTCGCTGGTTGAAAGAACTAATCCGCTTCGCCGGTGGTCAAAGACCACGTCAACCGCGGCAGTGTTCACCGTCGAAACTTGCGCCCAAAAGAAAACGAAGAAATGCCCATTCTTCGAGTGATTCAAGCATTGAAAGCAGATGTAGCCCTTCTGCCCGAGGCGTTCGAAAACGGAAGCGAGCTTATGTTTATCTTCAGGATGAACCGCCAAATCCAAATCATTGGGGAGTTCTTCGGGAAGTCGCTCCCAGGAGTGCAGGACGCAATAGCGAACTTCCGTTTCTTCCAGTAGCCGGAACAAACTGCGCAAGAAATCGGATAGGCTGTGGGTTGCGTTGACGGCCATTTCCAGCGGTCCAGTCTTCACACCGTTGTGGTTTGCACCTGCTGACGGGAAAGGAAGGGCTTGGCTGGATTCGGTCCCGGGGGCCGCCATCCGCCGTGTCTTGCCTTTGGGGGTCGTAGTTGACACCATCGGTTCGCTATGCTGTCTGGAAGAGATTCAGGCGGCGCCCGCGCCCTTCAACACTGCCGGAATCGTTCGCGCCAGGATTTTGAGATCGAGCCAGAGTGACCATTGCTCGATGTATTGCATATCCAGCTCCATCCATTGCCGGAAGGGGATGGAACTCCGGCCATT
>JBARRP010000220.1:0-6121 GCA_049644285.1 Candidatus Acidiferrales bacterium | reverse complement strand
CTATGGTGGAGTGCCATTCCTGTTGTCTGTGGGAGCCACTTGGATTTAGACTTCAACCGCGCCTGAAATCAGACGCACAGGAGATCTTCGTCCTGACTTCTTCTTAACACTCCGCAGTTAGTACGTTATCGGAGATGATCCGCGGTTTCGCTTCTGGATATTTCTCCCGCGCCCGTTGCAGAATGACTTCGATCTCTGCTTCGGTCATCGATTCTCGTAGATCCCAATGCACGATGGAACGGCTATAGCCATCGAGAACGCTGCACAGGTAGTAGAACGTGCCACTCACATTGATGTAGGAAACATCGATGTGCCAGTGCTGATGCGCATGCGGCGGTTGTTCGAAACCAGTCCCCTTGCGCGAAGGCTTGTGCTTCCACGGCGATAGCAGTCCGGCTCGTTGCAGTACTCGCCAAACGCTGGAAGGACTTACGGCCACCACGTCCGCATCCAGCATCATGAAGGTCAGCCGCCGATACCCTTCCAACGGATTCTTCAGATGGAAACCGATGATCGCTTCTTTCTCCCACGGCTCCAGCCAGAAATCACGAGGAACCCAACTGTTGTGTTCGTTGACGCGCCCGTAGCGCTCTCGCCAGTCGTAAAACTTGCTGGCTCGCACCCCCAGCCAGTGGATGAATCGTCCAGCACTGATCTCGGTCTTCTCCGACCAGCGCCGGACGAAATCGATCACCTGGTCCCGCACATCGTGTGGCACCCACACTTTGCTCAGAGCTCCCCAAGACTTTTTTTTAAGGCGATGTGCTCAGCCATCAGTTCCGCCAGGACCTCATCCTTGGTCTGCACCTTCTTCTCCAAGAACTCGATCCGTTTCTGCTTCTCCCCGACCTGACGGGCGGGGCGTTCCTTCGACTGGAAGGCGGCGGCTCCATTCTCGAAGAACTCTTTTTGCCAGCGGTAGAACACCGTCGGCTGCAGACCCAGTTCTTCACAGAGATCAGAAACCGGCACCTGATCCAGCAGGTGTCGTCTTAGGATGGCCACCTTCTCTTCTGGACTGTAGTGCTTTCGTTCTTTTCGCATGCGTCCTCTCCGTCTATATTAACGGAAGAACGCTCTTCTCCATTTCCAGCTGAGGCGGGACACAGGAAGCGAAGTTTCCCTTGCTCGCGTATTCGACTCTCAATGTCGTAGCCTAGTTTTTCAGTCTCGCGGTCTATCGGCTCAAATCCAAGACTACGTTCAATTTCCATAATGATCGCGCGAGCTTTCGCAGCAACCGCTTGATTATCAGCGGAAATCCTAACGAACCAACTGGGCAGCGACGGTTACAAACGAGCCAGTCTGCACCGCAAAGAGCTAGATCAAGAGCGCTGGTTGCAGAGCGGCAAGGTCTGCTAGGCGACTGGGCCGCAGGGCTTCGTAGTCTTTCTGAGGCACTTTGACGTATCGCCACTCCGTTCCAGTCAGCTTGGTAGCATTCTCACACCAATTCAATGCGGCAGCGTCCTTCCGAATCACCTCAACTGTCTCCTGCCCCTTTGCTTCTAGAAGCCAATGCGTCCCTGTGTTATCAACCGCGACGAAATCGGGGAAGTAAGACTTCAGGTTCATCGCCGCGTCTGTGTACTCTATGGAGAAGCCAAAGATTTGTGGCAGCTTGGCAAAGGCGCGGACATCGGAGCAGCCGTCCAAGAACTTGGCGAACTCCCGTTCAAAATCGTTGTCACAGGGCACTAGGTTAAAGACGGTCTTGTTTCCTTCCCATACAGGCCGCGACCACGGAAACGGTTGGCAGGTGAAGAGCATTCGGGCGGGTTCCAGCAATTGCGGCTGCTGTTCCTCGATGGTCAGGGCCAGCAGCGCCTTCTTGAATATGTCCACACAGACGTATTGGGCTGCGTTCGTGCTCATGGCCTTAACAGTGGTCGGGCCATCTAAATCCACCGCACGACCAAACGCCTTGTGCTCGAAGAACTCCCTGACCTTTGGCGCGATGGCGGCAAACTGGGCAGGCAGCTTCACTGCCTCTGCGATGCGGCGGGCGTAATAGCCGATGACTTCTTGCGCGGTTTGCGGCTCCACAAGCTGGTACTCACGCTCAATCATTTTCTCCAGCGTAATGATGTCGTAGCCCTCGTACCGAAACGTCTTGGACACCGGGTCATCTCCGCTCATGGGAAGCACAATACTCTTGAGACCCTTCACGTCCAGCGCAGCGATTTCCTCGGCCAGACTCTTCTTTCGCACGAGCGTTGGCGTAAGCGATGGCAGGCCAATGTCGAACTTTTTGCGATCTTCGAGCGGCATTATCGTGACAATTCGCAGCTTGTCCTTGCCAATCTCGAAGGTGTCCAGCTTCAGTTCTTCGAGTTTCTCCAATTCGTCCACAAAGTCGAGGAAAGCATGGTTGCCAATGATGTCCACTCGCTCGGTGAAACTCACGGATAGTTCGCGGAACATCAATCGCAGGCCGCGTCCGATGGTTTGCTCCGGCAAAATGTTCGCCTTGGCGGTGTAGGGGCGCAGTCCAACAACAACGGTCACGTTCTGTACGTCCCAACCTTCACGCAACATCAGAACACTCACGATGGCGTTTATCGGACTGTCCTCAAGGTCAACTTCCCGCACGGCTCTCCGCGCTACATCCAAGTCCTTTTTGCTCACCTCACCCGACTTGTCCGTGTGAATGACCTGCGTCTTTTCGCCTCCGAAGTCCTCAGGGTATTTCGTTTTGAGCCAATCCTGAACATCATCGGCATCGTCTGTGCTGTTCATCATGATGAAGAGAACAGGTTTCTTCCTCAGCGGCTTTAGCTGGTCGCGATACTCTTTCCAACGCTCGACGCCCGCAATCAGATAAGCTTTGTAGCGAACACTCGCAATTTCCGACTTGGCCTCTTGAATCTTGGCGATGCCCTTCATGGGCCGCTTCACGATGCCATCAACAATCGCTTGTTTGAGTGGGTAGTCACATATCGTCCAAGGGAAAATGCCGCCCTTCTGAAAGCGCGGCGTCGCGGTGAAATCGAGTTGTGCTGTTAGCGGCGTCTTGCCATGCAGGTCGCGGATGATTTTGTTCCACTCGCTGTCCTCGTCATGCGTGTGGTGAGCTTCGTCATTTATGACAACGAGGTGACCAGCCCGCAGAGCGATTCGTTCCATGAAGTTTGTCAACTCCAGCTTTTTGGTTGGAGGCTTCGAACCGAGCACCTCAGTCATGATGTCGGGTTCCTCGTCATTTGAGCGGTCTGGCCGTTCGTAGAACTGCTGAATATTTGTCAGGAAAAGCGTTCCCTCGGAGTGGGCTTTCTCCGCTTCGCCGCGCATTACGCAGTCAAAATCCCAAAAGATTTCGAGTTCTTTGGGTATCACAGGGTCAGCCCGAAAGATTCGCCCCCCGGCGAAATCCATCTTCAGCCGCTCAAAAACAATGACGTTCGGAGCGAGAAGCAGGAACGTCTTGGCATAGTCCTTGGCAATTTCATCCTGCTCCCGCGAGGCATTTAAGAATTGCCACGCGACGGCCAGCGCCATCACTTTGGTCTTGCCGCTTCCGGTCGCCATCTTGATGCAGTAGCGGGCGAAGTCGTCATAGGGCGGCAGCCGCAAGTCAGCAGAGGGGATTGCGTATCGTTCGAGCAGAGCCTTTCGCCTGCGAACCTTCTCGTATTCCCAAACGAAAATCAGGGTCTCAATCGCTTCTTGCTGTGAGTGGTGGTAGGTGAAAAGGCGACCAGTCGGTAGCTTGTGGTCGGTATGAAACCAATGATTCAGCAAAAGCCGCGTGGTGTCCGTGATTCCTTTGTACCCACCTGCCCTCCAAGCCTTCACGGCCTCGCGTAGGGCAGTAACACACGCGCCAGTCTTGAGCCGGGCTGTTATGTCCAGTAATTCCGTCTGCGTCGGGTTGGCTACCTGCTTTTTCTTGCGCGGCATTTGCTCTATCGCTTGTCCTTGGTCGTGACTTCCAGCGTCTTAGTCGTGTCGTTCCCTAGGATGTCTATAACCTTCACGACTACGGTGTACGTGCCCGGCTCCGCGTACTTGTAGTTCGCTTCGAGTTCAATCTTCGGGTCTTTCCTTGTGCGGTAAGTCTGCCATTGATTATGGAATGTGTCGCTCTTGAAGTCCCAATCGACAGCCCAGTAATCTATCAGTTGGCTCCAATGCTTGATGGCTTTCCGAGCCTCCTCTGGGATGTCATCTGTGGGAATCACGAAGTCCTTCAGCTTCAGGCAAACTTCGCGTCCGTTCTGTTTTGTATCCACTGACAATGCGCCTAGCTCGAAAAACCTCACCTCGCCTTGTTCGACAGCTTTCTTGTCGAGCACCTCTCGCGGAATCTTTTTGAAGGCCACGTCTACGCGAGATTCCGCCGCGACCTGCTTCGCTAGTTCGTTCAACTCAAAAGCGAATTCCCAACCGAGGATGTCAACGGCTGCCTTCGTAGGGGCGTCCTTGCCCGCGCCCAATGCCTTCCACGCTTCCTTCGCAATTGACTTCACATCGGCCAGTGTCACCGGAGCATCCACTGCACCGACATGAACCATCTGCCCACTCTTCGTACCGTGGAGCCATGCGTGGCCCGAGAATGACTTCGCACGATAGAGGTCGAGAATGAATTGCCGATAAGCCGCCTCACGCTGTCGCTGCTCTTCGAGATGGTCTTTGCCGTTTGCCGGAAACTCAGCGACCTGCCACGCCTGACGCTCATACTTGCCTAGATTCTGGACAACGAACGGTTTTATGTTTGCAATGCCCAGTAGCCTTTTCCTTGTAGTGTGGACAGCAAATCGACTGAGGTCACAGGCAAGCCAGCGCCGATTAATTTTCTCGGCAACCGCCGCCGTTGTGCCGCTACCGACGAAGCAGTCGAGAACAAGGTCGCGTTCGTTGGTGCTGCATTTGATGATACGTTCCAGCAACGGTTCAGGTTTTTGTGTTGGGTAGCCCAACCGTTCATTCGCCATCATGTTTATGGGAGGAATATCCGTCCAGATGTTTTGGAGCGGGATGCCGGGCATCTCATCTAAGTACCGCTTGTACTGCGGGACATTGCCGGGTTTGCTCTGGACAACACGGCCCTGACTGACTAGCTGTTGCATCCTCTCTCTGCTAAACCGCCAGTAGCGGGATACTCCCATTACTTGGTAGTAGGGATTTCCCTTTGCACCACCTCCCGGGCCGGTGAGATTGTCCAGCCAATATCGCCGTCCGTCTGGGTCTCGATAACGGAAGTACTTGTCAATGTATGCCTGGGAGTACGGTGAAGTAGGCCGGAACCGAGACGCGGCCTTTGCAATGTTCGAAGCCGGGGCGTCGGTATCGGACGTTGCACTCGCCTTGAAGGCGCCACGCGGCACGGTAGGTGACTGGCGCCGGCTCTGGGGGCGACGCGGCGAGAAGGCCGAAAAGGAAGAGAAGGCCCTCCTATGAGCGGCTTTGCCGGGCTCCGGCGCACATACTGCCCTCTGGCATTACAGGCGGCGCAGACGCCTGTATGCCGGAGGATGTGTAAGGACCCGTACACCCATACACCACGTGCTATCGTGCTGATGGCATTGACTTTAACACTGTATGGATGCTGTATGGGTGCCAGACAGGCAGCGCCGTTGAAAACAATGAGGTTAGGTGGGACCACTTTCCGCTGTCTGGATCCATGCGGGCATCCAGACAAGGCCAGACAGCCGATAAAACGCGGTCGGCAAGATGGTTCCATGGCCCCCTGGAAAGGCCCGGTAAGCGGTATCGAACGAAGCGGTAGAAGCGGCAGGGGCGCGAGGTACCCGGAGCGATCGGACCAAAACGACTTTACCAGGGGACCATGTTGCCGGCACGGAAGGGAAGAACAGCGATCGAAGCGATCTGATTTTCACCTGCCAGTGCCTGCGGTGCGGTGCGCGCTTCGAGAGGGCCGAGGATCCGCGTTGGGCGGACAGTCCTGCAACTGTGCCCGGCGACACCGGCCGAGCGCGATACAACGGTGCAGTAGTCCACCAGTCCAGCAGTAAATTCCGGCAGTAAATTCCAGCAGTAAATTCCGGCGGCAAATCCCACAGGATGGGGATTCAAAGAAAAGGGTGCGTCATGATTCTAATGCCAGTCAACAATGAAATTCTTCAAGTCGTTCTCGCCAGCGAAATCAAGCTGGAAGTGC
>JBARRP010000219.1:0-90128 GCA_049644285.1 Candidatus Acidiferrales bacterium | reverse complement strand
GAGGACGCTTAGAACTGCGCCAAACGTTGTTCCACAGCGGGCAAAACGGCTATTTTGCCGTTTACATCCAAACCTCACTAAAAGTGTGGTTTGGATGTAATGCCCCGAAGACCGAGAGAACTGCGTTTTGGCGCGCATTAGGTCTATTCTAGGGATCCGTTCTCAACGCAGGATTCAGGTTAAGCCCGCATACGTAGCGACTTAGCGAGGAAGACACCGCGTCGCCCCCACCGATGTTGGGCAATGGTGAAGGCACTGACAGTCAGGGTGCGGTTGGATCGCAATCCCCAGTGGGAACGATCCGTCCGCATTCCCCTCGATTCGGCGATCTGCACCATATGGAAAATCGCGTCTGTCGGTCTTCCTGGCGCACCGCCCAGATGTAAGTAAGCCCGATCTCTTCCTACCTTTTCTAATTCCGCACAGCATGTGGCAACTTCGACAAAAGCCGCAGGCTCGGCTCGGAAGGTCTCCGCTGCTCGAGAACTGCTTCAGGCAATCCCTGGACCCGTCGCAAGAATTTGGACAAATTTGTGGCAACGTGGCGACGTCACTGTTCAGGCGTCGAGTGTCGACTTTCTTGTAAGCTCCTGAGCAAGCCCGGAGAATAATGCCGTCGACGCGAGGAAGATGAGCGCACGGGGACTTTGTCAAGCCACGACCGGGACTTCCCGGAACGACCGAAAAGGGCGGCGCGGTCCCGCACGCCGTCCGCGGCATTCAGAAATCGACTGAAGGTTGCTCGCTTCTGGCGGGAGCGGCGGCGGCTTCGATGAGCTCCCGAATCGTGGGCGCCACTACAAGCAGCAAGTCGGCCTGGGGTTTTTGCGCTTGCGCGATCATGGCGAGTTGCTGCATTCGCCACGCGTCCGGTGCCTGCTCGCCTTTATCGATATAGTCGAGAGCCTCGAGACCCACGGTGCCGAGGTCTGCGAGAGTCTGCGAGAGGGGTGCGAGTTCCTTCAGTAAGAATGAATTCGCGAGCAGCAGCTGGAGGAGCCCATGGTTCACGCGCCAAGACGTCAACTGCGCTCGAACTTGCGCTTCGCGGACACCATCGCTGAATCTACTCGAGATGAGATCCTTCACTTGGTTCGCAAACAGGCGGGCGGCTTCGCTCTCCGGAGCAACCGTGTCCACCATACGATTTAACGGGTCAAAGCTAGTTTGCACGACGTGTGCGGCCTCCGCCGTTCTTTCGCGCGTGTAGTCCTGGACGGGTTCGACCGCGTCACCAAGCACGCGAAGCGCCGCGATATCGTCCGATCCTGCTAAGCGGCCCAGCATGGCGATGTAACTCGATTTATGCTCGAGACCGAGCCATTCGAGGCGCCCACTCGCCGCATCTAAGCGACGATACATCGAAACCAGGTCGCGCACTTCCGGCGGCGACCACAGGCGTTCGGCAATCGCGGCGGTGCGCGGCCAGATGCGCGAGTCGATATTTTCGGGAGACACAAATTCGGTCCACATGCAGGCCTCACCGCCCAGTATGCGTGACTGTTGTTCAGGCGTGAGAGCAGCCGCATCACCGTCGATGGGATCGAGCACATAGTGTTGCGAAGCTGGCCACATGAAATCGAGGTAGTAGCCGTTCGAGACCACGCCGAGATAACCCTGCTTGGCGGTATCGGCGAGCGACTTCGGTCCGTGCCACGATTGAACGACGGCGTCCTTCGGCAGTCCCGGGGCCAAAATTTCATCCCAGCCCATCATGATCTTGTGATGTTTGCCAAGGATCTTCCCGATGCGCGAGTTGAAGAACCGCTGTAGATCGAGAGGTCGTTTGATACCACGCCTTCGCATGAATTCCTGAATTTTCGGGTTCGCGGCCCACTGCTTGCCATTCACTTCGTCGCCGCCGATGTGGAAGTAGTGGTCGGGGAAAAGCTTCGCCATTTCGCCGATGAATTTGTCCAGGAATTTGTAGGTTTCTTCGCGCGTCGGGTCCATCGTCGGGTCGAAGATTCCCCATTTGCGCTCGATCGTATAAGGCCCGGGGGCGCTCGCGAGTTCGGGATAGCCGGCAAACCAGGCCGTACTATGTCCCGGCATGTCAAACTCAGGAATCACGCGGATGCCGCGGTCGCGCGCGTACGCGATTAGATGTCGAACTTCCGCCTGGGTGTAATAGAGGCCATCGGAGCCTATTTCTTGTAACTTCGGAAGTTCTTTGCTTTCGACACGAAATCCTTGGTTCTCGGACAAATGCCAGTGCAGCACGTTCATTTTCAGGGCCGCCATGGCGTCGAGGTTGCGTTCTACGGCATCGAGCGGGAGGAAGTGGCGGCAGACGTCGATGAGCAATCCCCGCCACGGGAACCGAGGCTTGTCTTCGATGTGGGCGACCGGAAGTGCGAAGCCGTCGGGAGTGATTTCAACGAGCTGCAAGAATGTTTGGAGACCATGCATCGAGCCGAGCGGATTCGCAGCGCTGAGTTTCGCCCCAGAGGTGCTCACCTCGAGGGTGTAGCTTTCATCTTCATCGACATCCTGAATTTCTTTGCTCGCGCGGTCAGTGTGGACAACCAACGTGACGGAATCGGCTGGACGAGTGTTTAAAATAAGAATCCCCGTCTGATGAGAAAGATCGACAAGGAATCTTTGCACGGCGCGATCGAGCCGCGCCTCTCTGTAGCCTTCGATGGTGACCGAGAAAGAATGAGTGATCTGAAGCCTGCCGGCGCCAAACTGTACATTCGCTGGCATCGGCATCCCGCGGAAGGGCAGAGCAGCGAGCTGCGGCGCATGCGGGATTGACGGCTGTTGCGATGATGCGAGCAACGACATCGACGCACTCCAACCAAGAGCGAAGAAAAACGCTAGGGTAATAGAAACTATCCGTAGACCATTGGTTCCGCGCTTATGCTTTGCCACAAACATGTCTTCTGAGTTCGGCAGAATAGTACGAGCTCGCCTCCGGGAGCAAAGCCCTTTCTCACTTGCTGAAGAAAATTGAAACGACGCGCCTCTGAAAGAAAAAGCCCTGGATCCCCCGAAGGCCATCGAGGAAGATTAAAACAGCGTTTGGGTCGTGGTTAAAACCACGAGCCCGACACATTCGGCGGTTTTAAGCGTACAGCTAGAATTATTAATTCATTTAGATTTACGGACGGCTCCACGCCCGGAAGAACCATAGGCCAGGAGTCTCAGATAGAACCATGGTTGGCACTTTGCAAGCGCTTTGCATGTCCAGCCTCAGAAAACGATTGGCGTTGTCCCATCAGCACGATGAGACTAACGGAATGGGAAAAGCACAAAGCCTCGCCGCTTCGCGCAACGAGGCGGCGAGACAACAGGCCAGACCAAACCTGCCTACGCAAATCACACGGAGGTGGATGCGATCAGTTACCCTCAGCATTGAAGCCGCCGTCTTTGTGCTCTGCACGAACCGAAAGAGACTCTTACGGGCTAGCCCTTTATCGGAGAAACCCTAAAAACCGAGGTTCTTTCGGGGCTCATTTGCCCGGTTTGTGTTCAAAACGATCGCGGCTGGCCTCGAGATTCAGAAGCGGCCCCTCTTTCTCGCAGCTGATTCGGCGAACGCCCCGCCAATAAATGCTAAGGCCGCCAAGGCAAAGGACACTCCAGAGAAGTCTTCGAGTGCCCCAAGCGCAGAGAATCCCATTCCCAAACGGACCAACGGTGCTGCCACCCCGAACGTCAGAAAAATTCCCGGACAGACGCGCGCGTATGTGCCCCAGCCACCCTTATTTCCTATGCCCAAGCGGGAGAGCAGTACAGGCCCCAGCAGCAGGGCGAGAGCAATGGCCGTGCGGAGCGGGTAGTTGGGCGGTCCCATTGTTGTCGCTCGACGACTTTTCGGCCAATAAGAATCACAGCGCTTGAGGACAGAGGTCTGATCTCCCAACCTGCTTCGATGCTCACGCCTGGGCCCTTCCGTCTCGCCAGGACGAAAGGAACATGCTCAACGATGCAGTCAAGAGCCGCGTCGAATCTGAGCACGAACCCTAAGGGTTCGCCGCCGAAAAGTCAATTGGGGGTTTCGTGTATACGCCTTGAGGAAAGTGTTGTTCCGTCTCGTTTCCCGGGATCGCTGGCAAATTCTGAGGACCGATCCCGCTTGAGGATCGCGGAAAGTTTCCTCTTCGCGTCATTTTGGCTCAAGGCGCTGACGGCCATTGCGGCGTTCTGTCTGCCAGTCTTTTTTGCGGGGATCGTGTTTATCCAGAGTTTCGCTCGGTTCGACCTGTTAGGAGTACTGGTCGGCCGTCTTTTCGAGTCATTATCGTTGTGGACAGGCATTCGGTCGCTCCTGATTCTGGCTGGTGTCTTTTATCTTGCCTCTTGGATCTCGCGGCGTGCGCCGGCCAGATGCCCACACCGCCGCGCAGCCCTCCCCGCTGCGAGATGTGGCTAGTCCGGTGAAATCGGTTTGATTTGTGCGAGCGCTACGGAACGTTTTGGCCCCATTTTCGTGAGGCTTGCGTACATCCTCAGGGCCGTAGCTGCGGGCCCGGAAGAGCAAGCTCGTGGTTCGGCAATGAAACAAGGCAGAATAAGGAGAATGTCAGACTTTTGCACTCTCGCTCTAGGGGACCATGTGGTATTCATCGAACGGCAATAATGGAAATCGAAACCATAGGCACGAATTTGTCTGATATCCTCCGCGTGGAAGCATCGCGCAGGAAGGAGTCTCGTCCGGTGACGGATTCACAAGGTGGCAGAAGAAAACGGACCGGTGTAGTTTAGATCTGCACATTCCAGGACAACCCGGGATGCGTGTACAGTCCTCCTACGATGCGATCGTGATCGGCTCCGGCCCCAATGGTCTGTCTGCTGCGATTGTGTTGGCCCGGGCCGGATGCTCTGTCCTCGTTGTCGAAGGGCAAGAAACCATCGGAGGCGGGACGCGCTCCGCGGAGTTGACTTTGCCGGGTTTCGTGCATGACGTTTGTTCCGCGGTCCATCCACTCGGAATCGCTTCCCCCTTCTTTCGCACCTTGCCGCTGGAGCATCACGGTTTGCAATGGATTCAGCCACCCTTCCCTCTTGCCCACCCGTTCGATGAGGGACCGCCTGTGGTGCTCGACCGATCTATGGAATTGACCTGTCGGAACCTTGAGGAAGATGCAAGTTCTTATCAGGCGCTGATGGCTCCGCTAGTGAAGGACTGGAGATTCCTCGAGGGGGAATTGCTGGGTCCTTTGCAGTTTCCACGTCATCCAATGGCCCTGGGTCGTTTTGGCTGGTACGCGCTGCAATCTGCGTCCGGCCTTGCCAAGAGAGTCTTCCGGACGGAACGGGCTCGCGCTCTTTTCGCCGGTTTGGCCGCTCATTCGATACTCCCACTCGAACGTATTCCGTCGGCTGCGATCGGATTGGTGTTAGCAATCATGGGACATTTGTCCGGTTGGCCAATTCCGAAGGGCGGCTCCCAGCAAATCGCCAATTCGCTGGCCAGTTATTTGTGCTCGCTCGGAGGAGAGATCATCACCAGCTGGCGCGTGGAATCAATTGATGAGTTACCGCGCGCCCGCGTCCTTCTTTGCGATGTATCGCCTCGAGGTTTGCTTCGGATCGCAGGTCATCGATTTCCTTCGAGTTACCGCCGTGCGTTGCGGCAGTATCACTACGGCCCCGGTGCTTATAAGGTCGACTGGGCACTCCGAGGTCCCATTCCATGGACCGCACCTCGGTGCGGTCAGGCGTGTACCGTCCACCTTGGCGGAAGCCTTTCGGAAATCGCAGCTGCCGAGAGCGCAGCATGGAACGAAGAGCATTGCAACCGGCCCTTTGTCCTGCTTGCACAACCCAGCTTGTTCGATTCCTCGCGAGCGCCGGAAGGGAAACACACTGCCTGGGCCTACTGCCACGTTCCCAACGGATCGAACTTCGACATGACTTCGCGAATCGAGAATCAAATTGAACGATTTGCACCTGGATTCAAAGACCTGATAATCGCTCGCAGCGTCCGGCCACCGGCTGTCTTGGAAAAGGACAATGCAAACTTAGTGGGAGGCGATATCAGTGGTGGTGCGGCAAACCTCCGCCAGTTGTTCTGGCGGCCGACACGCCGGGTTTACTCCACCCCTGTAAAAGGACTATATCTCTGCTCATCATCCACGCCTCCCGGAGGGGGTGTGCACGGGATGTGCGGATATGCGGCCGCGGTTCGAGCGCTCTCTTCCAAAGGGGTGATGGCTTGATTGGCTTATTCTCCCGCTCCGCCATCGCTGCTTAGAGGACTTCCACGAGCACGAGCCGTCCACGAGGGCTCCTGATTGGCACAAATTCGGGGTGAGTGCCTTGATCAGATTGCGTTCAAGCCCATGTCGAAGCGCGAAACGATCATCGGCCCGAACTGGCAACCGAGCAGCGAGATCGTCCAAGCCCCGGCGAATGCGGTGACGATCGGCCAGCGCATGACCCATCGATCCCAGCAGTGCCGGGATCACAACGCTTGTGGCGGGACTTTAGGTGTTGCCCGAATGGAGGTGCCAATTCGCATGAACCTGATTCGGGAGGGATTATCAGAGATGCGGCGATTCAAAA
Organism: Candidatus Acidiferrales bacterium; assembly: GCA_049644285.1. Classification (GTDB taxonomy): domain Bacteria; phylum Acidobacteriota; class Terriglobia; order Acidiferrales; family UBA7541; genus CAVRXT01. The sequence continues at coordinate 83,612 of JBARRP010000219.1, read as the reverse complement.
TGGGTTAGCCCGAACCGGGCGGGCGCTTCGCAAGTCGCCTCTTTGGCAGACCAGCCTGCCGAATCTTATAGATCAAGGAACGATAGCTGACATTTAATGTCTCAGCCGTGCGGCGCCGATTCCAATGGTGCATCTCCAGCGTCTTCAGAATCACTGCGCGTTCCGCTTCGAGAACGGCGTGTTTGGTGATGCGTTTTAGCGGGATCGATCCATCGGGTCCGACTTCGAAAGGAATTTCAAATATCCGCCGGACAGGCTCATTTGCGGTACGCACTTCCACGCTACCGAGCAGCACGTACCGAATGATCCAGTTTTCGAGTTCGCGGATGTTCCCGGGCCATTGATACGTCTGCATCCAGCGAACCGCTTCCTGAGGTATCGGAGGACACGGCCGATTAAATCTCTGCGCCGACTGGGACAAAATGAATCCTGCAATCGCAGGGACGTCCTGCAGCCGATCGCGCAAGGGCGGAAGGGAGAGGTGAAAAACGTTAATGCGGTAGTACAGATCCTGGCGGAACGCACCCGACGAAATCTCCTTCTCGAGATTTCGATTGGTTGCGCAGATCACCCGTGCGTCCACACAAGTCTCTTCTTGATCGCCGATCCGGCAGAAGCGGCCATCCTGCAACACCTGGAGCAGCTTGGCTTGGCGTCTAGGGTCAAGCTCGGTGATTTCATCCAGATAGAGAGTTCCCTGGTTGGCCAGTTCGATGCGACCCGGCTTGGAGTCGTTGGCCCCCGTGAACGCGCCCTTCTGATATCCGAAGAGCTCACTCTCCGTCAGCGCGTCAGGAATCGCCGCGCAACTTACCTTGACAAAAGGCCCCTGCTGGACAGGCGAGGCGCTGTGGATGTATCTCGCCAAGACTTCCTTACCAGTCCCGCTTTCACCTTCAATTAAGACTGGGACCGCCGTCCCCGCAAGTTTGCCGACTTTCCTCCGCATGCCCCGCATGATTTCAGAGCTCCCAAAGATAACGTCTTCGGGCAAGACTATCGCAGGAACGGCGGCATTCGTTGTCTTGGCTTCTTTGGCGACAGCCACAAATCTCCCCTGAACAGGCCTGAACTCCCACTGTATCCAAGCACCCGAGATGCCACAGGGAGCCTACGCGCCGCACCCTCCCATGTGACCGTCGGTTCCACTTCCAAGACCTAGACCCCTCCCCATCTGCTGAAAAATCAATGGCTTTCCAGATAGGAACACCCTTCCGGTGCCATCACCATGTCCTTCCTTGCACACACCGCAGAAAAACCGTCTCACTTATGGGAAAAGGTTTATCCAGAGCAAATCGAGGGCGCCGGGGCGTGTCCTAGGTTTCTTGTGGCCGCAATTCCGAGACCCGCGCTTGACGTACCCGAGGGAGATGTCCGGCGCAGTCGCCCGCAGACCGAGGCTCAACAACGCACGAACGGCGACCCGCGTCAGTGGGCCACACGGATCGCATCCGTCTTCGTCCACCACTCAACTGCTTCTTCGCAAAGCTACGCAACCGCAGTAGAGCGGTGAGACGCTTTCTAGCGTGGCGGGAAAATCAGCGCCTCCAGCATGTCGGCGCGGGCCTTGTGATCCGAGGCGATCACTTGCAGCAGGTCGGTCACCGAAATCATTCCACGGAATGCGTCGCCTTCATCCACCACTAGCAAGTGGTAGATGCCGTGCTCCTCCAGAAGCCGAAGGCATTCATCCAGCGTCAGTTCCGGTGTCACGGTCACGAGTTGCCGTGTCATGATTTCGGATACCTTCATCCAAGCCGGGCACCTGTTTTCGGCAGCGACCTTGTCGGAAACGTCGCTCTGCGACACGACTCCCACCAGCTTTCCCTGACGGTCGCAAACGCCCACGGCCCGGACGCCGCGATCGCGCAAGTAGCGCGCCGCCTCGTGCACACTCGTCTCTTCCGCGATGGAATAAATTTCCTTGCGTGATGCAATGAGGTCCGCGACTTTCATCAGACCCTCCCTGGAGGGTTAGATGGCCCATACTAGGCCCACTCGTTTCTGCTTGCAATTGAAATTCCGTTGCTCGACTTATCTGGCAGGTGGAAGCACAGGACATGGTTCCGATGGATCGAATCAAGGCGCCAACCGGTTGGAAGGGGCTTCGCCCCGACTGCGAACTCAACGCGCTCGCGGCGGCGGAAGCTGGATCACGCCGCGTTCAAACTTAGGCTTCGCCGCGAATAATGTCGTAGCGTTCGATTACCGCAGCGACGCCGATCACCTCGTGATGATCGTTCTGCCTCTTATCGACGCGCACCACCCGCCCATGAGCGCGCACAAAAACTTCGGCGCCCCGGGTGATCTCGGCTGGCAATGTCAAAGTAAAATCCAACTCCGTCCCGGCCGCGAGGTCTTGACTGACAATGAAATAGACACCGCGCGTAGAGATATCGCGGGTCTGACCGCTGTGCGAGTCGACTTCGCGATTGAGTGGCAGCCGAACGCTGACCGGAAGGGAGAGATCGTATCTGCGTGCTGTACGGCGCTCCGTCATCCCCACTGTTCCTCCCTGGAGAAAGATCACACTCTCCAGCCCCCGGAAGATCCAGGAGCAATCCCTGTACCAAAGGTTTTCCCACCGAGCCGAGTTATGTGCCAGATTTTGTCTGGCGCTTACAATCACGAGCTCCGCGGCTGGGGACACGGAGGAACCAAAACAACTCTTTTGAAAACAGAAACAAACGATTCAGTTTTTTCTCGAGTCGTTACGTGACCTGTATCGGACATGCCGGTCGATCCCGGTGCAGCCATGCCCGCACGAATCGTAGTTCAATTACAAAAGAAGCAGGAAGGACTTTTTGGGAGTAATGTGCCCTGAATATACAACAGTTGACAGAAGTCCTAGGACTACGGGATCTTGGCTGCTGGCGTCACTGCGTTCGAGCGCGACCCGCGTCCCGGATCCAAGTTGAACTGGCGCATTTTGTACAGCAGCGCTTTGTAACTGATCCCGAGCATGCGAGCCGCATCCTTCCTGCACCAGTTCGTCTTCTCAAGGGCATCCGCGATCGCTTCCATTTCTGCTTCGTCCTTGAGGCCGCGCACCAGCGCTTTCAAGCCTTGTTCCTTTACGACCGGAGCTTCCTCGCGCGGGTTCATGCGTTGCTGAGTGCCGGTCATCTCCAACAACTCGCGAAAGCTTCCTTCGTCATCTTCGAGAATGACGTACCGCTTCACAAAGTTTTCGAGCTCTCTCAAGTTGCCGGGCCACTGATAGCGCAGCGCGGCTTCCAGCAGGTGAGAAGACGGTTCGGGCGTCGGTTTCTGAAATTTCTCGCTGTATTTCAGCAGGAAATGCCTGAACAGCAGCGGAATTTCCGTAGTCCGTTCGCGTAGCGGCGGGATATGAATGGAGAGCACATTCAACCGGTAGTAAAGATCCTCGCGGAACTTGCCGGAACGCATGGCCTCCTGCACGGCGATGTTTGTCGCGGCCAGAACGCGCACGTCGACGTTGATTACCGATCGGGCGCCGAGCCGGGAATACTGATTGTCCTGGAGCACATGGAGAAGTTTTGCTTGCAGATGCGGGCTCATCTCTGCGATTTCGTCCAGGAAAATCGTGCCCTTGTTGGCTTGCTCAAACTTTCCGGGCTTCGAGCGAACTGCGCCGGTGAAGGCTCCCTGTTCGTACCCGAAAAGCTCGGATTCCAGCAGCTCGCCGGGCAGCGCCGCGCAGTTCACCTTGATGAAAGGCTGTTGGCGGCGCGTGGAGCGCAGGTGAATCATGCGCGCGACCACTTCTTTGCCCACGCCGCTCTCGCCGCTGATGAACACGGGCACATCGACCGGTGCGATCTGCAGGATTTGCTGCCGAATTTTCAACATCTGCGGGCTGGCGGCCAGGAAGGAAAGATCCTCCGTCAACTGCTCGCAATACTCGCGCAGGGCCTGGTTTTCCGAGCGGAGTTGCTGTTTCTGCCGGCACTTCAGCAGGGCGGCGTCGAGCTCCGGCTTTTCGAACGGCTTGGTGAGGTAGTCCAGCGCCCCCAAGCGGATGGCATCCACGACTGTTCCCACCTCGTTCGAGCACGACAGCATGATGACGTTCAGGCCGCGATCCACCTTCATCAACTGGCGGAGCGTCTCCAGACCATCCATCTCCGGCATCAGCACATCGAGAATGACGAAGTCCGGTTTTTCGCCCGAACCCAGCCGCTCGAGGGCCTCTTTGCCGCTGGGCACCGCGTGCACCTCGAACCCATCCACCTCGAGCAGCGTCTGCAGATACTTTCGAATGCTGGGCTCGTCATCCACTACCAGGATCTTCTCTTTTTCATCCATCTCTTTTTCCAGTCGCGTTGAATTCTTTCGAGAGATTATTCCACATTCACCGGAAGCAGGAACGAGAAACAGCTCCCGCGGCCCGGTTCGCTATCTACCCAGATTTTTCCTCGGTGGGCCTGGATCAGCCGCTTGGTTATCGCCAGCCCCAGACCCATGCCCGCGGAAGAAGGGTCCACCCGCACAAATTCCTCGAAAATTTCCTGGTGATGCTCGGAAGCGATCCCTGTTCCCGAATCGGTCACGGAAACAAGCATACTGTTTGGTTGATTGGCCCGATCGCGGCGGCGCTCGGCCGAAGGCGGAGCATCGGAGACGCGACGTTCCCAGAAGTGCAGTCCTGCGCGAAGAGTGACGCAACCGCCCGCGGGCGTGTGTTTCAGAGCGTTGTCAATCAGGTTCGACACACACTGCTGCACTTTTTGATAATCGAACTTGAACATCGGGAGCTGCGCCGCCACTTGCGTTTCCAGCCGAACCCCGGCACGTTTGAAGGCATCTTCCCAACGGCAGACCACATCACTCAGACAATCCCGCAGATCATTCGGGCGAAGTTGCAGAACCAGCTTGCCGCTTTCGAGCGCCGAATAGTTCAGAAACATCGACACCAGCCGAACCAACCGGTCGCAACTCTCTTTCGATTCCTGAAGTATTTCCCGTTGCCGATCGCTTAACTTTCCCAGCGACCCCGAAAGCAACAAATCGTAGTAGCCCTTCATCACCGCAAGCGGCGTCTTCAACTCGTGCGCCGCCGACGCCAGGAAAACCGTCTTCTGACGATTTGCTTCCTGAAGACGCAGGTAGGCGGCGAGGAGATTTCGATACGTGATCTCCCGCTCCTGCATCAGTTCTTGCACGGTGTGGCGCATTTCCACTTCGTCCGCTGGCGCCTCGGCCCCAACCGTCTCGATGTACACCACCAGCCAATCCGGCTCCGGCAACCAGCGAATTCGCGCCCGGCACTTTCCCTCCGGGCAACCCACCGGCAAATTGATTTCCTGTTCTCCGCCCTCGAGCTGGCTCATCAATCCTCGATCATCTACGTGCAACAGATCCTGGAAGAGGTTGTGGTCGCCCGGAGAGCGCATCATTGTTTCCGAATTGAGGCGGTCCTGCCCGTGGAGGTTGGCGAAGAGAATCCGGCCGCTCCGCTCAGCCACCAACATCGGCCGGTCAAGTGCGTCCAGCAAGCTGGCAATCAGGTTGAAATTCGGCAACCCGTTCGCCTGCTGAGCGTTGGCCACGCCTCTTTCCAGGCTGTGTTGTTCTGGGGTCACACCACCCTCATTCCCATGCGCGAACACACCCGCCTCATAGTTTTCTTCTCACCTGGATGTCCACTTGCTAAAGATTGATGCTCGCAGAGGGACCCCGGAGTGTCAATGGTAAAGGCGTTCTACTTTGCGCATTAGGAGAAAACGTCTGGAACAAATTCCCAAACGCCTTAGGGGTCGCGCCGCTCCGAGAAGCATTTGGAACAGTCGGCAAGTCGCTTAAAAGCCCCCGCTTACATGGTCTCCTCAAAAACCGCTCCAGACTTTGCCATTAAATTGCCATGGTTATGCGTACTATAACTGGGGTACTGATGGGCATCCGAGAAAGCCTTGTCCAAAGTGGCAGCATGTCATCCTCCTCCGGAGAACAGCGGCGATGCGCCCGAATCAGGTTGCAGGTCCCCGTGTTCGTTCGCGGAGTCGATGCCTATGGTGAAGAGCTCTTGGAACTCGCGAAAACGCTTGATATCAGCGCGATTGGTGCGTTCCTCGCAACATCCCGATCGCTTCGTCTGCAGGAGATTATTACGCTTACAATCCCTGTCCCGTCAGTTTCCTCTGCAGGCTTGGTCCCCGCTGGTATGCCCCCAATCCAGGCACGAGTTCGCAGGCAAGAAAAAGCCGGGGACGTTCATCTCGTCGGCCTAGAGTTTGTGAAACCGCTCGACTGACGATCCGGCCGCGAAAACCGTTGACACGAATGTTGCATTTCTTCGCCTAAAATGGCAAATCCGTTTCTACATTCCTGCTCGAGAGAAAATTTGCCTAAACCTGGCGCAGACCGGCCAGAACATGTCTCTGAAAGTGCAAAGGTTTACGCGCACATGGGAAAGTCTTTTTCTTCCTCCATTGGCCTTCCCATTGCTTGAGACCATTGCGCCCCCGCTTCGCTAGACCTTAGGGTAATCTAGAGACGGCGGATCCCAGTGATGCCCCAACCCGGCGCTCCCTCCTCATCTCAGCCATCGTCGGAAGATTCGTTCCTCGACTTGCTCGTCGATACGCTCGACGGACTCGAGGAATCTGCTCGCGGGCAATTCTTGCAGCGATTTTTTCGAAACATTTCGCAACTTGAGCTCAGTGACACACAGAGCCTTGAATACTGGAGTGAAATTCTTCGCCGTCGCCAGGCATTCGCGGAAAGCCTCGGCAAGCCCGTTTCTCTGAAGACCGCAATGCTCGATGTTTTGGCTTCGAACAGCCAGATGCGTGTCCCTGTCCTGATGGAATACGATGAGTTCAAGAAGCTTCAGATCAATGCCGCCACCGATGCATTGACCGGGCTCTACAACCGGCGGCTTTTCGATGAGTATTGCGACAAAGAGTTGAACCGGGCTCGCCGCTACACCCAGAACCTTGCCGTCGTTATTCTCGATCTGCATCGCTTGAAGGAAGTCAACGATCAACACGGCCATCTCAAGGGAGATCAGGTGCTGCAGTTGGCTGCCGCAACCCTGCGCAAGACGATGCGTGCTTCCGATTTCGCGTTTCGCATCGGCGGGGATGAATTCGCTCTTCTGCTGCCGCAGACCGATCCTGAACAGGCGATCACCCTTTGCCGCCGCGTTCGCGCGCAATACGAAACCGAAACACGTCCGTTGCATCTGGATATTGCCGTGGCCCTTGATTTTGGCGTTGCGGTGCATCCGCAGGATGGCGAAGAGAAGGACACTTTGCTGCGTCTCGCCGACGAACGCTTGTATCAACTCAAGCATTCAAGCCGCTCGCAGCCGCGCGTGATCCCACTCGAATCCCAGCCCCCACGGGAAGCCCCCGTTGCCGCGCCTTCACCAAAGCCCGCCGTTGTGCCTCCGCCGGCGACGAGTGCCGCGCCTCATCCCGCCCCGGGAGCCGAGCGCCGCAAATGGGAGCGCGTCTCTCTCGCCGGAACCCGTGCATATGCCGCGCTCACGGAAACGGCGCAAAAAACCGGGTCGGTCATTGATCTCAGTTACGGCGGCGTGGCGCTCTCCCTCGAAAAACCGGAAGAGTTGCCCAACCAGTTCTACGCTACGCTGCACGTGCCGATCCTTCCCCCGGTGCGCGTGAGCCTGCGAAAGGCATATACGCTTAAAGGCGAAGGCGGCCGCACGCGCGTTGGCTGCGCCTTCGTCTCCTGAACCTTTCACGCGCCACCCACCAGCCACTGCTTCGCACTCTTTCATGGCCGTCATTCTCGCCAGGGCTTTCGCGGCTCTCCACCGCGGCGTCCCGGCAACCCCGTATGCAGCCGTAGGGGCACGGCATGCGTGCCCGGCCTCGACCGGGGCGGTCGCACTCTTGTCGTCAGGGCACGGCTTCACCGTTTGCAGAAAGAGTCCCTTCTCTGTCATCCCGAGCGGACCGAGGGATCTGCTTGTCTCGTCGTCTCGTCCATCGATGGGCTTGACAAGAAGTAACATATAGATGATCATCTATGTATGAAGCGCGGGGGTTCGCGGGAAGAGCGTAGACTGCGGCAGCTTCAGGCGCTGGGAGATCCGGTGCGCCAGCGGATTCTCGAGCTGTTGAAATGGCCCGGCTGCTGCTCCTGTGAGCAGGTCAGCAAGCGCGACCCGGGCATGTGCGTCTGTGACTTCGAACAAGTGCTCGGTCTGCGCCAGCCCACTATCACGCATCATGTCCGGCGGCTTCGCGAAGCCGGGCTCATCGAGACCCGGAAAATCGGCCGATGGCTTTATTGCTGTCGCAAAGAGAAAGCCCTCGATGACCTCGCCCGGTGGCTGCGCGCTTTATGAGGACTTGACCGTGGCCAACGATAAAAGAGCGGTCTTGCAAAAGGAGAAACGATGGCGGACATAAATCAAGGGCCCGAGCAAATCCACGAGGCAGTGCGTTCAGCCTACGGCGAAGTGGCTCGAACTCGCAGTGATGCAACCGCAGCAACATCTTGCTGCGGCACGTCTGAGGTTCGGTCCGACTATACCGTGGAAGAAATCGCTTCGGTGCCAACAGGTGCCTATCTCCACGAAGGCAGTGGCGCGCCGGTCCGCTCTGCGGGTCTCAAACCCGGCCACACGGTGGTTGACCTCGGATCGGGCGCCGGAATGGATACTTTTCTCGCCGCGCAGCGAGTCGGACCAACCGGCCGCGTGTTCGGCTTCGACCTCACCCGTGAGATGGTCGAAAGAGCTCGCGCCATAGCTGCCCGAGCGGGCTTTGCGAACGTAACCTTCACCGAGGCTGACATTGCTCGTTTGCCTCTGGGTGATGCGAGCGCCGATGCAGCCATCAGCAACTGCGTCATCAATCTGGCTCCCGATAAAGGGGCGGTCTATCGCGAGCTCTTCCGCGTCCTGAAGCCCGGAGGAAGGATTTCGGTTGCGGATATCGTGCTGCGCGGGCCTGAGCAGGAGATTCACAGCTTATACGAGCGAGCCAGTGCGGGCAACTGGTGCGCCTGCGTTGCTGGTGCTCTCGAGGAACAGGAATACCTTGACACCATAACGGCCGCCGGCTTTGGAGAAATCCAGCGAGTCGCTGAGCGTCCCGCACAGTCTCAGCCGGGCGGCAGGGTTCGCGCCGTCGCAGTTACTCTGACTGCCGTGAAACCTGCTTGAAGTGCCTCGGGTGGAAGCCTTCCTGGGTGGATTGTTTCGGCTTGCAACCTTTGGCACCAGTGGATTCGGCCATTCGCCGGCGGACTTGGTCTCGAATTCAGCGAACCTGGGCGCTTGCCGACGAGTTGGCAATCCTTGCCGTATAGCGTAAAATAGAGCTTGCTCGTGGGCCTAGCGACGCGATAGTAGCGCCGGCCTTTGCCGGAGCCTCGCGCAGACCGGCCCGAGCCGATTGGAGCCCCATCATGAAAGAAGGAATTCATCCCGATTATCATCCCGTGACCGTGCATTGTGCCTGCGGGAGCACTTTCCAAACGCGTTCGACCCACAAGGGCGAAATGATCCGCGTCGAAATCTGCTCTGCCTGCCACCCGTTCTTCACCGGCAAGCAGAAGCTCATCGATACCGCGGGCCGCGTCGAGCGCTTCCAGAAGAAGTACGCGAACAAGGCCGCCTCGAAAAAGTAGCGTCCACGATTCCCCGACTTACGCATCAAAGCAGCCGCGCGCCTCGCGCCTACGGAACAGCCAACCCACTAGTTTGCTCAGTTGATCGAGGGATCATGCTTGGATCCGCACTCAAGCGAATTCATCCGGCCTGAGCTGACTGTAAAAGCGGTGCTTGCTAAGGCGATGATAGAATGCACTGCAGAGCAGGCAATTGATGGACGAGCGCGACATTCGGCAATTCCTTGAGGCTGTGCAGACCGGCCGCCTTACAGCGGCGCGCGCCGTCGAGCGTCTGAAGCAGTTGCCCTTCGAGGACTTGGGCTTTGCCAAGATCGATCACCATCGCGGCCTGCGCCAGGGCTATCCCGAAGTGATCTTCGCGCGAGGAAAGACGCCACAACAGGTGGCGCAGATCGTTCGAGGGATGCTACGCGCAAAGGCCTCCCACAACATTCTCATCACCCGGGCGGACGAGAAGACCTATTCCGCCATTCGCAAGTTGAAACGCGAGAGGAAAGGCGCGCCGCGAGCGAAGTTCTACCCATTGTCGGGCACGATTGCGATCCCTCGAAGCCGCGCCATCGTTGGCAAAGGTCTGATTCTTGTTGTGACCGCGGGGACAAGCGATATACCAGTTGCCGAGGAGGCCCTCGTCACCGCAGAAATGCTTGGCAACCGCGCTGAGTCTTTGTACGACGTGGGCGTAGCCGGGCTGCACCGCTTGCTTGGGCATCGCAAGAAACTCGCCGAGGCGCGTGTGATCGTCTGCGTGGCAGGGATGGAAGGGGCGCTTCCAAGCGTGGTGGCGGGCCTCGTGGGAATTCCCGTGATTGCCGTGCCGACCAGCGTCGGCTATGGGGCGAGCTTTGGCGGAATCACAGCGCTCTTGGCGATGCTGAACAGTTGCGCTTCAAATGTCAGCGTCGTAAACATTGACAACGGTTTCGGCGCGGCCTGCGTCGCCAGCGTCATCAATCGCCTCTAACCCGCATTTCTCACCACACTTCCGGGCGTTGCCTCCGCGCAGAATGTATCCTCAGGCCGTAGGAGCACGGCATGCCGTGCCCGCTCGCCCGGCTGCGCGCAAACAGCCATGACATTCCCCTCTTGAGCGATTCGGGCTAGGGCTGTCTGTCCTCGCTTTCTCCCTGCATCCCTGTGGCTAATCCGGCTTCAGCGAAGGGCAGCGACCAGAGCGGAGACCAACACCGATTCTTCATCGGGGAATATGGTGCGGAGATCGACGACGAGAGAATCGTCCTCGATTCGAGCGATCACCGGCACGCCGCGCTCTGGACGGCGCAGGCGCTCTTCGAGCTCGACCGCCGAATGCCGCCGGCTGCGCACAGCGATGAGATGAGTTGGAAGCTGCTGATCCGGTGTCGAGCCGCCTCCGATTACAGACGACCCCGCGCGAATTTCAATCGATGCGTCCGCGGGCAACTCCGTCCGCAGCCGTTCACAAAATGCAGCGGCGCGGCGCGCGATTTCAGCTTCCGAAGTCCGGATCATCCGCAGCGCCGGAATATCATCGACCGAGCCCCGCAGGTACGCTCGCAGCGCGATTTCGAGCACGCCAATCGTCAGTTTATCCACGCGCAGCGCCCGAAACAGCGGATTCCGGCGAATACGCTCGATCAGTTCTTTCTTCCCCGCGATGATTCCGGCCTGAGGGCCGCCGAGCAGTTTATCTCCGCTGAAGGAAACCACCGCCGCACCCGCCAGGAAGCTTTCGCGCGCGACCGGCTCCGAAATTCCGCTCGCTGCGAGGTCCGCGAGGCAGCCCGATCCAAGGTCTTCGAACACGGGGAGCTGGAAGCGTCTTCCGAGCGCGACCATTTCTTCGAGGGAAGGCCGTTCGGTGAACCCGGTAATGCGGAAATTCGAGGGGTGCACGCGCAGCAGCAGCCGTGTCCGTTCGCTGACGGCGCGTTCGTAATCGGCGATCCGGGTGCGATTCGTTGTACCCACCTCGCGAAGGACCGCGCCGCTCTCCGCCATGATGTCGGGGATACGGAAGCCGTCACCGATTTCGATCAACTCGCCGCGAGAGACGATGACTTCAGCTCCCTTGGCCAGCGTATTCAACACCAGGAAAATAGCGGCGGCGTTGTTGTTGACCACGATCGCCGCTTCGGCGCCCACCAGCTCCGCGAGAAGTCGTCCGGTGTGCACATCGCGTTTTCCGCGCTCGCCGCTGGCAATGTCGTATTCCAGATTCGAGTAGCGCGCCGCCGTTTCGCGCAGGTGCTCGATCGCCTCTACAGGGAGCGGGGCACGGCCCAGGTTCGTGTGCAGAACCACGCCGGTTGCGTTGATGACGTGAACGAGCGACGGAGCGAGCGCTCTTTCCACTTCTGCTGCGATCCGGGCTTCCACGCTGGCGACTTCGGCAGCGCCTATGTCCGGATTCTTCTCCTGCGCGATTCGCGCCCGCACTTCTGCGAGGACCGCGCGCGTTTTTTCCGTCACCAGGCCGCGCCCGGCGCGAGCGAAGAGCTCCATGATTCGCGGCCGCGAGAGCAATTCATCCACGGAAGGAATCTCGCGCAGCCGCGCGCTCGAGTCCTCGCGCATCTTAGCCGCGGAATCAGCCTGGGGATTCATGGCCAAGCTATTTCATCACAGCGCGCTAGGCGCACGCAATCGCCAGGCGTACCCATTGCGGCAACCTGCGCTTCAGCGTGATTGACGCGGCACGAGTCTCCTTCTACGCTTGAGTTTCGGCTTTAATTGGTTCGCTCAAAGCCATGGCCAGTGTTGACGAAGACCTGACTCTCCTCGAATCCGATATTCGCCGGCTGAAGATCGAGTACGAGCAATTCTTTGGCGGCGGGCGCCCGCGTCCCCCTTCCGACACGCAATGGCGCGTCGAACAAATGATCAAGCGCTACGCCGACCGCACCGCAGAGGTCAATTTTGCCCAGCGGTTCCGCTACAACAACATCGCGCAGACCTACGCCAAGTATCAGGACATGTGGCGGAAGAAGCTGCTGCAGAAGGAAGGAAGTGTTACCCAGCATCACTTCGGGGCCGCGGCCAAAGCGATCGAGGCGGAACGCGCTCGCCGGCAGGCCCAGGAAGCCCAAGCACCTCCGCCCGCCGGGACTCACGGTGTTGCTCCTCATCCGTCATCGCCTGCCCAGCCACCGGCGCCACTTTTTGCAATGTCGTTCTCGAATCCCGCAAGCGAGACGGAAAAACTCGAAACCCTCTACCACAAGTTGCAGGAAGCGCGGCGAGAGGCGGGTGAGAGTGCGGGCGGCCCTAGCCTCAAGGACTTTGAAAAATTTGTCCGCCAGAAGACGGACGACCTCAAGAAAAAGGGTTGCCGTGAGGTCGAGTACACCGTCAGCATCGAAGGCGGCCGCGTCAAGTTGAAGGCCCGCGTCGCCAGCTAATCCGCATTTCTCGCCGCGCATTGCGCTCAATGGCCCTTCCGAACCAGGCTCAAGGGCCTCACTCGGCACTCCCTCTTCCGAATTCCCTCGTAAGCGCATAGACTAGGCAGCCTTTCGCAAGATCTTTTCTAGTCATCCGAAGGAGAGAGCCGTGGCCATCGAGCGCGCTCTGATCAGCGTCTATGACAAGACGGGCCTGGTAGATTTTGCGAAGCGGCTTGCCGCGCTGAACGTCGAAATCGTCTCAACGGGTGGAACGGCCCGCCTCTTACGCGAGGCCGGCTTGCACGTGCGCGATGTGGCCGAGATGACCGGCTGGCCGGAAATGCTCGGCGGCCGCGTGAAGACGCTGCACCCGAAAGTGCACGGCGGAATTCTTCATCGCCGGGGCCACGCCGAAGATCGGAAACAGGTGAGCGAGCACGGGATCGCCCCGATCGATCTGGTCGTGGTCAATCTTTATCCATTTGAGGCCACTGCGGAAAAGATCGGCGTGCGTCCCGATGAGCTGATCGAGAACATCGATATCGGCGGACCGGCGATGATTCGCTCCGCGGCGAAGAACTTCGAGAGCGTTGCTGTTATCATCGACCCCGCAGACTATTCACGCGTCGCAGAGGAACTCGAGCGCGGCAAAGAATTGAGCCTTGCGACGCGCCTTGATCTGGCGCGCAAGGCTTTCGCGAGAACCTCGCGCTACGACGGCGAGATTGCCACCAAGCTGGAGCGGCTCGCAGCCGATGGCGCCGTACACCTGGTTGACGCTCAGGCGCTTCCGCTGCGCCTGAGTATTTCCCTCGAACGGCGCCAGGAAATGCGTTACGGCGAGAATCCACACCAGCTCGCGGCGCTATATATTCCGGCAGGGCGCCCCCCCGCTGGTCTGGCGGGCGCACGACAACTCCAAGGGAAAGAACTCTCCTACAACAATCTTGTGGACCTCGACGCGGGGTGGGCGCTCGTCCACGAATTTCGCGGCCCAGCCGTTGCCATCATCAAGCACAACAACCCGTGCGGCGCGGCGGAGGAACCGAATCTGGCGGAGGCATATCGGCAGGCGCTTGCGTGCGATCCGGTCTCGGCCTTTGGCGGCGTTCTAGCCTTTAATCGCGCGCTGGATGCAGCCACCGCCGACGAAGTGTCGAAGCTGTTCGTGGAATGTATCGTCGCGCCGGGCTACGATGCAGCGGCGCTCGAAAAGCTTGCGGCGAAAAAGAACCTGCGCTTGCTCGAAATGACTGCTGAAGCGGCTCCCGCCGAACTAGAGCTCAAGCGCATTTCGGGCGGCGTCCTTGTGCAAGAGCCCGACCGCCGCGAACTAACGGAAAACGACCTGAAAGTTACGACCGAGCGAGCGCCGAGCGAGACGGAGCTACGCACGCTGCTTTTTGGCTGGAAGGTCTGCAAGCACGTGAAGTCGAACGCAATCGTCTTCGCACGCGAAGGCCGCACCGTTGGCATCGGCGCGGGCCAGATGAGTCGCGTCGATTCCGTGAAGATCGCCGTGCTGAAAGCAGCCGCTGCCAACTTGCCGCTTACAGGAAGCGTGGTGGCTTCCGACGCCTTCTTCCCCTTTCCTGATGGAGTGGAAGAAGCAGGAAAAGCAGGCGCAACAGCAGTGATTCAGCCCGGCGGATCGGTGCGCGATAATGAAGTGATTGCTGCCGCGAACAAGCTCCGCATGGCCATGGTCTTCACCGGTGTGCGCCACTTCCGCCATTAGGCTTCTACCAAAAATTCCACTCCCTCTTCCGGATGTTCCAGATCACCGGTGGATTCGGGAATCCCCTCATACGGAAGCACCTAATCCCCAATTTCGGGCATCAACCTAAAGGGTCCCACTGAGATGGACAACACCCACCCGGGAATCTTTTGACGGACCTTCGACGCTATACCATAATGAGGGTTTACGGTGATCGGATGAAGACTCTTCTAGGTATCTCAATCTTCACGCTGAGCTTGGGGGCGCTCGCCGCGGCGCAGGATTCTTCGGTCGCCCCGGCCCAGCAGGCTCCCACCCAGCGAACTTCGCCTCAGGAATCCGGGGCACACAAACCGGCAATGAACTCGTCTAACTCCGGAAATACGGAGGCGGTCGAGGCGGACGCTTATTACTATTTCACGTTAGGCCACATCGACGAAGAACAATATGAAGCCACCGGCCGCTCCGACTATGCGACTCAGGCCATCGATTCCTACAAGAAAGCGCTGAGCCTCGACCCGAATTCCCCGGTCATCATTGAACGGCTGGCGGAAATCTATGCCAAGTCCCAGCACATCCGCAATGCCGTTGCGGAGGCCGAAGAGGCCCTGAAGGCGGATCCCAACAACATCAATGCACATCGGCTGCTGGCACGGATTTATGTCCGCACGCTGGGCGATCTGAATGCCGGTCAGGTGCAGAACGAGTCGCTTCTGAAAGCTGTCGAGCAATTCGAAGCCATCCTGAAGCTCGAACCGAACGATGACAATTCGGCCCTTTGGCTCGCCCGGCTTTACCGTTTCCAGAACGATCACGAAAAGGCCGAAGGTGTTCTCCGCGGCATTCTCAAACGCGAGCCCGACAACGAGTCCGCTCTCGAGCAATTGAGCCAGTTGCTGCTGGACCAAGGCAAAGCTCAGGATGCCATCGATCTGCTTAGCGGTGCCGCCTCGGATTCGGACTCGCCCGGTCTGTATGACTTGCTCGGCAATGCGTATGCTCAGGATCAGATTCGGGACTACCCGAAAGCAGAAACAGCTTACCGCAAAGCCGTCGAGCTCGATCCGGATGACCCTGGTCATCGCCGGGGCTTGGCCCAGGCTCTGACCGCCCAGGACAAGTACGCGGACGCGCTCGAGCAATACAAGCGGCTGACGGAGCTCGAACCGGAGTCCTCCGAGAATTACCTGCGGATGGCCGCGATTTATCGTCGCATGAACAAGCTCGACCAAGCCGAAAGCAGCCTGCTCCGTGCCAAGCAACTCGCCCCAGGAAGCCTCGAAGTCCTCTTCAACGAGTCGTTGCTTTACGAGACCGAAGGGCGATTCGACGACGCGGCTCAGGTTCTGTCCGACGCGATTGCGGGTATTCGTAGCCAGTCGAAAGGCGAAACGAGCCCCAGCAACGCGCTGAGCATCCTCTACGAGCGGCTTGGCCTCGTTTACCGCGAACAGGAAAACTATGAAGCCGCGCTGAAGACCTTCGACGACATGGCGCAGCTCGGTCCCGACGCTGCCAAGCGCGCCCAGATCTTGAGAATCGACACCTATCGCGAAAGCCGCAACATCGATAAGGCTATCGCCGAGGCCCAGAAAGCGCTTGCCGCTTCGCCAAAAGACCAGAACTTGATCGTCACGTACGCGATGTTGCTCGGCGAAAAGGCTCAGACCGACGACGCGGAAAAAGCCCTCCGCGGCCTCCTCCAGGGCAATCACAACGATCAGGAGATTTATCTGGACCTGGCGCAGGTGCAGGAGCGCGGCCGTCGCTACTCCGCTGCCGAACAGTCCGCCGCCAAGGCCGGGGAACTCTCGCGCAAGCCGGAAGAAAAGGAAACCGTTTGGTACATGCTCGGTGCCATCTACGAGCGCCAGAAGAAATACGATGATGCTGAGCAGCAGTTCCGCAAAGTGCTCAGCCAGAACCCGAACAATGCGGCGGCCCTGAACTATTACGGCTACATGCTGGCGGACCGCGGCGTGCGGCTCGAAGAAGCCACCAAGTTGATCCAGCGCGCCGTCAATCAGGAACCCGTGAACGGGGCTTACCTGGACAGCTTGGGCTGGGTCTACTACAAACAAAATAAGCTCGCGGAAGCCGAGGAATATCTCTCCAAGGCCGCCGGCCGTCAGAGCCACGATCCGACCATTCTTAGCCATCTCGGCGAGGTGTACTACAAGCTCGGGCAAACCCAGCGCGCCGCCGAGATTTACGAAAAAGCGTTGGCGGAGTGGCAAAAAGCCGTGCCCGCCGATTATGAACCCGAACGCGTCGCCGATCTCGAACAGCAACTCAAGACGCTGAAGCGCCGCCTCGCCCAGAAATCCGATCCGGTCGACAGCAAGCCCTAGCAACCTACCCCATCGCGTCAGTCATCCGCTTTACGTCTGCGCAGCCTGCTTGTGCCCAACTCTTCAGAGGTGGGGCTTTTCCGGCCTTGCGCTACAATCTTCCTTCCTGACTTCCATGCGCTTCGACATCATCACGATCTTTCCCGAATTCTTCACGGGGCCGCTCGATTACGGGATCGTGCGCCGGGCGCGCGAAGCCGGCTTGATTCAGGTCGCGGCGCACGATCTGCGCGATTTCACCCATGATCGCCATCGCACCGTCGACGACCGGCCCTTCGGTGGTGGTGAGGGCATGGTCCTGAAGCCCGAGCCGCTCTTCGAAGCCGTGGAATCACTGACCGGTAATTCCGGAACGCTCACCGAAGCCTCGGTAATCTTGCTCTCGGCATCCGGGAAGGTGTTTCGTCAGGATCTCGCCCGCAAACTCTCTCGACGAGAACGCATCGTTTTACTCTGCGGGCGTTATGAAGGAGTTGATGAGCGCGTCGCCCAACATCTGGCCACAGAGGAAATTTCCATCGGCGATTTTGTGCTTTCCGGGGGCGAACTGCCTGCGGCGATTGTACTCGACGCGGTGACGCGCCTCCTGCCCGGCGCGCTGGGCAATGAAGCGTCGGCGGTGCAGGAATCGTTCTCCTCACCGGACATTGCGGGCACGGCATACCGTGCCCCTACGTCCGCCTCGATCGCGTCCCTTGGCCTTCTCGATTGTCCCCACTACACCCGTCCGCAATCCTTCCGCGGGTGGGAGGTGCCGGAAGTTCTTATCAGCGGCAACCACGAGCAGATTCGCCGTTGGCGCCGCCAGCAGGCGCTCGCGAAGACATTACGGAATCGCCCCGAGCTTCTCGATGCCGCCACTCTCGCCGATGAGGATCGCCGCTTGTTAGCGGAGATCGGCTGAGGAGGGCTTAGCAGCTAGCACCCGTGCCTACTTTTTGGCGAGAGGTTTCCTCTGTGGCCTCAGCGTCTCTCCGCGGTGGCCGTTGCCCGTAAGCGCTGGTTTCTGTAGCCAAAATGTTACAATTTGGCTACAATCACCGTTTGTCCATAGAGTGCTGGCCCCACCTGAGCGGGTCTGCCGGGATCATCAGCCATGAATCGCACACTTGCCAAGGCCCAGGAGCCTTATCTGAAGAAAGACCTTCCCAATTTTCGCCCGGGAGACACGGTTCGGGTGCATGTCCGCTTGAAGGAAGCTGACGGCGAAAAGGAACGCATCCAGCCGTTTGAAGGCGTGGTGATGAAGCGCCGCGGAACCCTCGCGGGGGCGAGCTTCACGGTGCGTCGCGTAAGTTTCGGCATCGGCGTCGAACGCATTTTCCCGCTTCACTCGCCGATGATCAGCACGATTGAAATCGTCCGCCAGGGCCGCGTGCGCCGCGCCAAGCTGGGCTACCTGCGAGGACGCAAAGGCAAGGCTGCGCGCATCAAGCGCGTCGAGAAATTCGAGCCAGTTGCCGTGAAGGAATCCGTCGAATAAGTTCCCGCCGGATATCGAATCTCTCGAGCAACGTTGCACCTTAAAGAAAATTCCGCGAAGGCCCAACCTGTTACTGTGGAAGCGTGTGCTACAATCCTGCGGCGACGGTTGCTCGAGTCACCGCAAATGGGACGCCTTTGCTGCTCGCGCTACGAACGTCTCGCCCGCCAATGCGGCTGGCAGCGCATTGCCGGTCTCGATGAAGCCGGCCGCGGTTCTCTCTTCGGTCCCGTCTTCGCCGCGGCGGTGATCCTCAATCCCAAACGCCGCATCGTCGGCCTCGATGATTCCAAGAAGCTGACTCCCGCTCGCCGAGAAGAACTCGCCCCACGCATCCGCAAGCACGCGCTTGCCTGGGCCGTCGCCGAAATCGACGCCAGCCGGATCGATGCTTGGAACATCTACCAGGCAAGCCTGCAGGCGATGATGGCCGCGGTCGGGGCTCTCTCCATTTCGCCGGATTATTTGCTGCTCGACGCCGTCCAGCTCGATATTCCCATCGAGCAAAAATCACTCATCCGTGGCGATCAGCGGTCCGTCTCGATTGCCGCCGCTTCGATCCTGGCCAAAGTGGAGCGGGATCACCGGATGGAGGAGTGGGACCGGGTATATCCGCAATATGGCTTTGCGCAGAACAAAGGCTATTGCACGCCGGATCATCTCGAGGCTCTGAAGCGGCACGGACCGACGCCGCGGCACCGCTTTTCGTTCGCTCCCGTGCGCGAAGCAAGCTGCTGGGCGGCAGGCGCGTCGCAGGAACCCTTGCCGCTGGTAACTGAGCCTGCCTCTCCCCCTTCGGGCGACTGATCCCCCAAATGCCCCCGCGAGGCCCAGGAACACCGGGAAGCCACTGTTATCCTCTTTCATACCTTCCCTTGCCTGTTGCGTTGACCCGTCTTTTTTGCGTGTGCTAACTTAGCCGAGTTTCTGTTTGAGACCGCGTACGATGCCCTAACTGCGCTGCGGGGGGGCATGCGGGTTTAGGCATTCAAAGAATCACTGATGGCTTTCAACAAAGCAAAGACTCTCGAATCGGCGTCGAAGCTTCTGAACCAGGGGCGCGTCTCTGAAGCCATCCGCGAGTACCAGCAAGTCCTCCGGAACGACCCCAAGGATCAGGTCACGCTGATGACCGTGGGCGACCTGTTCGCCCGCCAGGGGGACATGTCGCAGGCCATCGAGTATTTCGAGCGGTTGGCGCAGGTCTATCTAAGCGATGGCTTCAACAGCAAAGCCATCGCCATCTACAAGAAAATCGCCAAGCTGGCCCCCAACGAGCTGGATCCGCTCGAGCGTCTCGCAGACCTCTACGTCCAGCAAGGAGTCCTGAGCGAGGCTAGGCCGCTCTTCCTTCAGATCGCCGAAGCGCACTTGAAGGCGAATCGCGCGCCGAAGGCGGTCGATGTGTTGCGCCGGCTCCTCGAAGTCGAGCCGGAAAATCTCCGCGTGCAGATGCGGCTCGCGGAGCTCTACAACGTCATTGGTCAGAAAAAAGAAGCGGCGCAGACGTATTTGAACTATGCGCGCCGCCTGTTCGATCGCGGCGAGCTCGCCGACGTCCCGAAGCTGATCGATCGGGCGCTCGAAGTCGATCCCACCAGCAAACCGGCAATCGCCCTGAAGGCGCAAACGTTGGTCTCGGGCGGTCATCCCGAGAAGGCGGTTAAGCTCCTTGAAAGTCTTCCGGACGCGCGAGAGGGCGGCGAGACGACCGGACTCCTGATGGATTACCTGCTGAAGGCTGGACAGACGGACCAGGCGATCAAACTCGCCAACACCGTTCTCGCCCGAGGCCACGAGCATTATGTTCTGCCCCTTCGGGTCGCCAACACACTCATCGAGGGTGGCCAGCCAGACGAGGCCTTTCCGATTCTTGTCGAGATTCGCGACGCCATGATCGAAGTCGGCGAACAGGATAAGTTCCGCGATGCGCTGTCGAGCGTCGTCGAGCGTCTTCCGAATCGTATCGAGCCGCTCGAGGCTTTCGTGGATTTCTGCCGGCATACCAGCGATTCCTTCCGGCTGCCCGACGCCATCAGCCGTCTCGCAAATGCGGCGGCCGCTGCGGGACGATTCGATCAGGCGGAAAAGCTTCTTTCGGAATTGGTCGAACGCAATCCCGACGACGAAAAACTCCTGGACCGGCTGAACAAGCTCCGGGCGCAACGCGGACTTCCCGCCCAGACCGCCGAAACCAGAGAAACGGCTCCGGCCGTTCAGGAAGCGCCTTTAGCAGCCGCGCCTGTGCCTTCGCCCGAGCCGGAGATGGCCGAAGAAACAGGGCATTATATTGCTCAGGCGCTCACCGATGTGGATCTCTTCTCCAGTTATGGCCTGACGCAAAAGGCCACCCATCTGCTGGAAAATGTTCTGCAGCGCGCACCGGGTCACGTGCCGACCCTCGAGCGGCTGCTCGATCTGTATCTTGGAGCAGGTAACGAACGGCGCACCGCCGAGCTGGCCGCGCAGCTCGAGCAAATTCACATCGAGCGCGGCGATTCGCTCGCCGCCGAACGTTTCACCGAGCTGCGCAAACGATTCGAGCGCGCCGCCGATCTGAAGGCGGAAGAGCTTCCAGCGCCTGCGACGGCACCGCCCGTCATGCCGGTGGCTCCGGCCGCTGCTTCGCCGATGGAATTTTCCGTGCCCGTTGTTGAGCCCGAGCCGCCGCTTTCCATGGAATCGGCGACGCCTGCCCCCGTCGCGCAAGCCTCGGCTGCAACTCCGGTCGTCGAAAACGAGTTGGACCTCTCCGACGAATGGGAAGCGCTCT
The DNA here is from genome assembly GCA_049644285.1 of Candidatus Acidiferrales bacterium. Taxonomy (GTDB): domain Bacteria; phylum Acidobacteriota; class Terriglobia; order Acidiferrales; family UBA7541; genus CAVRXT01. The sequence goes on along the minus strand of JBARRP010000219.1, from coordinate 62,329 downwards.
CGCAGGAAACCGGCGGAGAGGCCGCCACCTTCGAGGAACCAGTCAAGGAAACGGAAGAAGTCGCCGCTGCTCCGGAAGAATTCGTCATTTCCAGCGAAGCTGCGGCAGCCGAAGAAGCGCCGCTGCCCGAGCCTGCACCGGTCGCGGAAGCGCAGGCGGCGCCGGCGCCCGAAACCGAAGTGGCCCCGGTTTTCGAGATTGAGGCTGAGACTCCGGCTGAGCCCGAGGCTCTTGCTCCACTCGAGCTCGAAATCGCGCCGGCATACGAGTTCCAAGCCTCAGCGGAGACACCACCCGCGCCTGAGCCTGTTGCCGCCGAGCCCGCTGCCGAAGAAATCTCCGAGCCGGCTCCGGGGCCTGTACAGGAACCGGCGCCCGAACCGGTTGCCGCGGCGGCGGAAGACGCCTCCGTTGCTGAATTTGATCTCGAGCTCGTACCTTCGGAAGCAGCCGGGGGGACAAGTACCGAGCAGGTGATGAACGCGGACGACTTCCTGCGCGACCTGGTCGCGGAAGTGGAAGCCCTCGATGCAGCAGTCGCCGAGCCCGCCCCAGCCCCGCCGGCGCCAGCGCCGGTCGAGGTTGCCGCCAAGACGCCTACGCCGGCGCCACCCAAGGAACCAGTAATCCCGCAGATACCGATTCCCGCGGAACCGGAGTCAGTTCTCGCCCAAGCCGCGCCTTCGAATGGCAGCAACCTGAACCAGCTCGAAGAAGTCTTTCAGGAATTCCGCTCCGAGCTTGGTGAAATGGGTGACGAGGACGAAGACCTCGAGACCCACTACAACCTCGGCATCGCCTATCGCGAAATGGGGCTTCTCGATGAAGCCATCGGCGAATTCCAAAAGGTGGCCAAAGCCGTACAGACTGGAAAGCCGTTCCGCTATGCGATGCAGTGCTCCACCCTGCTCGGGCTGACCTTCATGGATAAGGGTGATCCGAAGATCGCCTCCATCTGGTACCTGCGCGCGCTCGAAATTCCAGGAATTGATCAGGAAACTATTCTCGCCCTCCGGTATGATCTAGGGGTCGCGCAAGAGCTTGCCGGCGAGGCCTCGGCCGCGCTGGATAGCTTCAGGCAAGTGTACGCGATGAACATTGATTATCGCGACGTGGCCGAACGCATCGCCACACTACAAAAGCGCTGACCTGTAGATGAATCGAATCCTGAAAGTTCTGCTGCTGTTGGTCTGGCTCGACGTGGGACTGGTCTTGATCCTCCTTCCCTGGTCGCCGTTCTGGGAAACGAATTATTTTCTGAACAGCTATCCTCGCTTGATTCCCATTCTCCTGAACCCTTATCTCCGCGGCGCCGTTTCCGGGCTGGGCTTGGCGGACGCTTTCCTGGCCGTGGATGCGTTCCGCCGGGGGGCGCGCGCCGTTGTCACCCGTACCTAAGCCGGCAATTTTTTGCTACGTCACCGATCGAAACTCGCTCGCGCAGGACTCATCGCCCGCGGCGCTGCTGGCTTCGATCCGGAACGCCATCGCCGGCGGCGTAGACTGGGTTCAAATTCGCGAGAAGGATTTGCCCACGCGCGAGCTTCTCTCAGTCGCAAGAGAAGCAATTGCCGCTGCCGTGGGAACGCCTACTCGCATTCTGGTAAACGACCGCCTCGATGTTGCACTGGCCGCCGGTTCTGCGGGCGTCCATCTCGGAGGCGAATCCGTGCCGGTGGCCGATGTGGTGCGTTGGTGCCGGGCGGGACACGCACCCGCAGGGTTCCTGGTGGGGGCCTCGTGTCACCACCTTGAAGAAGCGATGGCCGCGGAAAAGGCCGGCGCGGATTACATTTTCTTCGGGCCGATTTTCGCGACGCCTTCCAAGCTGCTTTTTGGCCCGCCGCAGGGGACGGAGCGGCTCGCGGAAGTCTGCCGCCGCGTTCGAATTCCTGTGTTCGCCATCGGCGGCGTGAATGGCGAAAACGCGGCAAACTGTTTCCAGGCTGGCGCGGCAGGAATCGCCGCGATTCGACTCTTCCAGGAAGCCGAAGATCGCGCCCAGCTAAAAGCAGTGCTCGCGCGGCTTCGTAAGCTGGGGTGACTCCACGCTACGCGGGAAGCGGCGATTCCCGGATTGAAAGCACTCACCAGCTCAGTGCATACGCGTATAGAATTTCTCCGGCGAATGAATCCGGTGAGACGCGCCGGATGCCGCGCACCAAGGGATCCGGATGTGGGCTGCGTTTCACAACCCGCAGAACGGGACGGAGGCTGAAGATGTCCGAACATAGAGTGCACCACTATGCGGCGCGTTGTTCGTGGAAGGGGAGTACCGGCGCGGGTTATGACAAGTATGACCGAGCGCACACGGCGTCAGCTCCCCCGGCGCAACCTACGCTAAGCCTTTCCTCGGATCCGGCATTTCGTGGCAATCCCGAGATGCTAAATCCCGAACAATTGCTGGTCATCGCGGCGTCCTCGTGCCAGCTATTGTCATTCTTGGCGGTTGCGGCGCGAGCGCGTGTCGAAGTCCTGGAATACGAAGACACCGCCGAGGCAGTGATGCCCGAGGCTGACTTGCCTATCCGGATCGCGAGCATCCAACTACGGCCGCGCATCGTGGTGGCGGCAGGATCGGAAGAAGCGCGCGTGCGTCACCTCGTCGAGGTCGCGCACGAACAGTGTTACATCGCCAACAGCCTAAAGACTTCGGTCACCGTTCATCCTCAAATCGAATTTCGCAAGTTGGCTGCAGCGAACTGAATACGATTCGAAGAAAAACCTACGCGCCGAGCCAGCGGCCGACGGGTTGCCAGCTTTCGATGTGATCGCAGATGACTTTGATGATGGCGGTAATCGGCACCGCGAGGACCAGTCCCGGCGCGCCCCACAGCCAGCCCCAGAAAAGCAACGCAACGGTGACGGCGAGCGCGTTCAGGTGGACCTTTCGGCCGATCACCGCGGGAAAGAGAACGTTCGCGGCGATCAAGTGAAGGAACGTGAGCATGGCGAAAATCCCGACGAACGGCGCGATCGAGTGATACTGCTTGAGCCCGATCAGCAGCGGCGGCACCCAGGCAAGCACCACGCCGAAGTACGGTACGAGATTCAGCAGACCCGAAACGATTCCGGTGAGGAAGGAATAATCGAGACCAATGCCCCAGAAGAACAGCCAACTCGCTACGACGAGGATTATACCCACCAGCATTGTCCCCGCCAGATAACCACGCAGCACCGTCCCGACCTCCTCGAGAGTCTGTTTCACTTGCGTGCGCTCGGTAGTCGGAAAAAGCTGCATCGTGGCGTGCCACACTTGACGTTTGGCGGAAAGCATAAAGAAAACGAGGAAAGGCACGAAGGTAGAAGCCACCATTGCGCTGTAGAGTGACCCCAAACGATTGTAAAGCGCCGTGCGGAAGGGATGCAGATCGCTGACCAGCACAACCTGGCGTCCTCTCTCTTCCGGTGCGATCGAGCCTGCTTGCGTTTCGATCCGCTCGAGGCGGCTCTCCGCGGCCGTCGCGAGTTCCTGGAGCGGTTTGCGGTACTTTGGCCAGTCGGCACCAAATTGATCGGCGCGTTCCACCAGGACCCAGGCAAAGCCGAAGAGCAGGGCCAGCGACACCATCACCATAATGAAAGAGCCAAGTGGGCGCGAGATGTGGCTGTCTTCGAGCCAGTTCACAACAGGGTCGAGGAAGTACGCCACGAGGATGGCAATCAGGAGGGTTACGAGAATGCTTGACGCCCAGTAACAGAACGCGATGATGATCCCGGCGGCGATAATTCGCGCGCTCGTCGAGCTCCCCGAGGCGGCCTTCGTCGTCTCGGGCGGCATCACCAGTCGTCCTACCCCGCCCATGTCGAGTTACGATAGCATACCGGCCTTGCTGACACACCTCCCGTGCCCCGGCGAGTGACGATTTAGCCCACACCGCTCGGCGGTTTCAAGTTCAGCGTGACACTCGTGATAAAATCTTTCTTCTTTTGCCGTTTTCGCCAATGGCGAGCCTCCATGGCCATAGAAATGTCTAAGCAATTATTCGGCACAGACGGTATTCGCGGTATTCCCGGCGAACACCCGCTCGACGATGCCACGCTTGTGAGCGTTGGCCGCGCGCTGGGCGCGTACCTGCGCGCCAAAGAAGCTCACCCTCGTGTGCTCGTCGGCATGGACACTCGCGAATCAGGGCCGCATCTGGCTGCTGAAATTGCCCGGGGGCTCGCCGCTTCGGGCGCCGAGCCGGTTTCGGCAGGCGTGGTCACAACTCCGGGCGTGGCCTGGCTCGTGCGGCGGGATCATTTTTCAGCGGGCGTGGTGATCTCGGCGTCGCACAATCCCTATCATGACAACGGCGTGAAGCTGATTTCTTCGAGCGGAATGAAATTCCCCGACGCGGTCGAAGCGGAAATCGAAGGGAGCATGGCGGCGCTGCCTGCGGCCGCCCGCCCAGCGAGCGTGCGATTGGAAGAAGACACGCGTCTCCATGAGGAATATCTCGAGGCGCTGCGTGCCTGCGTCTTGCCGGGAGCGCATCTCGCCGGTTTGAAGATCGTCGTCGATTGCGCGAACGGCGCCGCAAGCGCGCTCGCGCCGCAGCTTTTCCGCTCCCTCGGCTGCGAAGTAACGCCGATTCACGATCGCCCCGACGGCCGCAACATCAATGCCGGCTGCGGCTCGCTCCATCCCGAAAGCATGCAGAAAAAAGTCGTCGAGACGCGCTCCATGATGGGCGTCTCCTTTGATGGAGATGCCGACCGCGCCGTCTTCTCGTGCGCCTCGGGCAAGCTGGTCGATGGCGATGGCATCCTTCTGGCCATGGGCCGGTACATGAAATCCCGCGGCACGCTCAGCGGCACGACGGTTGTAGGAACGACGATGGCGAATCTGGGCCTCGAGCGCGCGCTCGAACGTTTGGGCTTGAAGCTCGCCCGCGTGCCCGTCGGCGACCGCTACGTTCTGGAAGAAATGCAGCGCATCAACGCGAACCTCGGAGGCGAGCAGTCGGGCCATATCCTATTCCTCGACGACGCAACGACCGGCGACGGCATGCTCACCTCCATCAAGATTGCTTCGCTCGTTTCGATTGCCGGGCCCCTCGATTCGCTCGTGGCCGACCTCAAGATCTTTCCCCAGACGATCCTGAACGTTCGCGTGCGGTCAAAGCCGCCATTGGAGACCCTCCCGGGAGTCGCCCGCACCCTGGCTGAAGCGCAACGTGCGCTCGATGGCTCGGGCCGCGTTGTCCTGCGCTATTCCGGCACCGAGCCGCTCGCTCGCGTCATGGTCGAAGCCGAACGCGAAGAAGACGTGCGCCGCTGGTCCGACGGCATCGCCTCCGCCATCCGCTCCGCCATCGGGGCCTAACCTCGATTCTCGCCCCGCTTTCGTGCACCCTCCGGCACAGCTTCCCACTTCCTCCAACTAGATTCCTTGGGCGACCCCCGATATTCCAAACGCCATAGCGCCCTATGAAGAATCATGTGGGAAATCGTAGGCGCAAGACCCTCCCCAACCCATGCTTGCATTACCGCAGCCAGCTAACTCATGCCAAGCCAATCGGCTAGATGGACTTGCCGGGAGGTGCTTGCCGTGGCATCAAGCGTGCACTATCTACGCGCGGCTGTCGCTTAATCCCGGGGTGGGCCGGTTTCGCCGCGCCGAAACCGGAATTCTGGGGGTAGAGCACGAGGGGGCCCGGGTGGGCCCCCTTATTATTTTCTATATCGAGATTCTCCAGCGCTATCCTTCCGTCGGCCAGCGTGGGACGCCGCACTCCTCGCAGGCGATTTCGATCTGCCCCAGCCAACGCATGATTTCTGCCATTCCCGGCAGGCGATGGTCGTCTGGAACGACCCATTCCGCGAAGACTTCACCGTAGCGATCGGTTACGAAAGCTCCAACCAGTTCGAGCCCCCGGTTCGAAAGAGCATCCTTACCAAGAAAATCTTGGACTGAGCGTCCCGACACGTCGGTGCCGGCAATCACTTCCGGGGGAAGCCCTTCAACCAGCGTGCGCGACGGAGTCTCGAGGAAAATAACGAGTGCAACGGCTTCGCGGTCGGCGAGCTCACCCGGGGCCGATGCAAGGTGCGTGAGAAATTCCCGGCAAGCGGCGCAATCGGCGTGCAGGAAAGCGATTACCAGGTTTTTCTTCTGTTTGAAATCCCAGGCCTGAACCGTGCGGCCTTCCGATGTGTGAATCGTGAGAGGCGGGATGAGCTGGCGCGGACGCACCATGGCGGCGCCATCATGTTACCCCTGTTTCGAAGAATGTCAGCTGCAGCCGGAGGTGCTGCCGCAATTCGAGCACTTGTAGCAGCTTCCGTTCGGCGTCATCAGCATGCCGCATTCCGAGCACGAGGGAGCATCGTCAAGCGCCGCGCGGGGACGCGTCAAGGCGGCCGGATCGGCGGAGAGCACCGGCGTCGGCGCGAGGGCGGCCGGCTGCGCTGCGGCTTCGTTTGCTTCGGGAACATCGGTGTAATCGCGCGAGATGAACTTGCTGCCGAGCCAACGCCCGATGTAATCCACGATGGACTTCGCGTAGCGGATCTCCGGATTGCCGGTGTAGCCCGCCGGCTCGAAGCGCGAATTCACGAACTTGTCCACCAGCGCGCGCATTGGCACGCCGTACTGCAGCGCGATCGAAACGGAAAGCGCAAACGCGTCCATGATCCCGGAAAGCGTCGAGCCTTCCTTGGCCATTTTGATGAAGATTTCGCCGGGCGTACCGTCCGCGTATTTCCCGACGGTCAGGTAGCCTTCATGGCCCCCGATCGAGAATTTGTGCGTGATGGACTCGCGTTCGCTCGGCAGCTTACGCCGCTGGGCGTATTGGAAGAGCTGCTGCTGGACCGGCGCTGCCGTCACTTCCGCCTTGGCCGCCGCGACGCCGGGGGCTTCCGCAGTGCTTTCCTTCTTGCCCGCGGCCGAGAGAGGTTGCGAGCGCTTGGAGTTGTCGCGATAAATCGCCACAGCCTTAAGGCCGAGCTTCCAGGATTCGATGTAGGCCTCCATGATGTCCTCGACGGCGGATTCCTCCGGCATGTTAATCGTCTTGCTGATGGCGCCAGAGAGAAAGGGCTGGGCGGCTGCCATCATCTTCAGATGACCACGCCAGGAAATGGAACGACCGCCGCCTGCCGGTGTGAGCGAGCAATCGAAAACGGGCAAGTCTTCGGGCTTCAGCCCGGGCGCGCCTTCGATCGTGCCGTTGCGGTCGATGAAATCGACGATCAGCGCCACCCGCTCCGGTGGATATTCCAGGCGCATCAGAGCCTGCGGCACGGTGTTGTTGACGATCTTGATCACGCCGCCGCCCACGAGCTTCTTCTGCTTCACCAGCGCAAGATCAGGCTCGATGCCGGTTGTATCGCAATCCATCATGAAGCCGATTGTGCCGGTAGGCGCCAGCACAGACACCTGCGAATTCTTGTAACCGTACTTTTCGCCGTGTGCGAGCGCGTTGTCCCAGGACTCCTGTGCGGCGTCAAGAAGCGACGCCTGCACGTTCTCCCGCTTGACGGGCCGCAAGGAATCGCGGTGCATCCGCACCACATCGATCATCGCCTGCGAGTTGCGCACGTAGCCGGGGAAGGGCCCCATGCGCTCGGCAATCTTTGACGACTGGTGGTACCCCTGGCCGGTCATCAGCGCGCTGATCGCAGCGCAAATGTCGCGGCCCGCGTCGGAATCGTACGGCACCGCCAGCGACATCAGCAGGGCGCCCAAATTCGCGTACCCGAGGCCGAGCGGCCGGTAGTCATGCGAGTTCCGCGCGATTCTCTCGGTGGGATAGCTGGCATTGTCCACCAGGATTTCCTGCGCGGTGATGGTGATGTCTACGGCGCGCCGGAAGCCTTCGACGTCAAACTGGCCATTCGTTCCGAGGAACTTCAGCAGATTGAGCGAGGCGAGATTGCACGCGGTATCGTCGAGGAACATGTACTCCGAGCACGGATTCGAAGCGTAGATGCGATCGGTGGCCTTGCAGGTATGCCAGCGATTGATCGTCGTATCGTACTGCACGCCCGGATCGCCGCAGTGCCAGGCCGATTCCGAAATGCGCCGCAGGAGGTCCCGGGCGCGGAATTGCTCGACGGGCTTGCCGTCGTTGATGTTGCGCGTCCACCAGTCGCGGTCTTCTTCCGCGGCCTGCATGAATTCGTCGGTGACCCGCACGGAGTGGTTGGCGTTCTGGAAGAAGACGGAGCCGTAAGCCTCGCCGTCAATCGACGAGTCATAGCCTTGCTCGATCAGGACGTGCGCTTTGCGCTCTTCCTTCATCTTACTGTCAATGAATTCCACGATGTCCGGGTGCTCCGCATTCAGGATCACCATTTTGGCGGCTCGGCGCGTCTTTCCGCCGCTCTTGATCACGCCCGCGAAGGCATCGAAGCCTTTCATGAAGCTGACCGGGCCCGAAGCAATTCCGCCGCCCGAGAGGCTCTCGTGGCTGCCGCGCAGGGTCGAGAAATTCGTGCCGGTTCCGGAGCCCCATTTGAAGAGCATTCCCTCCGTCTTCGCCAGGTTCATGATCGATTCCATGTTGTCCTGGAGGGAGTTGATGAAACAGGCGGAGCACTGCGGTTTCTGCTGGACGCCGACGTTGAACCACACCGGCGAATTGAATGCCATCTTCTGCTCGACAAGAAGATGAGCAAGCTCATCGCGAAACGCGTCGCGGGATTCCGTCGAAGCGAAGTAGCCTCCTTGTTCGCCCCAGCGCATGATCGCATTCACCACACGTCCGATCAGTTGCCGTACTGAGCTCTCGCGCTCCGGTGTATTCGGCTTTCCATGAAAATATTTTGATGCGACAATGTTGGTCGCCGTCTGCGACCACGACTTCGGGACTTCTACGTTTTCCTGGCGGAAAATCGTTTGGCCCTTGTCATTGGCAATCTGGGCCGTCCGCTTTTCCCATTCGACCGCGTCGAAGGGAGATATTTTCCCGTCCGTAAAGAATCTCTGGAAGTCCTGGCCGGTCACTCGCCCGGTCTGCTGTTCGACATTCAAATTGCCGTTCAATGCCATTCTTGCGTCTGCCATTTCTGCCCCCGCGCAGGCAGCCGTGCCGCCTCGTTTTAGCCGTGGAGTCCGCTCGGAGGGCCTAAACTAATTATAACTCCGAATAGCGTCTCCCGGATGCCTCGACGTGTCCCGTCGGATCACGCCGTTCAAATCAAGGGAGTACCCGACCGCTTTAATGAAACCCTCTGGGAAGGGGCGGGTCGCAAAGCTTGGCGTCCCTGACCGAAAAAAGAGAAAAGCTACCCCTTCGCGATTTACGCGATCTTGATGTGGGGTGCTTCCCCCGCTCGATTTTCGGTTTAACTCGGGCTCACTTGTGGACGCGCCAAGGAGCCGGCCACGAGTCTCCCGAATCTGGGCTCGCAGTATCGGCGGGAGCGGAAAAGTTGTCAAGGAAAAACAGCAAGCACACCACAAAATCTTCGGGCCGGATTGTCGTAAGTGTCTATGGGTTGTGGTACGGAGCCGAAACGCCACCGCGCCTCGCTTTTTCTCGAGGAAAGTTGATTTTTGTGTCGATTTGGGGAGACCTCTGCTGTTTGTTTTCATTCGATTAGATCGAGATTAGTTTCGTTTGCGCGGTGATTTGGGGCGATAAGGTTTCGAGAGGCTCGACGCTGGAGGCTTGAGGCTCGATTGGGCGGGCTGCCGCATTCTTTTTTACTTGCCCAGTATTTTGGGAATGAGTCCGTAAGCATTCATGAATGGCGAATAATCGGCCATCAATCCTCCTCTGGGGGAAGGGAAGCGCCGTTTGCAGCAGGGATTCTACTTGCAAACGGGCACTTTATCCAGAGCATGAGTCCTGAAGCCAAGTCGCTCTATCGTAATGTTGACGAGGCCGATTAGATCGAACGGAACCCACGGCGCAAAGAGCGACGCCGTGGCTACCAAGGCGTCGGGCATCCGGCACCGCGGCAATGTGCTAGCATTAAAACTCTGAGACCATGAACAAAAACAAGACAGCCTATATCGTGAGTGCGGCGCGGACGCCGATTGCGAAATTCGGGGGCGCGCTTGCGGAGTTCACCGCGCCGGATATAGGTGTGATTGCGGTACGAGCGGCGCTCGAGCGGGCGTTCGGGCAACCCTTGCCTTCGGAAAGAACTCCCGGCGAGGGCCCTACGATCAACATGCGGGAAATTCTTGGCCCGCCGCGGCTCCCTCGCCGTGACGCACAAAATAATTCGGCAGAGTTGCCATGGAAGATCGACGAATTGATTTTCGGGAATGCGCGCGGCGCGGGCATTGGGCCGAACCCGGCGCGGCAAGTCGCTTGGCGCGCTGGATTGGGCGATGATGTTCCAGCGTTCACCGTCAATATGGCGTGTGCTTCGGGGCTGCGCACGGTGGTGCTCGGCTGGGAGCAGATCCTTCTCGGGAACGCGGAGATTGTTGTTGCCGGAGGCATGGAATCGATGAGCCGGGTGCCGTATCTTGTCGAAGGGCGGTGGGGATTCAAGATGGGGAATCAGCCGCTGGTGGATGCGATGTATCGCGATGGATTCCTTTGCCCCATTTCGAAGATGATCATGGGGGAGACGGCTGAAGTTCTTGCGGAGCAGTACAAGATACCGCGCGATGAGCAGGACGCGTTGGCGCTCGAAAGTCATCGTCGAGCGGCGCGCGCCGCGGCGGAATGCCGCTTCCGCGCGGAGATGATTCCCATTGAGCGCACGGACAGGAAAGGCAACGTCACCCGCGTCGACAAGGACGAGCACGTGCGCCCGGACGTTACGCTTGAAGCGCTGGCGAAGCTGCCGCCAGTTTTTCACAAGTCCGGGACGATCAGCGCAGGGAATTCGAGCGGGATTACCGATGGCGCGGCTGCCGTGGTGCTGGCGAGCGAGGAAAAAGTGCGCGAATTGCAGCTTAAGCCGCTCGCCCGCCTCGTGGACGCTGCGGTTGTCGCCGTGGACCCGCGGGTGATGGGCATTGGGCCGGTGCCCGCCGTGCGCAAATTGCTCGCGCGCACGGGCACGAAGATGGAGGATTATGATGCGGTGGAGCTAAACGAGGCGTTTGCTGCGCAGGTGCTTGCCTGCGACCGCGAGTTGCACTTCGATCGCGAGCGGCTGAACCCAAATGGCGGGGCCATTGCGCTGGGCCATCCGATCGCTTGCACCGGCGCGCGTATTCTCGCCACTCTCGTTCACGAGTTGCGGCGACGGAAGGGGCGGCGGGGGTTAGCTACTTTGTGCGTTTCCGGCGGATTGGGTATAGCGGTCGAAATCGAAGCGGCTTAAGCTTATGGGTTGAAGCCCTCGAGGGAGTAATTAAAAGGCTCTGCTTATGTCGCGGTTAAGACCGCGACCCACAAAGCCCAGGATTTTCTCCACATAGACTCCTGCGAGGCTGATAGGACTGGAGCTGACGCATGGCTAATGACACCAGGATGCTGCAAGACTTTGGGACGCTGGCGCCGCCGAAGGTTGAGGAGTTCGAGTTCGTGCGGTATCGCATCGACGGCGAAGTGGCGCGGCTGACTCTCGACCGGCCGGAGCACAACCTGCTGAATGAGAAGATGCTCAACGAACTTACCGCGGGCATCAATTCCCTGGAAGGAAAAGGCGGCGTCAAGCTGATCGTGCTCGATTCGGCGGCGCAGGCCTTTTGCGGCGGCATCGAAATCGGCGAGTACACGGCGCGGCGCGTTTTTCAAATGCTCGACGCATTTCGCGGCGCTTTCTTGGCGATGATGGATACGGCGAAGCCTTTGATGGCCGTGGTGAATGGAGCGGCATTTGGCGGGGGCGCGGAGCTGGCGGCGCTGGCCGATCTTGTTGTGGCGACTCCGAAGGCGCGTTTTGCCCAACCGGAGATCAAGCTGGGCGTGTTTCCTCCACTCTCGGCGGTCATCCTGCCTTACGTCCTGGGCCCGAAGCTCGCGCTCGAACTTGTGCTCACGGGCGAAACGATGACGGCGGAGCGGGCGCGTGACGTGGGCTTGGTGAACTGGCTCGTCGCCGAAAAAGACCTCGAAAAAACAGTCAATGAGATTATCGCGAAAGTGACTTCGCAGTCTGGCCCGGTGCTGACCATGGCCAAGAAGGCCATCCTGGGCAGCATGGGGTTGCCGCTTCGCGACGGAGTTCGAAACTCGATGAAAGTTTTCCTCAACGAGCTCTCCGATCTCGAGGATTCGCAGGAGGGCTTGCGCGCCCAGGTCGAAAAACGCGCGCCGAAGTGGAAAAACCGCTGAGCGTTTCTCGGGGGCCTCAGCGGGTGAAGCCGCAGCGATATTGCGTCGCTGCACTCTTGGCGGCCTCTACGGCTGACCTCTTGAATGGATGATCTTTCGAAAAACGAACCTTCGCAGCCGCCGCCGAGTTCGGGCGAGCGCGCGATTGTGATTGATTCCCCGACGGTGCAGCGCCGCCGGCGCCGCAAATTTCTGATCCGACGCCTGTACGTCTTGCTCAGCGTTTCGCTGGCGGCCTTCGCATTCACCACGTGGAATCTGGTAAGGATCGAGATGCCGGGGAGCTTGGCGGGCGATCCTGCGAGTCCGACCAGCATCGTGCGCGCGCAGCTCGATGCCATCGCCCGAGGGGATTTGCGGGCCGCCTATGGCCTCTTCTCGCAAAAGTACCGCGCGGAGGTTCCCTTCGCGGCCTTCCACCAACTCATCGCCGAACACCCGTCGATGTTTCGCGCCGAGAAGATTCAATTCGATGCGCGCGAGGCATCGAGCGCCCGCGCCGTCCTGGACACGCACATTCTGGCCCGGGATGGCGAGCACTACTTGGCGCGCTACACGCTGGTCTCGCTCGAGGGGCGTTGGTGGATCGACGATGTGCACTGGAGCCGCGAAGAAGATTCTCATGAGCGGACGACTGCGATTCTCCTGCCGCACGAATTTTCTGATGCACTTCACGGTCTGCGTCCCGTCGCTGCGGTTGACACGCTTGGGGCTCGGACATACACTCGCAACTGAAAATTTGAGCTGGCTCACGGAAACTCGGAGCGATCAGAAGTCGCTTTCGGGTAAACCCTTCGAGCGGCCTTTCCGGCTGCTCTCGGGGTAAAGGGAAGGCCGTTGGAATCGGCCACGGTCCCGCCACTGTGATCGGCCGGCGCTGTCGAGATTTTGCTCGCCCACTGGTCCCGAGGCATCGGCACCGGGAAGGGTTGTTCCGAGCATCGGAACAGGACAGCGCCTCTGGCTCCCGCAATTCCGGGCACGAAGGACCGGAGAAACAGCGGGAGGGCCGAGAGTCAGGAAACCTGCCCGAGCCGGTTGAGGCTGACACTCTTCGCGAGAAAGGGTGTGGCGAGATGCCCCACTCTTTTCGTGGGGCTTTTTTATTGGAGAGAATTTCTTGGCGACGAGATGTGCTGCGCAACGCCGGCGTTGCGGCTTCATTGCCTGCTTGCTTGTCTGCGGCCTGGCGAGCCCAGGGCGGGCGAGGGCGAACACAACGCAGGAAGTTCGAGAGCCGAAGCTTCGCGCGGAGATGGTCACGGATGAAACGGGGCGTCGCGTCGCCGTTCCCTCGGAGGTGCGGAGAATCGTTTCTCTTGCGCCCGATTTGACGGAGACAATCTACGCACTAGGGGCACAGGATCGCCTCGTGGGTGACACGAGCTATTGCGATTACCCGCCGGAGGCGCAGACGAAGGCGCACGTGGGAACGCCACTCGGCCCGAGCCTCGAGGCGATCGTGGCGTTGAAGCCGGACCTGATTCTTGCGACGACGGCGATCAACCGGCGCGAAACGGTTGCGGCACTCGAGCGGCTCGGCCTTTCCGTGTACGCCACGAACCCGCATTCGGTGCAGGGCTCGCTTGCAGGAATCCGACGGCTCTCGGATTTGATCGGCACCGGCGCGCAGGGGGAGGCCCTCGTGGCTCGGCTGCAGGCAAGGCTCGACGCGCTCCACACGGAACTTGGCGGCCGAGCGCCGCGCCGCGTTCTCTTTGTGGTGTGGGAGGATCCGCTGATCAGCATCGGGCAGAACACTTTTATCGATGACGCTCTGCGCTGGGCTGGAGCCGAATCGGTTGTGAGGACCAAACAGGACTGGCCGAAGCTGGGACTCGAAGAGGTGGTGCGGTTGCAGCCGGAATATCTCGTGTTCGCCAGCAGCCATGAAGATTCGGGCACGAGCAGCCTGTCGGAGCTGCGCGCGCGGGCAGCATGGCGCGACCTCGAAGCCGTGAAGCAAGGCCACGTTGCAGTCATCAGTGAAGCGATCGACCGGCCGTCGCCGCGGCTGGTGGATGCGATCGAGCAACTGGCGCGACAACTCCATCCGGATGCGTTTGCCGGCAGTTCAGAGAACAAGCGGGATGCAAGGCCTTTGGAAATCGCCGAGAAGAGTTATGCGCCGAGCACCGTGAACCGAGGCTTCCCTTGCACCCTCTGACGCCGCGACGCGTGGCAATCGTGTGCGCGGGCCTGGGCGCGGTTCTCTTTGTGGCGATGGTGATTTCACTCCAACTTGGCGCGTATCCGATGTCGGCGAACGACGTGGTGATGACGCTGGTGCGTCGCGTCCTCGGGCAATCAAACCAAATTCCGAGCGAATTCTATCTGGTTGTTTTCGGACTGCGATTGCCGCGGATCGCGCTGGGGATCATCGTCGGCGCGGCGCTCTCGGTGGCAGGCGCGGGATTTCAGGCGCTGCTGCGAAATCCACTGGCGGACCCGTACGTCCTGGGTGTGTCGAGTGGAGCGGCATTGGGCGCAATTCTCAGCTTGAGCGTCGCGCCGCGTTTACCGCTCGCGATGCAGGCGGCGGCTTTCCTCGGTGCGGCTGCTACGATCGCCGCCGTTTATTTTCTCGGGCGACGCGGCGGACAGCTCGATAGCACCACGCTCCTGCTCGCGGGAATCGTCTCCGCGTCGTTTCTTTCGGCCGTGATCATGTTTCTGATGACGACGCTGAGCGGGCGCGACCTGCGGGGCATGGCCTTCTGGCTGATGGGCGATCTGGCGACACCCCCGGCGATGCATCTCGGTTTTCTGTTCCTGGTTTTGCTGGCCGCGGTGGGAGCGATTTATTCGACTTCGTCCGATCTGAATCTCATTCTTACGGGAGAGCAGGAAGCGCGTCACCTGGGCGTGAACGTGAGCCGCGTCAAAGTGGTCGTCTACGTCGCGGCGTCGCTGCTGACCGGTCTTGCGGTTTCGCTGAGCGGCGCGATTGGATACATCGGCCTGCTGGTGCCGCACGTGATGAGGATGCTTTTCGGATCCGATTACCGCCTGCTGATTCCTGCGACGGCGCTGGGGGGCGCCATCGCCCTCGTTCTCGCGGATGCACTGGCGCGGACCGTCGTGGCGCCGACGGAGCTGCCGGTGGGCGCGATGACGGCGCTCGCCGGCGCTCCGGTCTTCATCTATCTTCTGCGGCGGAGGGTGCGCTGATGCCGGAAGATTCCGGACACGCGACTCCCGCGACTTCGGCGGTTCCACATGGCGCGGCGAGTTGGGGGAGTCAGGAGCCGCGGCTTCTCGTGGAGCAGGCGAGCTTTGCTTACTCGGCCACCGACCGGAGCGCTCCGGATTTTGCCCTGGGCCCCGCGAACTTCGAAGCGCATCGGCGAGAAGTTGTCGCGATTCTCGGCCCGAACGCCAGCGGAAAATCCACGATGCTGAAACTTCTGGCCGGAATTCTGAAACCGCTTTCCGGGCGCGTGCAGATTGACGGCATGGAAGCGAGCCGGCTCGATCCGCGCGTGCGTGCGCAGCGCATCGCTTTGGTGCAGCAGGAAAGCGCGCTCCTCTTTCCATTGCGCGTGTGGGAATTTGTTCTGCAAGGACGCTACCCTTACGGACAGCGGCTGCGTTTCGAAACCGAGCAGGATTGTTTGATGGCGGCGAACGCGCTTGCCCAAGTCGGCGCGGAAGAGTTCCGCGATCGCTGGATGGAGCAGCTCTCGGGAGGCGAGAAGCAGCGGGTGATTCTGGCGCGGGCGCTGGCGCAGCAGCCGGCGCTGCTCCTGCTCGACGAACCGACACAGCACCTCGACATCGGCGGCAAAGTCGACCTGTTACGGAGGCTGCGCCGGCTGGCGGATGAAAACCGCTTCAGCGTGATCGTGGTAACGCACGAGTTGAACCTTGCCGCGGAGTTTTCCGATCGCATCGTGCTGCTGCACAAGGGGAGATGCGTGCGCGTGGGACCGCCTTCGGAAGTGTATCGCCGCGATCTGCTGGAGCAGGTATTCGAGGCGCCGCTCGAAGTAGAGACGAGCGCGAGCGGGCGGCCACGCGTGCTCTTGAGGGAGGGGGCGGATTCCGGTGCCCCGGGCAGCGCCACGCGAACATTCGACCCGAATTGAGTTCGGCTGCGACTGAATTGGATTTTTGTCGTTCCTGCGGCGTGTTGCGACCGCCTTCGGGTGGGTCACCACGCGCCGTCCACATCCACCCGAGACTCCGCGAACGGGAAGACGGTGAAAAGCCGTCGCCGCCGCGCGACTGTAAGGCGGTGTAGCAACCGGCGCGTGCCACTGTTCCGGATGCCGAGCCGACCCGGCTCGACACCGGAATGGGAAGGCCGCGCCGCTGTTCCGATCCCGACAAGTCGGGATCAGGACGTGCCGCCAAGCCAGGAGACCGGCGGAGTCTCAATCCCGGTCCTGCTCGCTGCGTTTGGGCGAGCGAACCCCTCGAGGACCGGGACAACCTTCAACTCCCGCGCGAGACGGGAGAGGAGGACTCCATGAGACCGCACCGCCTGCCCGAAGTAGTTTTCAGCTTTGTTTTCTGCGTGGCATGCCTTTTTTGTGCTGTTCTTCACGCGCAATCCATCGCAACTCTCACCGGAACCCTTACTGACCCCAGCGGCGCGGCCATCTCGGGCGCGCAAATCCAAGCACGACTGATGAGCGCTTCGGCCGAGCCTTACCGCGCAACGAGCGGTCCGGACGGGAAGTTCCGCTTGGATCTTCCTGCCGGGCGGTATCGAGTGACCATCCGGCACGAATCGTTTCGGCCGCTGGAACAGGAGTTTGAGCTGTTGGCCGGCGAGGCGCGCGCTTGGAATGCGCGCCTCGAGCTGGAAGCGATGTCGGCGAGCGTGGTGGTGAGCGCGGCGGCCGAACCGGCTCCGGCGTCGACGATCGCAGCGCCCGCCAGCATCCTCACCCATGACGACATTGCGCAACGCGAGGAGATCTGGCTCGCCCCACTCCTGGCGAGCACGCCGGGCGCGACCTTCGTGCGAAAAGGGCCGTTCGGCGGCGTCACGACGTTCTTCCTCGACGGCGGCAATTCGAATTTCACGAAGTTTCTCATCGACGGCACGACGGTCAACGAGCCTGGCGGTTTCATAAATCTCTCCAACTACGATCTCGATAACGTCGACAAGGTCGAAATCGTCCATGGAGCTTCGAGCTCGCTGTACGGCTCGGATGCGATGACCGGAGTGGTGCAACTCTTCACGCATCGCGGCACGACGCGCACGCCGCAACTCGAACTTCTTGGCGATGGCGGCACATTCGGTCTGGGCCATGGCCTTGGCCGGCTGAGCGGACTTGTCGGCCAGTTCGATTACTCGGCCTCGGCCTCCTATTTTTCGACTGACGGCCAGGGACCGAATGACCGCTTGCGCGATACGACTTTATCCGGGAATTTCGGCTACCGCTTCTCGGATGCAGACACATTGCGCCTGACAATCCGCAATAGCGCAAGCGATGCAGGCGTGCCCGGGCAGACGCTGCTCGTTCCTCCCGATTTCGACCAGCACAATGATCTGCACAATTTTTCGGCGAATGCGGCGTGGGATTTCGCGACGGGGGAGCAATGGCGACATCACCTGGCAGGCACCGAATCCTACAACCATCAAATCTTCGCCGACCCGGATGACTTCACCACAGTGAACCAGTTCAACCGGGCAGGACTCGAAGAGCAATCGAGCTACTTGTTTCCTCAGGGCGCCGTGTCGTTGGGCTATCAGTACGAAGTGGAAAACGGATCGGCGAACGGCCCGCACGAACGCCGAAACAACCAGGGAGGCTTTGTGGAAACGCGGTATCAGTTCGGGCGCCGATGGACCGCTTCCGCCGGGGCGCGCGCCGAAGCGAACGCCAGCTTCGGAACACGGGTGGTGCCACGCGGCGGGCTCGTCTTCGTGGCGCGCTTCGGCCACGATTTCTGGGGCGCCACACGCCTGCGCGCTTCTTACGGGCTCGGCATCAAGGAGCCGGATTTCGTTCAATCTTTCGAAAATGATCCCTGCGCTCCCGGCAACCCGAACCTGAAACCGGAGCGCAGCAAGACCTTCAATGCGGGGGTAGATCAATTCCTGGCCTCCGATCGCTGGAAAATTTCGCTCAACTACTTCCATAACGATTTCTACGACATCGTCAGCTTCTTCAGCGGGGGGCCGGTGACGCTCAATTGTCCGTTCGGCACCTCTGCGTTTTTCAATACCGACAAGTCGCGCGCGTTCGGCGCGAATGCTTCCCTCGAGGCCAAGCCTCTGCGGTGGCTGCGCATCCTGGGCAACTACACTTACGACGATACGCGGGTGCTCAAGGCGCCGAACGCATTCGATCCGACACTCGCTCCGGGAAACCGTCTGTTCCAGCGGCCGCTGCATTCGGCAAGCCTGATTACGAACGTCGCCTTTGGGCGCATGAATTGGAATCTTGCCGGCAGCTACGTCGGGCGACGCACGGACAGCGATTTTCTTTTCCCGCCGAGAGGAATCACCAGCGATCCGAGCTACGTCCGCTGGGATCTGGCGACGAGCTACGACCTGCAACGCAATCTGAGCCTGATCGGCCGAGTCGAGAATCTTTTCGACCGGCGCTATCAAGCAGCGGTGGGATTTCCGGCGCTGGGCCTGAGCTATCGTGTTGGATTGAAGTTCCTGTGGGGCGGCGAGAAATGAGGCCGATGCGCCACAGAGACACGGAGACACAGAGAATTAAGAATCGCTAACAAACCATCGAAGCCAGAGCAACCTAGAAAACGCGCCGACGTCCATGAGGACATCCCTGTCCCTCGGGTGTGCCCTGATCTGCCGGCACTTCCTACTGCTTATCGAAGACCGAGACGTTGTTGACCGGTTGCCCTTTGGCGTTTGTTCCTTTTGACGTGACGGTTAGCGTCTTACCATCTTTCGAGACGACACGCCTCGCAGTGGTAGTGACCTTTCCTGCCTTCTTGTAGGTACGCTCCGTTGTGGAAGCGTTAATCCGCTTCATTGAAGCAGTATCAGCATCTTCGGTTCCGGTTACGGGAACATCCTTGCCGTCGAAGCTGCCGCTGTATTCGGTAACTACCGCCTTTCCTTGTGCGTCAGTGACTTGGGCAGTGACCTTTATGCCGTTATCACCATACGGCTCGAACTTTAGGATTTCTCCCTGCGGCGGTGGTCCAGGGCTGAATTTGGATTTTGCCAGGTTGAGCTTCCAAGTGCCGATCAACGGGTCTTCTGCCGCTCCCAGTCCTGCGGAAACACCCACAAGCGCAAGAGCGAATACTACAAGTCGTGTGCGCATAAGCCTCTCCTCTCCAAACACGATTCCCGATTTGACTTTCCCCGGTGGGGCCAACTGTGGTTGATATTCGGCACTGCTGTACACCACATGCGAAAAGAACGTCAAGCTAAAATTTGCTCCAAGATCGTTCGAATCTTGAGGTTGTCGGACGAACCGACTCGGAAATGCCGAATTGGCATGGGAGGGCCGCACGGTGAGCCGGGGCGGGGTACATCCGCTGATGCTATAATCCGTTACTCGCCATGGCTCGCACCACCGAAGAAGCGCGCTCGCTCACGCCCGAACTGCTGGCGCGGTACGAAGCCGTCATCGGGCTTGAGGTGCACGCGCAGCTCCAGACCGCGACAAAGGCGTTTTGCGGCTGTTCGACGCGCTTCGGGGAGGCGCCCAACACAAATACTTGTCCCGTCTGTTTGGGCCTGCCCGGGGCGCTTCCGGTGCTAAACCGCCGCGCGCTCGAGTTAGCGCTGCGTGCGTCGGTTGCGCTCCATTGCCAAGTGCAGGAGCGCTCCCGGTTCGCGCGGAAGAACTATTTCTATCCCGATCTTCCGAAGGGCTATCAGATTTCGATGTACGAACTGCCCCTGGCAACGGGTGGTTGGCTCGAAATCGAAATTGACGGCAGCAAGAAACGAATTGGAATCACCCGGTTGCACCTGGAGGAGGATGCGGCGAAGAATCTGCACGAGGGTTTTCAAGACTCCGACCGCTGGAGCTACATTGATTTCAACCGTTGCGGCGTGCCCCTGATGGAAATCGTCTCGGAGCCCGATCTGCGCACGCCCGGCGAGGCCTACGCGTACCTGACTGCGCTCAAGCAGGTGCTGGAATACACCGAGGTGAGCGACTGCAACATGGAAGAAGGGTCGCTGCGGTGCGATGCCAACGTGAGTGTGCGGCTGCGTGGCGCGGAGAAATTCGGCACCAAAGCCGAAGTGAAGAACCTGAATTCTTTCCGGTTTCTGCAGCACGCGCTCGAATATGAAATTGAGCGGCAAATCGGCGTGCTGGAGTCGGGCGGAAAAATATCGCAAGAGACGCGGCTGTGGAATGTCGCCGCCGATCGCACTGAGCCGATGCGCTCGAAGGAATTCGCCCACGATTACCGGTACTTCCCGGAGCCGGACTTGCTGCCGGTGCACGTCCCCACGGCGGCGCTCGAGGAGATTCGCCGCGGGATGCCGAAGCTGCCGGACAAACGCCGCGAGGAGTTCCTGAAATTTGATGGCATTACGCCATACGACGCGGGAGTGCTAACGGCGACGCGGGCACTGGCGGACTACTTCGGCGCGGCCGTTAACGCCAGCACCGGTGACACATCGGCGAAAGGCATCGCGAACTGGATACAGGGCGAGCTGCTGAGAAGGCTTAAGGAATCAGGGACTGACCTCCGCGAAATCAAACAGGTTTGGGATTTTCCGGTTCACCCGGTCGAGCTTGCTCGGTTGGTGGAGAGAATTGAAGATAAGCAATACAATGCTGCAATTGGGAAGAAGTACTTCGCCCATATGTTTGAGACACGGAAGACCCTTGATGACACAGTCAAAGAACTGGGGCTCCAAGTCATATTTGACAGGGAGGAGCTAGAAAGGGTCGCGCAGGCTGTGATCGAGAAGAATCCGGACAATGTCGCAAAGTATCGCGCTGGAAATGAGGGCGTCTTTAAATTTTTTGTGGGTCAAGTCATGCGCGAAACCCGTGGCCAAGCCAATCCCCAGGCAGTGAACGAGATTTTGAAACGGCTGCTCAGCGAGTCCTAGGGCTGGCGGAAATTCCTTGGACGTGGTAAGAAGGAAATCAGAAGTAATCTTTCCCACCCACCCCGCGTAAAGAAACAAGGGCCCGTGCGCTCTCCGGGGCCGGACAGGTGTGAGGATGCTTAAAGAAGGCGATAAGGCGCCCGATTTTCTGGTGCCCTCCGATGAAGGCAAGGAAATTTCACTTGCGGATTTTCGCGGCAAGAACGTGGTTCTGTACTTCTTCCCGAAAGCAAACACTCCGGGGTGAATCAACGAAGCGTCCGAGTTTCGCGACGCCATGAAGAAATTCCAGAAGCTCGATACCCATGTCCTGGGAGCCAGCGGTGATTCCGTCGAGACGCAGGCGAAATTCAAAGCCAAGTTCAAATTGAATTTCCCGCTCCTGGCCGACACCGAATTTCAGGCGATCGAGGCCTATGGGACGCGACGGATGAAGAGCTTCCTGGGGAAATCGTTCCTCGGGATCGTGCGGACGACTTTTTGGATCGGCCCGGACGGCAAAATCCGCAAGATTTGGGATAAGGTCACGCCGAAAGGCCATGCCGCCGAAGTGCTGAAGGCGATGGAGAACTCCGAAAGCGCCGCCGCGGCGGGCTGATCGGCGCGGCCGATGGTCCTGCCTTCCGGGGCTAACAGAGCCCTGAAAAACCATCCAAGCTGTTCTTCCGAGGAGTCCCCCACGGCGGATGACGAGGAATCTCCTTTTCCGTTGAGCACTGCGAGAAAAGCAGATTCCTCGCTCCGTAACCCCATCCGGAGTGCAAAAGGCGCACTTCGGAAATGACTCGGAATGACAAGGACGCAGCGCCTACGACCGATCGGACGCGTTGACTGAGGCGGAGGTCATAAATGTCTGCGGAGCAGGCACGGTGTGCCGTGCCGCTACGAGCTCGGACCGGGCGTGGATTCGGCTGCGCTCACCTTCGACCTCACAGCGTTGCGCGGAACGAATCGGCGTCTTCTTCGACTAGGGCGTTATCGATGAGGCGCGTTGAGCGGATGAAGGCAGCCAGCAGGATCAGGCACGTCTTGCGCAGGCGCACTACAGGCTCGAGCGTTTCTGCGTCGACAATTTCCGCATAATCGAGCGCGGCCAGTTTCTCTCCGTCGATTGCTCGCCGCATCTCCGAGAGCAGGCGCAGAGTGTCACGCTCGCCGGCGGCGATCTCACGTCGCGCGGTTTCGAGCGCGCGATGAAGAACTGCGGCGGCGCGGCGCTCGTCCCCTTTCAAGTAGGCATTACGCGAAGAAAGCGCCAAACCATCCGGCTCGCGGACGATGGGGCAGGAAACGATTTCGGTGTCCAGGTTAAGGTCAGCAGTCATTTGCCGGATGATGCGACACTGCTGGGCGTCCTTGCGCCCGAAGAAAGCGAACCGCGGCTGCACGATTTCTAGCAATTTCAACACGACCGTCGTGACGCCGCGGAAATGGCCCGGGCGGGAGCGGCCTTCGAGGCGGTCGCTCAGTCCTTCGACGAAGACAGCGGTACGAAAGCCATTCGGATACATCTCCGCGGCCGCCGGCGCGAAGACGTAATCCACGCCGAGAGTTTCTAGCTTGTCACGGTCCTGTTCGAGCCGACGCGGATATTTTTCGAAATCCTCCGACGGGCCGAACTGCTTGGGATTCACGAAAATCGAGACGACCACGGGCGAGCATTGCGCTCGGGCGGCTCGCACGAGCGAAAAGTGACCCGCGTGGAGGGCGCCCATGGTCGGCACGAGGCCGACGACGCGTCCGGAGGCGCGGGCCTCGCGCGCGACTTGTTTCATCCAGTCGATTGTGTGGATTGTTTCCATGAAGAGACGGACAGCGAGGCGAACCATACCATCGAGCGGGCGATTCGCCCTTCGGCTTCTCTCAGGACAAGCGAACCGCCCCCACAATTCGCACTTGCGTCGGATGGGTGCACTAGGCGGAGGCCGGCTTGGCCTGCTGGCGATAGAAAGCGATCAAATCTGTTGCGACCGGCTTGGCACCGAGTTGGCGCAACATCGTGGTGATCTGGCCGCGGTGATAGCTGCCATGATTGACCAGATGCTGGAGCATCTGCCAGTGCCGTTCCGCAGATAGTGCTCCGGCGAAGGTGTTGTATTCGATAATCTTCGCCAAGTCTTGGGGCGTCAGACCAACCACGTAGGCTTGTAAATCGCGGTCGAGAGCCTCCATGCGTTCCGCCACCGCCGCGTGAGTGCTGAGTTCAGCGGCTCCCGGCAGCCCCGACGGGGAACGACCGTGCCAGCGCTCGAGCCAGACCCACTCGGCGCCGAGGATGTGGACAAGGGTGTCGCGCACCGAACGAAAGCTCGAGCCAAGATCCCTGGTGAACTGCTCCGGAGCCAGAGCGGCGCAGGCTTCAAGCGCGCGGCGGTTGGCCCAAGAGTTGTAATCATACAGGGTGCGAATGTCTTCGACGTTCATGGACTGTTTCCTTTCAGATTTTCAGTCATACCCCGTTGGAAAGCCCTGAGAGCGGATTTTAATTGAAGGTGACGAAGAATTCTCGTTTTGTTGGCTCTTGCGAAGGAGAGATTCTTCGCTTCGATCAGAATGACAAACGAAGGCTCGCCGGCGTCGAGGCAAATTTTGCTTGTGTCCCTCCGAAAATCCCCGCCTCGGAAGAGGCGGGCTACAACACCAGAAGGCGCAGGGCCGCGCCATGCAAGAGTCCGATCAAGCATGCGAACGGCACCAGAATGCGAAGAGCGCGATGTAGAACCCAGCCGCTCCTGGTGCAAACCTTAGACGCGATCGCGCGGGAGGAGGCGTTCGCGAAGGTCCGCCGAGAGATGATACGACTCAGCGTCCGACGGGAATCTACCCTCGCGAACGTCATCGCAATATTCGTTCACCGCACGCGAAATCTCGGCGGAAAGATTCGCGTACTGCCGCGCAAATTTCGGCATTCCGCCGAGCGTCAACCCTACGATGTCGTGGAAAACAAGGATCTGGCCATCGCAATCAGGTCCAGCACCAATACCGATCGTGGGGATCCGCAGTGTTTCCGTGATCTGCGCCGCAAGTTCACGAGGCACCGATTCGAGGACGACCGAAAACGCTCCGGCGGCTTCGACGGCGCGCGCGTCGCGTTGAAGCTGCTCGGCCGCTTCGGCCGTTCGACCCTGCACCTTGAATCCGCCAAGGGCATTGAGTGATTGCGGCGTCAGTCCGACATGCCCCATCACCGGAATCTCCGCTTCGACCAAGCGATTGATCAGCTCGAGGCGGCGCTCGCCGCCTTCGACCTTTACGGCTTCGGCGCCGCCCTCCTTCACCAATCGCAGGGCTGCTCGAAGTGATTCTTCGATGGAGACGTGATAGCTGCCGTAAGCCATGTCGGCGACGACGAGGGCTCGCTGCGTACCACGGCGCACGGCACGGGCATGGTGCAGGATTTCCTCGAGCGTAACGGGCAGGGTGTTGTCGTAGCCGAGAACCACCATGCCAAGCGAATCGCCGACGAGCAGGATATCCACGCCGGCCTCATCGAGGAGGCGCGCAGTCGGATAGTCATACGCCGTAAGGCAGGTAATTTTCCGGTTCGTTTCGGGGTGACTGGCTGAAACGTGCGATTTTCGAGAGAGGATGTCGGGCACGGTTATTTTCCCGTTGCCCGCATGGGGTGCAACGCTCATGTTGTCCTCCGGTGCCGCTCCCTGAGTGCGGGATGCAACCCAGAACAACCCCATTGTAACACAGGAGCCAAGCGCGAGTCGGGAACGACGTAGGAGGCGTCCGCCGGGGCGGACACCCCAAATGTGAAGCGACCATTCAGCAGGAAGGGCCAGGACGAGAAAGGCGCTCGCCGTGGCTACCAAGACTCTCCAGAGGCGATCTCCCCGCGTTCGTCAGGCCTGGGCGACGGGGGCGGGCATTTGCGGCTCGACGCCGCGCCAGCCGACCGGGCGTCCCTGCACCGCTTCCTTCAGGGCGCGGAAGAGCACAACGTACATCATCTGGCGGTAGTAAAAGCGCTGGATGAGGAGCGGGGCGAGCAAGGTCCAGTCCTCGTGCTTTTCGAGAGCGAAGGCGATGACGCAGGTGAAGAGGTCAATCACCATGAAGGCAGCGAAAAAAATCAACGAGCGTTCCACGTCTTGCGCGGTCCACAGCAGCGGCACCCTGGTGATGCGGAACTGCGCAAGTCCCCAGAGAACGAGGGAGAGGAGAAAGAGAAAGTCGATGAGCGGTGAAACGAGCGGCAAAACGATCTGAAACAGGAACACATTCGGCAAAGCGATCCAGCCGAGCGTTCCGTACTTGGGCCGCCCCAGAGTGTCACGATGCTTCCATACGGCTTGGAGGGTGCCGAATGTCCAGCGGAACCGCTGCTTGATGAGCGCTTCCAATGTTTCCGGCACTTCCGTATGACCGATGGCGTCTTCGTCGTAGCGGATTTTCCATCCGCTGCGGCGGATGGTCATGGTCAGGTCGGTGTCTTCGGCCACCGTATCGCCGGAAAAGCCGCCACAAGAACGCACCAGATCGGCGCGCCACGCCCCGATGGCGCCGGGGACCACCGGAATACAATTGAGCAAGCCAAACGCGCGCTTTTCGAGATTCTGGCTGGTGATGTATTCGAGCGCCTGCCAGCGGGTGAGCCAGCGATTGCGATTCCTCACCTTCACGTTGCCGGCGACGGCGCCGACACGGGCATCGGCGAAATGGCGGACTAGCAGGGGAATCGCGTCGGGGTCGACAACAGTATCCGCGTCAATCGAGACGACGATTTCTCCATTGGCTGTTGCGAGGCCGTGATTGAGAGCCGAGGGCTTGCCGCGATTCGGCTGAGAGAGCAAACGCACGCGCGCGTCGTGGCCAAAAGCGGCCTGGACCCTGCCGGCCGTGTCATCTTTCGAGCCATCGTCGACGACGATCACTTCGAGATCGTGATAGTGCGAAGCAAGGGCCGCGCGCACTGTTTCGACGATGACCGCCTCCTCGTTGTACGCCGGAATCAACACGCTCACCGGCGGCTTGTAATCAGGATTCTCAGGCGGCGCCGGGCGAGCCTTTTCGGCGAGTGCGAGCAAACCGATAATCAGAGCGCGCCCGCTGACCAGCAAGATTCCGAGGACGAAGATGTACGCGATGCCGAGCCGAAGCCAATGGACCAGCTCGAAGATGAAGGCATCGGCGCGCGCCAGCAACCATTCTTGGTGGGTGAGCGGAGGCATCACTTCGGCGCGCTGCTGTCCGAGGAGGTCTGAAACTTCGACAAACTGGTAGCCCTTTGCGCGCAGCCCGTCGATCAACTGGGGCAGGGCTTCGATGGTGCGCGAGCGGTCGCCGCCTCCATCGTGCATCAGGACGATGTTGCCTCTACCTCGCTGCGCCTGAGCCTGTTGCAGGACGCGATCGACAACCACTTGCGCGGGCGGAGGAGCGCCGCCGCCGGGCTCGCCCCAGTCGTGAGGGTCAATCCAAGCGCCCACGATGATGTAGCCCATCGATTGTGGAATCGGCAAAAGCGCAATCTCGTTGGCCGTTTCCGGCTGGTGATCGATTCCGTAGGGGGGGCGGAAGAGCAGCGTTTTCACGCCCAGGCTGCTTTCGAGGAGCCGCTCGGTCAAGTTCAACTCGAGGCTAAGCTGCGTTCGCGAGATCGTATCCATTTCGGGATGAGTGAAGGTGTGGTTGCCGATCTCGTTGCCCTCCTGATATTCGCGGCGCACGATTTCGGGATAGCGATTGGCTTCCTCGCCGATGACGAAGAAGACGGCCGGAACCTGTTTCTCTCTCAGAATATCCAGAATCTTTGGAGTGAAGGCGGGATCGGGGCCGTCGTCAAACGAGAGAGCGATCTTTCCGGGCGCGGCGCCCATTTGGTCGATGCGCCAGGAAAGCGGGTAGGCGTCGAAGGTCTCATCGGTGAAGGTATCGGAGGGAGCGTCGTAATCAAAGTTGCGCTTGCCACTCTGCGGAGTGGCGGTGATTTTCCAGATGTCACCGGCGCCTTCCAGAATCAAATCGTATCCAGGCGGGATTTCCTCGAGTTTCGCGCGGACCGCATCCGTCGGATGCGTCGCGTCCCAGATGAACCAGACCGAGGGATCTTCCGAGCCCAGGCGCCACAGGGCGGTGCCGTGGATGCCGGCCCGTTCGGCGGCTCGCAGCTCGTTGTAGGCGGTGACGCCGTCGAGGAACCACACGTCGTGAACCGTGTTGTTTTCGTCCTCGTAGGAGTAGTGCGGATTCAGGGTATCCGAGTCAAAATCGACGGAGGACTCCGATTCGACGGCGCTGACCAGGGCCTCCTGAAAGGTTTTGGAAGCGCCGACGGGGTGGGGATTCTGACGAGATTTCTCCGGCCAGTCGTACGCATAATTCGCAATGCCCATCACCACTTTTTCCGGCGGCACAAGCTCCAGAATCTTCTGCAGATTTCGGAGATACCAATCCTGAGCGGCGATCGGGCCGGGCGGCGATGTGAGCCAGTGCTGGTCGTAGTTCATGAGGATGATCGCGTCGGCGTGCTGAGCGATTCCCTTGTAGTCATAGGCCCAATCGGCCGCGGGAAGGGCGACCATCAGCTTCAGGTTTTCCGCGTGCAAAGCCGTCGCAAGCCCCAAAATAAACTTCCGGAATTCCGGCTGGCTCGAATCGGGCACGAGTTCAAAGTCCAAAACGACGCCCGGATCATGCTGTGTAACAGCGTACTGGACGAGCGAACGAATCAAGGCAGCGCGTGCCGTTTCGTGGGCGAGCAGCTCCGCCAGCTCCTTGGCGCGGAAGTTGGTTCCGTCGGAGTTTTGGACCAGGGGCATGATGGGCAGTTCGATGCCGGTCGAGTGGATCCAGTCGGTCAGCTTCGGATCGATGTTCACGTCCAGCCGGCCATCGGGCGATATGCAGTACAGCGCCTCGGGAATCAGGAGGTCGACATCGCGATAGTGCTGCTGAAGGGAGGCCAAGCCGCTGGGCTCGCCGTTCTCATAAAACGCGGCACGAAGAGGGTCGTAATTTTGCGGAATCTTTCCGATTGCCGCCACCCGTCGCCGGCGGCCCTGGCGGTAGACGATCGGTTTAGGGCCGGATCGAGAACGAATCGCGTGCAGCGACGGCCTGCTATCGGGGAGCAAATTGACCGGAAGCCGCGGCTTTAGAACCAAGACATTGACGACGAAGACAACCAGCAGGAGAGTGAGCGCGGCGCCAGAAATCTCCAGAGCCAGGCGAGTGCGGCGCCAGCGACGCCGTTCCTCATCGTAAAAAATGGGCTTGCGTTCCGCCATAAAGACATTCCAAGCTAGCCGTCCGCCGACAGACTGTCAATGACCATCCCTACTAAGATGCGCATAAACGCGACCCTTGCCGCACTCGCGGGGCTCGGGCTGCGGCTTTTGTTTGTCCTGCGTTTTCCGATCACCAGTGCCGAGGATACCGGTTTTTACGTGCAACTGGCGCGAAATTGGCTCGATCACGGGGTCTACGGTGTATGGATCAATGGGCAGTTGACGCCGATCGATATGCGGACGCCGGGTTATCCCGCATTCCTCGCGGCCATATCCGTACTGTTTGGCCGCTCGACAATGGCGGTTATGCTGGCCCAAGTTGTTTTCGATCTCGCGACGTGCTTTCTGATTGCGGCGCTCGCGGCGCGAATTGCTCCGGCGAGCTCGCGGGCTCGAGCCGCAATGGCAGCTCTTTGGCTGACGGCGCTGTGTCCTTTCACCGCCGACTACACGGCGACCATTCTAACGGAGACGTTGGCTATCTTTCTTACCGGCGTGGCGCTTCTTGCGCTGCTCGATGCGGATGCCGGAACTACAAACATCCGTGAGAGACCTTCCAGCGACTCCGCTCGAGGCGCGCCAGGTTCGTTCCTTCGAAACCGCTGGTTTCTCGCAGGGATCGTGGTCGGGATTTCGACTTTAGTTCGGCCGGAGACGCCTCTGATCCTGATCGCCGCAGTATTGGTGCTCGCGGTTCGCTGGCGGCGTCCGCGGGATTGGTCGAAGCTGGCGCGCACGACGATTCTGATGGGTGTGGGGTTCATTCTTCCGCTGTTGCCGTGGGCGGCGCGGAACTGGCGCACGCTGCACGAAATTCAGTTTCTCTCGCCGCGCTTCAGTACGTTGCCGGGCGAAATTGCTCCGCGCGGCTTCTATGCCTGGACAAAGACGTGGATGTGGCGCTTTCGCGATGTTTATCTCGTTTCGTGGAAGGTGAGTGAGGAACCAATCCTGAATGAAGATATTCCTGCGTCGGCGTTCGATTCCCCCGAGCAGCGCGAGCGAGTCGGCGATCTTCTCGCGGGCCACAACGAAGATCTCGACTACACCCCGGAGATGGATCGCGCATTCGCCGAGCTGGCGCGCGAGCGTGTGGCGCGCCATCCCATGCGCGTGCGAGTGGTGATGCCGCTTCTGCGCGGCTTGGCGATCTGGTTCACGCCTCGCACCGAGCTGTTGCCGTTGGAAGGTCATCTCTGGCCGGTCGGCGAGATGTGGGAAAACGATCCGAGGGATTTTTCGATTTCGCTGGGGCTCTTCCTGCTGAATGCGACTTACGTGGGGATGGCGCTGGCAGGCTGGTGGGTTGCGCGGCGTCGCCCGGGCGTGGCGCTGCTTGTCACGTTCGTCCTCGTGCGGACGGCGTATTTCATGAACATCGAAACGCCCGAGCCTCGCTATGTCCTCGAATGTTTCCCTGTCGTGCTGGCATTTGCAGCGCAGCTCTGGTCACGCGCGTCGTGAGAGTGGGCACGGCGTGGGAGGCGAAGCCGCGGGTGAGGTCCTTCGGCAAACTCGCGACGAGCGCCCGCGCTTACGAATCTGAAATTCAGCTTTCTTCGACGGGCTCGGGATGAATCGTGACGCGGGAGATTTGGGGGAATCGCTCTTTGACGCGATCCTCAAGTGCGGCGGTGACGTCGTGAACTTCGGTGATGGGAAGGCTGCCTTGCATCGCGCAGTGGCATGACGCCAGGATGTGGTGATCCGCGCTGCGGACGTGGACCTCGTGGCAATTGACCAGCTCGTTGTATTCCGACGGCAGGGTATTGATGAAATCCTGGATGGAGCGAGAAAGGTCTTTCATTTCCTCGGCGCCGGCGATCTGCGCGCCCAGCGGCTCGATGTGAATGTTCACCTGCGCCTTCGAATCGGCCACGCGCCGGATATCCTCCTCGAGTTCGGTAGCCAGCCGATGCGCATCGCGAAGGCTCGAGCGCTCGTCGACCTCGAGATGCAGCTCGATAAACAGATGACCTTCGACGCGGTTGGCGGAAAGCTCGTGAACGGCGAGGCCGCGGCGCTGCGCGATGGCTCGAATGGTTTCGAAGAGGTGCTCATCGGAACGGGCTCGCGGCTCCATGTGGACCACCACGTCGGAGGGCACAATTTCGGCGATGCGGCGCTCGACCGCATCGCTGGTGGCATGAGCCTGCGCGAGGCTGGCGGTGCGGGGGACGCTGATGGTCACGTCCACGAAGTAGTGCTGGCCGGCGCGGCGCACCCGGACGCGCTCGGCACTCAAGACGCCCTCGAGCCCGGCCACCGCGCGCTGGATTTTTTCCTGCAAGCCGGCGGGCGCCACATCGAGCAAAGCATCCAGCGTGCGTCTCCCCAAGCGTGAACCGATCCATAAGATCACGCCGGCAACCGCCAGCGCCGCAATCGAGTCAGCGTAGGTCAGCCAATCCATTCCAAATCTTTCGCCGAACCACGCGGCAGTGATCCCGAACACCACGACGAGAGTGCTCCACACATCGGTCGAAAAGTGGAGCGCGTCGGCTTCGAGCGCCTCGCTGGGATACTTCCGCGCAACTCGGCTGAGCGCTCGCGCCCGGATGACGTCAATGCCTGCCGCCAGAAGCAGGATCAGAATCGCGGTCAGGCTTGGGCGGATGTGGACTTCGTGGAAGAGCAGACGCCGAAGCGCCTCCCAGATGATGTAGAGCGCCGTCAGCAGGAGCAGACCGGTCTCGACAAACGCGGAAAAGCTCTCCACTTTCCCGTGACCATAGAGGTGCTCGGCATCAGCAGGTTTGTCAGAAACGCGAAGAGAGAGGTAGGTGATGACCGCAGCGACAAGATCGAGAATGGAATGCAAGGCTTCGGATAAGATGCCCAGGCTGCCGGTGGCCACCGTCAGGAAAGTCTTCAGCGACACAAGCGCCACCGCCGAGCCAACCGAGCCCAGCGCGGCCAATCTTTTTTCGCGTATGGCTTGGTCCATTTTCCCCGATTGCCTGACCTCCCGCCGATTATACGCTGGCGTCCGGTGAGGCCTCCGACACATCAGCGCGGCGGCGCGAGTGCCCCAATGGCAACATTAAACTAAGTCGAAAATGTCTTAGCTATGGTTTCGGAAGGAGTATCCCTTACACTTGAATTGTGCCTCAAGAGATGCTTGAAACGGCCAGCGAAACTGCCGCCCCGGCGGTTCGGCGGAAAAGGAGTCGCGTCGGGGCCTTGGTGTTTCTCGCCGCCGGCGTGATCCTTGCGACGGACGCACTCTGGATCGAGCCTTTCCATATCGAAGTGACGCACTACGAAGTGCACGCTCCGGTGAGCGCTCCTCTGAAGATCGCCCACTTGACCGACATTCACACAAATGGACAGGGACGCCGCGAGAGGCGGCTTTTCCAGCTCTTTGCCGACGAAAAGCCGGACGTGATTGTCATCGCGGGCGACACTATAAGTACTCTTGGCGGCGGATACGCTGAGGTTCAGGAGCTCTACCAACAGATGCATGCCCCGCTGGGCGTCTGGGTCGTCCGCGGGAACTGCGAAAATGCCCGGCCGGTGCATCGCGAGCGGGCGTTCTATGAAGATGCAGGGGTGCATTTGCTTGTGAACGGCAACCACCCGCTGCGTCCGGACGTCTGGATCGTTGGCCTTGACGATCTTTCGTCCGGCACACCGCGGCTCGACGCCGCCCTGAGCGGCGTTCCTCCGGGAGTTTTCACAATTGCCCTGTTTCACTCGCCGGCGTTTTTCGACCGCGCTGCAGGTCACGTGAATCTCTGCCTGGCTGGCCACACCCACGGAGGTCAGGTGAGATTCCCGTTTCTTCCGCCCTTGTGGTTGCCGAAGGGCTGCGGGAAATACCTCGAAGGCTGGTATCAGGAAGATGGTTCGAAGATGTACGTCAGCCGGGGGCTAGGGATGTCCGTTCTTCCGGTGCGGTTTTTGTCCCGGCCCGAGGTGACGTTTATCACGGTCGAACCTTGAGACCTGTGAGGCGCCGTCTGAGACCCGCTTCGAAATAAGTTCTTCCCGCGACCGGATCGCGACTCACTGAGGTTCTTCCTCCACGCGCTGCAAGTTATGAACTAAGCAGTGATCCGGGCGGACTGGGGTTAGTGAAGCGGCGGGGCGGGAATCAGGGGCACGCGACGCGGCTCGCCGTGGAAGCCGCGGAACTCGACGTCTTCGAGAAGGAGCGACGGCGCTACGATAGAGCTGGGAACCCCGCCTTGCGCCGACCCGAAGGCTCCCAACTGGGTTCCAGCGAGTCCCTCGGCGGGATTCTGAATGTAGTCATGGAGCGTGAGATCATTTCCAACGCCAGCGATATTGCGAAGCGAGCGAATCGTCAGACCGCTAATCCGAGCGCCGCGGACCGGCTCTTCGTGGCCGTCGGCGACATAGACGCGAGTTACGAGCAGCGGCATGCGCTCGCCACTCGCAACGCCGCCGGCGAGGCCCGCAATTGCCTCCTGGAAATCCTCCTGCCGGACGGAAGCAACACCCGGATTGTCCATGCGCTTCACTTCGAGGCACCAGTCGTGACCATCTTCCTTGCAGAGGTCCAGGAACTTCTTCCGCAGGTCTGCCGGACTCCGGGCTTCGTTCGATTGAAAAAAGAGATTGCTGCTCGTCGATTGCGGGTTGGAGAGCACCGCCGAGCGGCCGTGGCCGTTTGAGTGGTCGAATTCGGGTCCCGGCCGGCGGGACATCAGGAAGTTTCGAAGAATGCCGTTTTGGACGACATCGACTCTTTGGGCGCGGACGCCTTCGTCGTCCACGCTGTAGCTGCCCAAGAGCGGCCTCCCCTGAAACTCCTTAGCGGTGGGATCGTCGGAGAGAGTGACAGCCGTTGGAAACACCCGCTGCCCGACACGCCCCGACCAGTCGTTGTGCCCGCCCACCTGTTCCATGAATTCGTCGAACTGGCGAAGCATCGAGAGCGGGGGCCGCGCCCCGGAAAGCGATGGACTCAGAACTTGAGCAAGCACCGAACCGGCAGCGGGCGCATCGAAGAGCACCGGGCCGGTGTAGTCAGGTCCAAGAGGGCTGCCACGCAGGGCCTGGAGATCACGACCCGCTTGCTGGAGCGCTTTGGCGACCATAGCGGCATCGGGCAAGTCCGCTGGCTTCGCCACATACGCCGTATAGAAATTGTGAAGGGGCATCCCGTCATCGGCCTGCGTATCGAGCGCGGCCTCAATCGCCGCGAGCGTGTGAGGGATACGGATTTCGGTGCCCTCGCTCGTCAGCAGGTAGGACGTGGAGTAAACCATGTAGTAGGTGACGCGCGTGCCGTACAGCTCGGGAAAGCCACGAAATACCGCCGAAGCATTGCGGGCTTCTTCTTCCCAGTTCCGTGAAGTCCAATCCGGGTCCCCGTGTGGCTCGACGTCGACTACCGGCGCTTCCTGGGAGAAATCATCAATTTCCGGGGGCTTGGTGAGGCTGCGCAGGAAAGCCTGCTTGAGCGACATCTGTGTGACCGCTTCCTTGTAAGCCTGATCTGTAGCGAGCCACAAATCCTGGCGGAGCGAATGGTAGTCGCGGTCGATACCGACTTCCCCTGCCGAGCCGAGGAATCCGCGGAAGCCGTCCTCGCTGATGAAGTTCGAGCTATCGAGGTGGTGATCACCGACGCGAACGCCGACGGTCATGAAGCGATTGCGGGTGGTGGAACTCGAAAGCAGGGCGCCAAACGAGGTGGTCACCGTGCGGACGTCGAGATCCAGCAAGCGATATTCAATGAAGAAGGGCTTTTCGACCGTCTCAATCTGCAGCCGCGTTCTCGAGCGCTCCATTTCGTCGTGCATGGCTCGCAACGTTTGATCGTTGTCTTTCGTCTCGTTCTGCGGAGTTTTAGCGGAGGCGGGTAGAGCTGCAAGCGATGCGAGCATCACCATGAAAGCGAGGCACTTCACGAAATAAAATCGGCTCAAGGCTTTTGCCCCTTGGCCTCGAGGTCGTGAGCCGGCGGCGGGAGGATCGGGGGCTTATCGGTGGAGGATTCCTTCTTCTGCACTTCCATCTCCGAAATCAGAATCGGCGGGGCTGCGGCCGAGACCGGCACGGAGCCCGATTCGGCGCCGCAGTAGCCATTGAAAACTTCCGGCGTGTCGCCGGTGGCCACGATCTTCTGCAGGGAAACGAGCGGGGTGCCCACGATGTCCACCCCGCGCACCAACTGATCCGGGCGGCCGTCCGGGAAGACTTTGTAAACGACCAGCGGCAGGACCTGGAACGCCTGCGGCTGCCCGCGGCCAGTAAACGTGAATCCACCAGCGATGTCGTCGATCAGCAGACCGAACGGCTTATGCTGTTCTTTCACGAGTCCGATCAGCTTTTGCCGCAGCTCGGCGTTGGGCACCGTGCGCGTGCTTGAAACGATCAAATTCCCCTGGCGCGCGACCGGCACAAATCCCAATTGCCTGCGGCCATGGCCATTCGAGTTGGGAACGTTGCCCAGGGGTGAGCGGGACATCAAAAACGTCTTCAAAACACCGTTGTCGACCAAGTGGACGTTCTCGGAGGGGACACCTTCATCATCGAAGGGGTAGTAGCCGAGAAGCATCTGCGAGCCGAGGCGCTGCTGGGTTGGATCGTCTTTCACCGAAATGAATTCGGGCAAGATGGGCTCGCTGATCTTGCGCGTGAAAGTCTGGCCCTCATTGATATCCTTCTGGCGGAATCCTTCAAGGCGGTGGCCCAGGACTTCGTGGAAGAACACCGCCGCGGCGCGTCCGGTGAGGAGCGCGGGTCCCGCGAAGGGGTCAACGAGCGGGGCTTTGTCCAGGTCTTCGACCTCTTTGATCATTACCTGAACGCGCGCGAGGACCGTGGCGTCGTCGGGAGCTTCCTTCGGATCGAGCCAATCGAAATTCGCGTAGCGGTTGATGTCCATTCCGTCCGGCGCCTTGCTCTGGACGAAAAGCTCGAGGCGATAATGGATCTGCCCGAAGGCCAGCTTGGCGCCCGCGCTACTCACCTGATATTGGTTTGTTGCCAGCGCGGTGAATGTGGCAATTGAGTTCAAGACTGCGGGGGACTGGCTGAAAGCGGCGGTATATTTGCGGACGCGCCCCTCCCACGGCTGCCGATCCACGCCGATTTCAGCGGCCCGGCCAATGAAGGTGTGCGGTTCTTCGCGCGAAAAATCCGGGGCGTTGCCTTCGGCAGTCTGCACCTGAACCTGCTGGCTGGTCTTCACTTTGATAAGAGCCTCGACGGCAGCCCGGTATTGCCGGTCTGTCTCGCGCCAGATTTCCCGGCGCAGGACCGGGATGTCGTCATCGACGGTGGCGGTGGTGCCGGGGCTGGTCCAGCTCGGCGCCCGGTCCGCAATCTTGTGCGTGTTGTCGAGCCGATAGCTCCCCACCCGGGTCTGAACTTCGAGCCAGCGGCCGCGGGTATCGCTGCTCGAGAGCAGCGCGCCGTTTGAGCCGGACACCTCGGTGAACTGGCGGTCCGCGACCGTGTAGCTCATAAAGTATGCCGGCGGATCGGCTTTCCCTTCCAAAGCGATGGAGCGATCGAGTTCGTCCTGCATGGCGGTTAGAACGGGAGGTGTCGGTGCGGGATTCGGGTGGCTGGTGCTACCGAAACAGATAGAGGTTGCCGCCAGGGCGGCGGCAGTGCTCCACAATCGGCGCGTGCTCAGGCTGCGATTCATCGTCAAGCAAAGTCCTATAGTTTAAGATAGGTCGCCCTCGATCCCAAATGAAAAGCCGGGTGGGGGTTTCCACACGCGGGAGAGCCCGAGGAACGGAGAATTAGATGCGCGCTATGGTCGTTCGGAGGTACGGGCCGCCGGAAAATCTTGAGCCGCGCGAGGTTCCTGACCCGGCGCCGAAAGCGGGCGAGGTCCTGATTCGCATTCACGCGGTTGGCATCAACTTTGCCGACCTGCTTCAGCGCATGGGGATCTATCCCGGTACTCCTAAGCCGCCCTTCATTCCGGGGGTCGAAGTCGCGGGGACAGTCGAGCGAGCGGACGCCCAGTCCGGCTCCAAGGCCGCCGAGCCGCTTCAGCCGGGTGAGCGGGTTGTCGCACTTGCGTCTTTCAACGCCTACGCCCAGCGCGCGGCGGTTGCAGCCGGACGTGTATACCGCATTCCGCAGGGGATGTCGCTTGAAGACGCGGCGGCAATTCCCGTGAATTACCTCACGGCTTACCATTCGATGTTCGCGATGGGCAATCTTCAGGCGGGAAACCGAATTCTCGTCCACGGCGCTGCGGGAGGAGTCGGCATCGCGTGCGTGCAACTCGCTCGGGCGCGACGGCTTGTGATCTTCGGAACTGCCGGACCGTCGAAACAGGATTTTCTGCGCACGATCGGCGTCAATCACCCGATCGATTATTCGAAGGACGATTTCGTGCAGGTCGTGAGGGAAATCGCGCCGGATGGCATCGAGATGGTGATGGATCCCATCGGAGGAAAATCGTTTTCGCGAAGCGCGCGCTGTCTGGGGCCGACCGGGAGGCTCGTCATTTACGGGTTTTCGGCGGCAGCGGGACCCGGCGGGAAGCGGAGCCTTTGGCGCGGCGCGAAGGCCTTGCTCGAGACGCCGCGGTTTCATCCGCTGAAGCTGATCAGCCAAAACATGTGCGTGATTGGAGTTCAACTGGGGCGCATGCAGAGCCGCGCGGCGTTGCTGCGCTCGGAGCTCGATGAGCTCTTCAGTATGTATACGGCAGGCCGAATCAAGCCGGTGATCGGGAAAACGTTTCCGCTCGAGGAAGCGGCCGCCGCCCACCGCTATATCCATAACCGGCAGAATATCGGCAAGGTCGTACTGGCGGTTTCCTGATTATTCGAGTGCTTTCAACCTGGCGTTCGAATCGGGGCGGGAAGTTCAGGTGAGATCCTTCGGCCTTTCGCCCTCAGGATCACAATGCATTTCAGCGCTTGGACCAGATCACGGGCCCACACAGTTGAGAGTACCTTTGCAACGGCCGAACAGCAAGAGCGACTACTGCGGCTTGGTGAAGACGGATGCGTCCGGCTTCGGGTTTACTTGGATGGTTTGCACCGTGGTCTCGGAAAACTTGGAACCGTTGCGGTAAATCACCGTTTGATAAGGATACTGGCGCCCGTCGACGGCCCGAAAATCGCTCCAGCGCTGGTCCGTGTCGGCTGTGCCTTGCGGGGTGAGCGATTTGAAATGAGCTCCGACCAGCAGGTGTGAAGACGGATCGAAATAGAGCTTCACAGGCCCATTGGACGCCTTCCACTGCACTGCCAGCATCTTTTTCCCATCGACTTCTTCTTCACCCAACGATTGCAATTCCACCTTGCCGTTGAGAACTTGCTTGTACAAACCCCAGGCGCCGGAAAGCGCCACGCTGCGCTGGGCTTCTCCGTTGAAATCCGCCGGAAGGTCCATCGTTCCCTGCGGAGACTGCAGCCAGGCTTTGTTTCCGTCAGAGCCCTGCACCAGCGTGCCGAACGGCAGCTTCACTTCCGAGCGAGTCTTGTCGGGATACGCGATCA
Source organism: Candidatus Acidiferrales bacterium (assembly GCA_049644285.1). Taxonomy (GTDB): domain Bacteria; phylum Acidobacteriota; class Terriglobia; order Acidiferrales; family UBA7541; genus CAVRXT01. Next base: position 24,438 of record JBARRP010000219.1, on the reverse strand, counting down.
GGAGTTTCAGTTCGATGGGGAATTCACCCTGCGGGCTGAAGGCCTTTCCGTTTGCCGTAATTTCCAGGCTCTCCACGGTATTCAGCGCCGCCCCACCGGCCGCCTCGGCAGCAGCCTTCAGGATTTCGCTGCCGCGTTCGAGCGATTCGGCGGTGGATGCCGGAGCCGCTTCTTTGGGCTTGCGCAAATCCGCGCTGAGGAGATCCAACTGATCGACGGGAACCTCCTCCCAGGTGGCCTCGGGAAACGCCGCCTTCAGCGCGTCGCGGAACTGGCTTACATTCCCTGCGAGCACGACGTCCAGATCTTTCGGCGTGAAATAGCGCGCTGCCATCGCCTTCACTTGGTCAGCGCTCACCGCGCGAATCTTCGCTGGATAGGTCTCGTTGTAATCCTCCGGCAGCCCGTATTCCGCCACGGTCAGGACGCGGTCCGCCACTTGCTCGGCGGTTTCCGACTGGATCGGATAAACCCCGGCAAGGTAATCGCGCGCGAAGTTCATCTCCGCGGGAGTCACATCACCCGTAGACATTTTCGCAACGAGGTCGACAACGAGCTTCGTCGCCTCGACGGTGGCTTCGGTCCGGGTGAAGGTGCCGGCGAGGAAAGATCCCGCGTATTTCAAGCTGCTGAAATTAGAGAAGGCGCCGTACGTCAGGCCTTTGTTGACGCGGACTTCGGTATTGAGCCGGCTGTTGAAGCCGCCGCCGAAAATCCGGTTCGTCACGACCAGGGGAATATAATCCGGGCTATTGCGGCGAACGCCCGGTTTCCCGACGCGAATCTGAGTCTGAACGGCATCCGGCTTGTCAATCAGCCAGAAATGCAAACCGGAGGGAGGCTCGGGTTTTTCGGCGCTAACCGTGGGTATATCTTTCTTCGCCCACCCACCGAAGTATTTCTCAGCAGCTGCGAAAGCCTCCTCCGGCGTGATATCGCCGGCGAGAGCGAGCAAGGCCTGGTTGGGGACGAAAGTATCATCGTGGAATTTGACGAACACGTCGGGGGAGAACTTCTTCACGCTGTCCGGGGTGCCTTCGTCGGGCAGGCCGTAGGCGGAGCCGCGATAAACGACGCGGTCAAACACGGCCATGGAGAGATACGCGGGGTCCGAGTATTGCACGGTAAAGCCGGAGAGGAGCTGCTCTCGCTGGCGATCGAGCTCTTCCTGTTTGAAGGCCGGATGGAGGACGATGTCGGACATCAAATCCATCCCCAGCTCGACATCCTTTTTCACTACGTCCAGGGTAACGCTCGTGGCGTCCTTGCCGGCGGAGGCAGCGAGAGAGCCGCCAACAAAATCAATCGCCTCGGCAATCTGCTGGGCAGAGCGCTTCTCGGTGCCTTGCGTGAAAAGACTTGCCGCCATCATAGCGACGCCAGGCATTCCGGCGGGGTCGTTGAGCGCGCCGGCGGAGGTAATGACAAGCCGCACGGCAACCGCTGGCTCACGATGATCACTGACGACGAAAACTCGCAATCCGTTGGCAAGTGTTTTTGTGGCCGCTCTCGGAAAATGAAATGGTTTTGCAGGCGCGGCTGCGGGCATCTGCGGCGCCAGTTTCACGCCCGGGGGCACAATCCCGGTGCCATTTTTCTGGTCCGGTCTCGAAGCATTTTGCCGGGCGCTTGAAGGAGCGGGCTGCTGCGCGTCCTGCGCGGTCAACCGCCTCGCCGCAACCCCGCCAGACAGGCTCGCCGTCACGATCCACGCCGTACTTCTGAAAAATCGTTTCATCTCTTGCTCCCTTTAGTTGCCCGGCTGGGCCGGCGTAACGAGCAGCACGGTCGAATGCCCGCTGACAAAATAATCTTGGGCGACCTTTTGAATCTCGTCGGCGTTCACGTTCAGATAGCGGTCCAGTTCCGTGTTCACCAGGTTCGGGTCCTTGCCAAGGACGGTGGCGGCGCCGATCGCGTCGCCCTTTTCCCGGTCTGTTTCCCGACCGAGGATAAAACCGGAGATTTCCTGGTTCTTCGCTTTGTCGAGTTTCTTCGCATTTACGGGCTGCGTCTTCAGCTCCTCGAGCACCGCGACCACAGCCTTCTCGCCTTCTTCAGCGGTGTGACCCTGGTTCATGATGGCGTAAGCCCAGAAGAGGTTCGGATCCTCGGTGAAATACCCGAAGCCTCCCGACTGAACCGCGATGCGGTCTTTATAAACCAGCGACTGGTACAGCAGGCTGCTCTCTCCGCCGGCGAGAATGTTGGAGGCAAGGTCCAGGGGATAGGAATCCGGGGCGTAACGCGCCGGCATCTTGTAGCCGATCACCACGGCTGGAAGCGGCGTGTTCGAGTAGGATTTCTTCAGCACGCGCTCCTTTTCTTGTGGCGGCTCGGGTTGAGCTGCGCGCGGAATGGGTCCCACAGAAGCGGGAATGCCTTCGAAATATTTCTGCGCCCAGGCGAGGGCTTCTTCAGAACGGAAATCGCCGACGATTACGAGCGTGGCATTGTTCGGTTTGTAGTAGGTGTCGTGAAAGTCGCGCACGTCGGCCACGGTGGCTTTGTTCAAGTCCTCCATGCTGCCGATGGTGGTGTGGTGATACGGATGCGTGGTGAAAGCGGCGGCGTAGAGGTCTTCCTGAATCAGGCCGTAGGGCCGGTTATCAACGGTTCTGCGCCGTTCTTCCTTCACGACTTCACGCTCGGACTTGAAATTCGCTTCGTCCACGTTGAGGCTGCCCAAACGGTCGGCCTCGAGCCAGATGACCCGTTCCAGATAATTACTCGGGAAAGTCTGCCAGTAGACGGTGGTGTCGTCGTTGGTTTGGGCGTTGTCGATGCCGCCGATGGCCTCGATGATCCGCGAGTGCTCCTCCGGCCCGACATGCGCAGAGCCTTTGAACATCAAATGCTCGAACAGATGCGCAAAGCCGGTGCGGCCCGGCCGCTCATCCTTTGACCCGACGTGGTACCACACCTGAAGATTAATCGCCGGCACGGAATGGTCCTCCAGCAGAACGACGCGGAGGTTGTTCGCCAGCGTGTGACTCGTGATCGCGAGCTTCGGCGGACGGACGTTCCGGGCCGTATTCTGGGCGCGCAGGGGCGCGGCTGGAAGAAGGAAGAGTCCCAGAAACACAGCAATTCCCATCGTCTTTTTCATTTCCACTGGTCCTCACTCTCAGAGGTTCGCCAGGCGTGATTTCCTGAAGAAGAAAACAAACCTCGTGGTACGGAAGAATCGCCTGTCCATCCAGTCCAACCGCCAAGCGGCTCCGCCCGAGATGATTGTGGCAGGCTCAATCCCGCCCGAAGGTTGCACACGCCCCTGTGAATATGAATAGACGTAGCAGACGGCAAAGGGTTTTGTCCAGAAATTTCCAGGATGGCTTCTGCTCGGAGAAAAAAGGGGCGCCGGACGCGTCGCACGACGCGGCGACTGGTTGACGTAGGCAAAGGAAGCACATAGCATCCGGTCTCCTTATGATCCGGCATGATTCAGCGGAGCTCGGCGGCCAGCGTTTTCACCTCGCCACCCAGGGCGAAGGCAAGCTGATTCTCTTCGCGCACGGTTTCCCTGAATTCTGGTACGCCTGGAAGGATCAGCTTGCCGAGTTCGGGCGGACTCACCTCGCCGTGGCGCCTGATCTCCGTGGGTATAACCTGACAGCCAAGCCCAAGCGCGTTGAAGACTACGAAATGAAGTTTCTGGTCGAAGACATACGAGCTCTCGCCGCCCATTTCGGTTTCGGGCCGGCAAGGAAATTCATCCTCGTCGGGCATGATTGGGGCGGCGTGGTTGCGTGGGCGTTTGCCCTCGCTTATCCCGAATCGGTGGCGCGACTCGTGATCATCAACGCGCCGCATCCGGCCGTTTTCCAGCGCGAACTGGCGGAGAATCCTCGGCAGCAAGAGGCGAGCGCGTACATACAGATTTTGCGCACTCCAATGGCAGAGTCGGCGCTCTCCGCAGGAGGTTATGCCTCGCTCGTCCAGGCGGTGCTGGCCGAGGGCCTGCGCCGCGGGTATTTCAGTGAAGAAGACAAGAAGGCGTATCTGGAGGCATGGGCTCAACCGGGCGCGCTCACTGGCGGCTTGAACTGGTATCGGGCCGCACGGTTCACTCCAAGCGAAGATAAAGCCGCCGATCCATCGAATTTGCTTCCCGGCTTGTCGTCCTGGGTGGTAAAAGTTCGGACGTTAGTGATTTGGGGAATGAAGGACCCGTACTTGTTGCCCGGCAATCTTGAAGGCCTCGACCAATTCGTTCCGAACCTAACTGTGAAGAGATTTCCTGAGGCTTCGCACTGGGTGGTTCATGAGATACCGGCAGAGGTGAACGCGACCATCCGGAGTTTTCTTGAGCAACTTTGATCCGGCGCGAGAGGTCTAAAAATTGGTGAAACTTAGAGGAAGGGTTGCGCGGCGGCCATCGCCTGGAGTTAGAAAGCGCCCGGCCAGATCGCGAGAATTGCACTCGACGCCACATGAGTGAACTAGCTCAAGCTTCGTCATCAGAATCGCAATCGAAGCCCTTGCGCAGTGCCTATTGGGGCACGCTCCTTTTCATCACTGCGTACCTCGTCGCCGCCGTGGCGTGTCTTTGGCAATGGGGCTCGGAAAGGCCCTGGGCGAGGGTGGACGTTTTCTCCGGAGGGTTCCTGCTGATCAGCTTGATGTGGGGCTGCGCGACGATGCGTTTCCATCGCGCCATTTTCCGTTCACGGGAAGTCATGCAGGAAGCTGCGGGCGTGACCTACGATCCGTGGATGCTGCGTTGGATCACGATTTTCGGTGTCACCGAGTTGAGCGTTTTCCTGGACTACGGCCACTGGCACCTCGTTCCACAGCTCGAAAACCCAATCCTGCAAACCATCGGTCTGGTGCTCTATTTCTTCGGCGCGCTCTGGCTCATCTGGACGGATAACTATCTGTCGAAGGTTTTTGCCGGCGATCTGTCCGAGCGAAGGGTGATGACCCAGGGCCCCTACCGCTATGTGCGTCATCCCCGCTATGCCGCCCTGATCGCTTCGCGGATTGCTTTTGCCCTGGCGCTCGCGAGCATCCTGGCGTGGTTTTTCTTTCTGGGCTGGCTGTGGGTGAATCTTCGCCGCGTCCGCCTCGAGGAAGCCCATCTGCGGAAACTTTTTGGCGCCGAGTATGAAGTTTACGCCTCGCGCACCGCCCGGCTCCTTCCCGGGATTTACTAATTTCTGGTCCGACCGAGCGCACCCAGGACGAGGAACACAGCATTGCGCCGGCTGTGGATCGCAACGTTCAAAGGAATCATCGACGTAATCCAACTCCGTTTGATCAATCGAAGGAACCGATAGTATCCAAATGAAGAACCCCCGGTCCGCGCTTCTTGCGCGTGATGGAGCCCGGGCGTAAGCTCGCCAACAAGTGTGGAACGCTCGGTCGGAGGCATCGATATGGGCCGAATTCTGGGGCTGCTTGTGGTCGCGTTAATCGCGCTGTTCGCCTACAAGTTCTACCTCGGCAAGGTGGTGTCGCCGGGGACGTCCAGTCCAATGGCCACGATTGACGTTGTCGGAGTGAAGAACGACCTACTGGCAATCGCACAAGCGGAGCGCGCTTATCAGGCCGAGCACGGCAGCTATGCCTCGTTCGACGACCTCACTTCGAGCGGCGCTCTCACGATGAAGCGGGCGAGCCGCGACGGGTACACCTACGACGTCGAGACTTCGGCGGCGGGATTTCGAGCTGTCGCCCACTGTGCATCAGCCCAAGGGCAGCCCTGCACGGGCTATGCAGTGGACCAATCGATGCAGGTGCAGACGATCCCCTGAACGACAAGCTGTCTTTCCTCCGGCACACCCATCCGAGCCTGACGCACCTGCCAACTGCAGAACATTGTTTCGACCGTCTGCGTAACATCAGCGTACGACAATCCGGGAACTCGTAACGATCCTGCGAAGAGCGGGAAGGAGAATAGAAATGGACGCTGTCGGGTTTGTTGCCATCGTGATGTTTTTTGCGGTGCCGCTTGCCGGCATCTATGCATACTACCGGATGCGGAAGCTGCGGACCGAAGAAAGGCTTGCGGCCATCGCTCGAGGGGTTTCGGTGCCGCTGGCCGAAGATCTTCCGCCGCATGCGCGGTCGCGCCGCTCGGGAATTCTGCTGGTAGCGGGCGGGTTGGGATACTCGCTGACGTTCTGGCTGCTGGGGCATTTCGAGCCGGACGCGCTGCCCGCGGCGGTCTTCGGCATCATTCCCGTGTCGATCGGGATTGGCTATTTCATCGATGCCACACTCGTCCGGCGGGAGCTGCATCCGTCGAGTTAGCCATTGGCGCCGCCAGGGTGTGTCGATAAAGGCCCCTCCTTCAATTAGCCCTGAGCCTCCGTTCGCGCTGTCCTTCTGAGGGCCGGTTTCATCGGCCCGAAGAATCTCTCTTGGAGATGTAAGGCACACCTGCCTGGATGCCGGAGTGGATTCGATCGAGCACGGACTTGATCCGGACGATGCGGCCCTCCAGAAGATGATCGCCAAGGGCATTTCTCGAGGGATATGCTTGTTGGCCTAAGCGAGGATTGTTTTCCGCTCATCATTGGTCCAGCGCAGCGCGAAATTGACGGGGGGACAATGGCAAGCAACGAGCCTTCGGGCAAAACGGCGATCGTCACCGGCGGCGGTCGCGGGCTGGGCCGGGCGATGGCGTTGGGTTTGGCGCACGCCCGAGCGAACGTGGTGATCACGGCGGCGCGCAGCACCGAAGAAATCGACAGCGTCGCAAAGGAAGCGGCGAAAATTCCGCAGGTAAGGACCGTTCGACAGTATGTGGCCGATGTCTCTCGCGAAGAAGACTGCCGATTTGTGGTCCATCAGACCGTCCGCGAATTCGGCACGGTCCACATTCTCGTGAACAACGCCGGCCGGGGAATGCGCTTCGTCAGCGAGAAGTTCTTCGATACTCCGACAAAATTTTGGCAGACCGACCCAGCAGCGTGGCGAATGATCGTTGACACCAACGTCAACGGACCGTTTCTCATGGCCCGCACGGTGGTTCCCCACATGCTCGAACAGCGTTGGGGCCGCATCATCAACGTCTCGATCAACCACGAAACCATGCGCCGAACCGGCTTCTCGCCCTACGGCCCTTCCAAGGCGGCGCTCGAATCAGAAACCATCATCTGGGCGCAAGATCTAGCGGGAACCGGCGTGACCGTTAATTCTCTGCTGCCCGGTGGGGCGACCGACACGGGCATGGTGCCGGCCGACATTGCTCCCGAGGCCCGCAGTCGCCTGCTCGATCCAAGCATTATGGTACCGCCCCTCCTGTGGCTAACGTCGCCTGCTGCCGACGGAGTAACGGGTGGCCGATTCGTTGCCAGGCTTTGGGACTCCTCGCTGCCGCCGGAGCAGGCCGCCGAGAGAGCTCGCAGCATGGCGGGCTGGATGATTCCGGCTCCTTGAGGGGCACCGGCGCGCTCCTGGCGCATCGAGGGCTCGGCGCCTATCCGAAGGCGCTCGCGACCGTGGACGCGACTATTTCATCGATGCCACAGTCGTCCTGCGTGAGCTGCATCCGTCAAGGTAACCCTTGGCCGCCGCAGGGCGTGTATCAAGCGGCGGACGTCGTCGCGGCGAGGTTCTTGCCGCAATGCGGGCAATGCGACCAGCCCAGTTCTGTCGCCTTGCCGCAGTGGGGACATGTTGGATGGAGCGCGGCGCCACAATTTGGACAGAACACGAAACCAATTCTCGCCGGCGCATGGCACGAGGGGCAAGGCCTGAGCAGCGGGTCCCGCATGATGAAATACAGAATAATTCCGAGCGCATTGGGAACGAAAATGGCGAGCAGCGTCCATAGCACGTAGCGCATCCCGCGGCGTTTGGCATCGCCGTTCACATACCCGACGAGGAGGATCATGATGCCGACGAGCAGCATCAACCCGTAGGCGAATGCAACCTTTCCCTCGACCGGCCAGGCCCGGAGTTGCGGGTCATTCGGTATAGCGATGCGGAAGATGGCGGTTGCCGAGCACAAGTAGACGACGACGGCAAGAAACCACGCTGTTTTCGGAATCACTCGGAGTTCTTCTAGCGGTTGACTCATGCCGTGCTCCTCTCGCGCCGTTGGTGAAATGCCAGCAGCAGCGCCGCAGTGCCGCCCGCGGCCCAAGCCAGTGTGCTAAAAGCCGCAAATCCCAGCCAGCCCTGGCTGAATCGCGGGCTGAACCACCCCAACAGTCCTCCGGTCAGAAGTTGCACGACCGGCCAGCCCATGAGCGTGATCGCCCATGCAAACAAGGTTAAGAAGATCAGTACGGTGCGATGAGAGCGATGCTCCGCTTCCTCGACAAACCGAATTTCAGCTCGAGCGCGAGCCCTTTCAACTACGGCCGGGGAAGGCTGCGGAGTGGGGAGACGGCGGAGGCCACCGGCCAGGAGTTGCCAATCGTCGAGTTCGGCAGCACAGGCAGTGCATGAGCGCATGTGGCGCTCGACGCGTTCCTCCTCGTCGGGATCGAGAGCGTGCGCCGCTGCGAGCGCCAGCAAATCCCGGATTTCGTCGTGCTCAGTCATTCTTCGTCTTCCTATCTTCGTCTTCCTATTTCCGCCAGCCGTCCCGGTTCACACCGGGTAGCATTGCACAAAGTTCTTACGCAGTCCCTCGAGGCCGCGCCTCAACCGGGTCTTGACGGTCGAAAGAGGGACCTCGATCACTCGCGCGATCTCCTCGATCTTCATTTCTTCCTCGAAACGTAGCGTCAATACCTCGCGATAGATAACCGGCAGTTGCCCGAGCGCCTGTGCCAAACGCGCCCCTCGTTCCCTCTCCAGAATTCCTTCAAGCGCCGGCCGCTCCGGGGAGGCCAGCCGCCCGGCGGCGCTTGTACCGCCGGGGTCGCCCCCCAGCGGCTCATCCAGACTTTCCGGTTGGACCCGGCGCAGGTGATCAATGGCCAAATTCCGCGCCAAGGTGAACAGCCAAGCTTCAAAACTTCGCTCCGGGTCGTATCGGCGAATCTTTTCGGCCACTCGTACCCACGTCTGCTGAAACAGATCCTCGGCCTCGGCAGGGTTGCGCACAAGGCGAAGCAAGTAGCGATACAGCCGGTTCTGATATTGGGCAAGGATTGCCGCCAGTGCGTTGAGGTCGCCTCGGCGGAGCCGCGCCACCTCGGATTCCACGCCCACGCGCCCCTCCCAGGTCGCCGCTGCGCTGCCCATCATATTCGCTATACGGTCGAACCTCATAAAAAGACTCAGGGTCCGGGGCGGACTCTCACGGTGTGCTAAAATGGACTTCTCGTGAAACCTGTCCTCAAGGCCCTGCTGGACTTGCAGACGGCCGATCTGCACCTGTCAGAAGTGCGAACCCGGCTTGCTGCCTATCCGAAGACGCTTGCGGCCGTGGAGGCGCGAGTGGCCGCCGCGCGCGCCGAGCGCGAGAAATGCAAGGCGGCGCAGCTCGACAACCTCAAACAACGCAAGAAATTCGAGCTCGACGTCGAGGGGTGGAAGGAAAAGGCGAAAAAGTATCGAGAGCAATCCTACCAGGTGAAAACGAACGATGCTTTCAGGGCTCTCCAGCACGAAACTCAGACGGCGGAGCAGGAAATCGCCAAGGCGGAAGATCGCCTGCTGGAACAAATGGTCTCGAGCGAGGAATACGATCGCCGGATCAAAACCGCTGAAAAATCGCTGAAAGAAGCCGACGAAGCGGCGCGGAGTGAGCGCGCCAAGGTTCAGGCCGAGCAAGCGGTGGCCGAACACGAGCTTGCCGAGCTCGAAGCCGAACGCGCCCGACTGCTTGCGTCTGTCCCTGAAGACATGCTCGACCACTACGAGCGGATCGCGCGCAAGCACAATGGCGTCGCCCTGGCGGAAGTTCGCGGCGAGACCTGCTCGGCCTGCGGAGTACGCATCCGCCCCCATGTCTTTCAGGAACTCCGCCGGACCGATACCGACGAGATTCTTCACTGCGAAACATGCACCCGCATCCTGTACTACGTCGAGCCGCCCCCAGCGCAGCCCGCTCCGGCTGCCGCTTCCGCCGCTCAGGCCAGCGCCGTGAGCAATGAAACCTAATCCCGCCATGCTCTTCAGATCTCGTGGCCTCGCCGCGAAGTGCGTGTTGCGAACAATGCCTGTTGTGCGTAAGGATTTCTTCTAGAAATTCCAGATGCCACGAGCGCCGAGAACCACGCCCCCGCACTCTGCCAAACTCTTCGACGATGCCCATGCGGATGCCGCGCCTCCGGCCGTTCATACAGCCTATGTTGACGGCGCTTCGCGCGGTAATCCCGGCCCCGCGTCATACGCGGTAATCTTGCGGGGGCCGGATGGAGGAATCCTCTTTGAAGTCGGAAAATATCTCGGCCGCCAAACCAACAACGTCGCTGAATATTACGCGCTCATTACCGCGCTCGATTACGCCACGAGTCGTGGCATCAAGAACCTTCGTGTGCGCAGCGATTCCGAACTGCTCGTCCGGCAGATGCAGGGGCGTTACAAGGTGAAGAGCGCCGATCTGAAACCTCTTCACGAGCGAGCGTCAAAGCTGGCCCGGTCGCTCGATTACTTTCGAATTGAGTATGTGCCGCGCGAACAAAATCGCGACGCCGACCGGCTGGCTAACGAAGCCCTCGACCGCACGCAGGAGCACACGCCTCGCAACCAACCTCACAGTCCGATTTCAGCCTCGTCCCAGGTCACTCGTCACGTACCCCCTGCGGCCCAACGCGTGCGCGCGCACTACGTCAAGGGGGTGTTGGTTCCCTTTGAACCACTGGATCTGCCCGAAGGGGCTGAAGTAGCCTTCGATCTTCCTATCCCCAAGAAAAATTAGAGACTTAGCGGACGCGCTAGGTACGGAGCCGCGAGGGCTTTGTGTTCCAAAATGGTACGAAAGTGGGATTGTTCGCTTCCGGCCCGATTGATAGCTTCAGTTGGGAAGGGCCGAAGTGACACTCCTGCTGGAAAAACTTCCGACGATACTTGTCCTGGCCGTTCTGGTCGCGATCTTCGTCTCTCTTCGCAAGCATACGGAATCGGTGCGTGTCCGGCTATGGATCTTTGCGTGGGCCCTGATCTTCGTTCACTTCCTCATTCAGGTGTTTGAGACACGCACCGGGGTCGTCGAGGAGATCTTCGAATCGATCGATCTGGTGGCGCTCGAGCTCTCGGGCGTCGTGTTCCTGGTTTCGCTCATGCGGGGGGTGGAAAATCGCGCGCAACGCCTGACGTTGCTCCTTCTCCTCATGGTACCGACCACGTTTCATGCCATCGCAGCCTCATTTGATTGCCCGATCCATTGGCTGATGGCGGCTGCGATTGCTCTGAGCTTCCTTGGCGGCGGGGCATTCCCGTTTTTCGTGAATCGGAAGTGGACAATTTTCACGTATTGTCTCGGCGCCCTTGTAGCCGGCGTTGGCGGCTGGGCCATTTATCACCAGCTCCAGGGGAGCGCGGGTGAAGGCGTGACCGCAGCCCTGACGCTCAGCTTCGGATTGTCAGGCGTGCTCTACTGGCGGCGTTTCCCGCGATTTTCCTGGGGCGTCCTCACAGTGGCAGGAGGTTTTCTCGCCTGGGGAGCCGTGTTCCCGGTCGGCGCGCTGATGAACCACTTCTATCCGAAGCTGCAGGTGAATCCCGAGCTTTGGAACGTTCCAAAATTCTTCGTGGCCTTCGGCATGATTCTGACGCTCCTTGAGGAAAAGTCGCGCATCATCGAACAAGCGAGCGAGCGCGAGCACGCCGAAAATGCTCTGCTCGAACGCTTTTCGCGGATCACTTCGCGCTTATTGAGCGGAAGCATCCCGGCCTCGCTCTGTACCGAGATCACCGAAGTGATTACCGAAACGGCGAATTTCCTTAGGGCCGCCATTTTTCTTTCCACCGATGATGGCTCGCTCTTTCTCGCCGGGGAGAGCGGATTTTCTCCTGCGGGCGGAAGGATGTTGCGCGAGCGCGCCAGCCGGTGGAATGCGGGGACGATCAAACGGTTGTGCGCGACGGGCACCCGGCTCGAAAACAACTCGTTCCGGATTCGGCTGCGCGCGCCCGGCGAGAGCGACCCGGGCAGTCCCATGAGCGAGTTCGGCGGAGAAGTACTGGTGCCGATGATTTCCTCGCGCGGCGCGGTTTTGGGATGCTTGTCGCTGTTTTCGCCCATGAATCCGACGCGCCTTGATGCTTCGGCGATAGCGAAACTCGAAATGCTTGCCGCCGACTTGGCGGTCACGATCGAGAACGCGCGCCTTCATCATCAACTGGTGCGCTCGGAGAAGCTCGCGGCCCTCGGGCAACTCGTCGCCGGGGTGGCGCACGAGCTGAACAATCCCCTCGCCGGGATCATCGGCTACACCGAGTTGCTTACGGAGGAAGTCAAGAAAGAAAGCTCGGTAAGGAGACTCGGCAAACTGGGGAACGAGGCGCGCCGGATGAAGCGCATTGTGGACGGCCTGCTGCGGTTTGCGCGCCAGAGTCATCCTGCGGCGCGCGCCACCAACTTCGAAGCCGCGCTGCATGATGCCATCCAGCTCCGCGAATACCACTTGCGGAAGCTTAATGTTGCGATTCAAAGCGAAGTCGAGCCGCTGCTGCCGGATCTGGCGATTGGCGAGGACGAGCTGAAGCAGGTCCTGCTGAACCTCTTGAATAACGCCGTGGATGCGGTGGAAGAGAGCACGGAGCGCGTCATTCACATTTCGGCCGCGCGGCACGGCGAGCGCGTCGTTATCCAGTTTGAAGATAACGGGCCCGGCTTCGCCGACCTCAATCGAGCGCTCGATCCTTTCTATACGACGAAGCCCGTCGGCAAGGGCACGGGATTAGGGTTAAGCATCTGCTACGGGATCGTTCGTGAATGCGGCGGCGATATCCATCTGTCGAACAGACAGCCGTACGGCGCCAGCGTCACCTTCGAAATCCCCGTGGCCCAGCCCGTCGCCATCCCCACGCCCGCCTGACGCCTTACGCGTCGCCTATCCCGCCTTGTCGCAAAACAGCAAGCGTGAGAGTATTTCCCATCTCCACGCGACAGAGCCCGCCAGATGCTAGCTCTGTAAGGGCAGGATTCGGTGCTTTCCTCCGGCACAAGACTCGGACCGTATGAGATCCAGTCGCCCCTTGGCGCGGGCGGCATGGGCGAGGTATATCGCGCCCGGGACACGCGGCTGGAGCGCACGGTCGCGATCAAGATCCTCCCGCAGCATCTTTCTTCCGATGCGGTGCGCAAGCAGAGGTTCGAGCGGGAAGCCAAGGCTATCTCCAGCCTCAATCATCCGCACATCTGCGTTCTGCACGACATCGGTCACCAGGACGGCACGGACTACCTCGTCATGGAGTGCGTTGAAGGCGAAACGCTCGCCAAGCATCTCGAAAACGGTCCGCTGCCTCTCGATCAGGTTCTGAGATACGCGGCGCAGATCGCCGACGCGCTCAGCGCGGCGCACCGCAAAGGAATTCTCCATCGGGATCTGAAACCCGGCAACATCGTGCTAACCAAGAGCGGCGCCAAGCTTCTGGATTTCGGCCTGGCCGGTACCATCGCGACAGCCCCGGCTGACGCTACGGCCAGCGCAGCGATCCTAGGCGAATCCGGCTGGAAAACGGGACCCGGCCAGCCCCTGACCGCCGAAGGCACCGTCTTAGGCACGTTCCATTACATGGCGCCAGAACAGCTTGAAGGCCACGAGGCCGACGCGCGCAGCGATATTTTCTCCTTGGGCGCGGTGCTCTACGAAATGCTCACCGGGCACCGCGCCTTTCAAGGCAACAGCACGGCCAGCGTCATCGCGGCCATCCTGACCAGCACTCCACCGCCCCTGCCGACGATTCAACCCATGACTCCAGCGGCGCTCGATCGCTGCGTGAAGCGTTGCTTGGCGAAAGATCCCGACCAGCGGTGGCAAAGTGCCGTCGATCTCGCCGACGAACTGCGCTGGATCGCCGAATCGTCACAATCGAGCATTGCTGCCCCAACCGCACTCCCGGCAAAAGCAAAACTCCGCGAACGAGCAGCTTGGCTCATCGCAGTTGTGGGGCTCAGCGCTGTCGCGATCTTGCTCGGCTATCTGCATTGGCGCGATGTCCAATCCGCGTCGCAAACGCGGGTCATTCGCGCGTTTGTCAACGCGCCGAGCAAGATGCGGTTCAACTTCGCGGGCGACGCCGCCGGAGGGGTGACGGCTTCCGCCGATGGAACGAAGCTCGTCTTTTCGGCGGGAGGTTTTCTCTGGCTGCGCGCGCTGAATGAAGATGCACCGCGACGCCTCGAGGGTACGCAGGACGCCATATCTCCCTTCTGGTCGCCGGACAGCCGCTTCATCGGCTTCTCCGCCGACGGTAAATTGAAAACCATGGACATCTCCGGCGGCCCGCCCGTTATACTCTGCGATGCTCCCGGCTTGCGCGGGGCAAGCTGGGGCGTCGATGGAACGATAGTCTTTGCGCCGACTACACGCACAGGAATTTCTCGAATCCCGGCCACCGGCGGAACGCCCGTGCCCGTCACGAAGCTCGACGCGGCGCAGCACACCACCACCCACCGCTGGCCACACTTTCTGCCTGATGGCAAACACTTTCTTTACCTCGCCGCCAATCATACGGACCCGCAGGGTGCAAGTACCGAGATCTACATCGCTTCGCTCGATGGCAAGTTGAATCGCCCCCTGGTGCATTCCTTCTCCAGAGCAGAATACGCCTCCGGTTACTTGCTTTATCTTCGCGACACGACGCTCATGGCCCAGCCGCTCGATCCGGACAAACTGGAATTCTCGGGCGATCCGGCTGCCATCGCGGAAAACGTCACGCTGAGCATTTCCACGTGGGGAGCGGGCTTCAGCGCATCGCAAAATGGCGTCCTCGCCTTTCAGGCGGGAGGGCACCTGGCGCCGAGTGAACTCCGTTGGTATGACCGGCAAGGCAGAAATCTCGGCGCGCTCGGGAGCGGCCTCTACAATGGCCCGCGGCTTTCCCCCGACGGCGCGCGGCTCGCGGCGGACTTTGGTGATCCGAATCGCGAAGTATGGATCTTCGATCTCCGCCGGGCCGTAAAGACCCGGCTGACCTTCGGCACTATTGACGCTGCGCCCGTGTGGTCGCCGGATGGGACCCGGATCGCGTTCTCATCCTTGGGCAGTGGCAGTGCATCAGAGATTTTCGAGAAGAAATCGAATGGCGAAGGCCAGAACGAACCGCTGCATGTCTCCGGAGACGCCAAAATCCCGACCGACTGGTCTCCCGATGGCCGCTTTCTTCTCCTGGACGATTACTACAGCACCCTCAGCCAAGTGGATGTCTTGCCCCTGGCGGGTGAGCGCAAACCTTATCCATTTGCCAAGTCTCAATTTCCCGAGCGCTCCGGCCGCTTTTCACCCGACGGCCATTGGGTCGCTTACACTTCACGCGAATCCGGCAGAGAAGAAGTCTATGTTGCGCCATTCCCTGGCCCGGGCGGCAAATGGCAAGTCTCCAGCTCCGGTGGAAGAATGCCTCGCTGGCGTAGGGACGGACGGGAGCTGTTCTCCGTCTCCGAAGACGATACGCTCATGGCTGCGGCGGTCGAAGCGGGGCAAAATAAATTTGACGTGAAAGAAGTGCGTCCTCTTTTCCATGTCAATCTCGCGCCCGAAGCAACGGAGAGGAGTGGCTCCTACGATGTCACCGCCGATGGTACACGCTTTATTGTCATTGCAAGCAGCGACGAGGCTCCGCCGCCCATCACCCTTGTCCTAAACTGGCCCGCCACCCTCAAGAAAAAATAACCGCGAGCACTATCCAACCTATTCGTTTGGCTATTTCAGAAAGTAGGAACGATAAAGGGTATCGCGCTGGGCGGGGATGTAGCCGGCATCGGTGATGATTCGACGAAGCTCGGATTCGTTGGTGCGGTTGCGGACGCCGGCGGCATAGACGACATTCTCTTCGATGAGGATGCTGCCCACATCGTCAGCGCCGAACTGCAGGCCGACCTGGCAGATTTTGATGCCGGGCGTGAGCCAGCTCGACTGGATGTGGTCGATGTTGTCGAGATACAACCGGCAGATGGCGAGCGTCTTCAGGTAGTCCACGGCGGTTGCTTCCGGGACTTTCTTCCCAAGCGGGGTATTCTCCGGCGCGAAAATCCAGGGAATGAACGCCGTAAAGCCGCCGGTATCTTCCTGCAAGCGGCGAACGCGCTCGAGGTGGCTGACGCGATGGCGATATTCCTCGCCGCAGCCGAACATCATGGTGGCGGTGGTGCGCATGCCGAGCGAGTGCGCGGTGCGATGCACCATCTCCCATTCGTCGCTGGTGCATTTCAGGCGGGAGATGCGCGCGCGAATTTCATCGTCGAGAATTTCGGCGCCGCCGCCGGGAATGGAATCGAGTCCCGCATCCCGCAGCCGCGCGATGGTGTCGCGCATGCTGAGCCCGGAAACTTCCGCGATGCAGGTGATCTCCGGCGCGGAAAAGCAATGGAGGTGAATCTGCGGGAAGCGCCGCTTGATCGAGCTCAGCATGTTCTCGTAATACTCGATCCGCAGGTCCGGGTGGAGGCCGCCCTGCATCAGAACGCCGGTGCCGCCAAGCTCGATCATTTCCTCAATCTTCTGATAGATCGTTTCGAGCGGGAGCAGGTAGCCGTCCTTGGCGCCGAGCGGACGGTAAAAGGCGCAGAAGGAACAATACTCCGTGCAGAAATTCGTATAGTTGATGTTGCGGTCGATCTGATAGGTGGCGATGCGCGGGTCGGTCTTCTTGTGGCGGACCTGGTTGGCGGCCATGCCGATGGCAATCAGGTCGTCAGAATTGAAGAGATCGAGCGCTTCTTGTTGCGAGATGCCCATTTTGTTGTTCTTCGGTCTTTATGAAGCCGGCCGCCTTCAGGCGGGCAGATTTTGCGCTGCTCGAATCAGGCTGCATGCCGCCCCGAAAGGCGCCGCTAGCGTCCGGCGCCGGCGCGTGTTTCGCTGCCGCGACTGACCGGCGCGAATTCCAAGGGCCGCGCCCGGGGGATTAGCCCTGCCTCGGCGCACTTCTTGAAATAGAGCTCCAGGCCGGGGATGTTTTCCTCGTCCAGATCAAAATTGATGTTGTCGGAGAGGTAGCGCTCGAGTGCCTTGGGAGGCAGTTCGAGCTTGATCGAAGCCGCCTCGGCGATTTCTTCGATGCGCTCGATGCCGTATTTCTTCGACGCCTGGAAATCCGCGACCACTTCCGGCGTCATGAGATCCTTGCGGCCGGTCCAGATCGCCAGGACGCACGGCCTCCCGGTCATTTCCTGCCACTGATAGGCGACGTCGTAAACAAATAACGTCTCGAAACCTGGCACGGGCATGTCCTTCGGATCGCCTTGGCAGCACTGCTCGCCGCTCGGCGACCTGCCCGCGAGGTAATCCATCTTCAACGCGATGCGCAGCGCCGGATCTCCGATCACGAGTGCGGCATCGGCCTCGGCAAGCATCGCCGGGGGATCGGGCGGCGCTTCCACGAATTCCGGCC
This sequence comes from Candidatus Acidiferrales bacterium, assembly GCA_049644285.1. Lineage (GTDB taxonomy): Bacteria > Acidobacteriota > Terriglobia > Acidiferrales > UBA7541 > CAVRXT01. Next base: position 7,029 of record JBARRP010000219.1, on the reverse strand, counting down.
GGATATGCCAATAATCGCTGGCAAGCAGACGAACCAGAGCCGCAGAGCTTCTCGAGCTGGAATCGAGCGCAATGCGCTTGGCCATTTCGATCGGCTTCTTGGCTACTACCAGAATACTGCGGACCTCCCCTCGCGCCGCCACCGCCATTCCCGGCAGCGCCACAACATTTTCGATGCGCTGGTACTCGATGGCGGGAATGATGGCGACGTCGGCCTCGCCGAGGCGCAGGGCTTCGGCGCACAGGGACGGCAATGTGAAGGAAAGATCGTAGCGCCCCTGGAGTGGTCCGTCCGTGAATCCCCAGACGAGCGGCGCCGTATTCAAGTATTCGACGATTGAAATGCGCAACCTTGCCACAAGTTTTCCTCGCGCGCTGCGGGAATCTTCAATATAGCACAAACGAATCGGTTCGCCCGTTTTGCGAGCGACCCTCGCAGACGGCCGGACTTCGAAGATTTCAGCCACGCCGTCCATCGTTTTCGTGCCCAATCGTTTGAAGGATTTGAATCGTTCGAATCACCAGAGCATCGAGATGGGGAATGAGTCGTGTGGTTTCAACGAGCAATGGTACGGTCTCGATTGATTCCGAGCGTGGCGAAGACTAAGATTTCGAAGCGATGCCCCGGCTCCATGCTGTCCTCGAAACATCACTGTACGTCACCGATTTGAAGCGTTCCGTCGCGTTTTATCAAGGCGTCCTCGGCCTTCGCCTGATCAACGACGAGTATTTTGCCGATGACCGTGGCGCTGCGTTTCAGGTGGGCGACGGGCCGAGCGTCCTGCTGGTCTTCCGTGCGGAAGTAACCCGCAAGGGAGGCGTGCTGCCCGCGCACGGTGCGGCCGGAGCGGGCCACGCCGCGTTCCGCGTCGAGCCGGATGAATTCCCCGCCTGGCGAAAGCGTTTGCAAGAACGCGGCGTTCCTATCGAAAAAGAATTCGCCTTTCGAAACAATCCACCATCGATCTACTTCCGCGACCCCGACGGCAACTCCCTCGAGCTCGCCGTCGCTTCGATTTGGGACCTGAAAGCCGGTTAGACACCGGGTAGCGCCTCCTTCTCGTTGGAGCTTTGACCCTATCGCGGCGCGCAAACAGCTCCCGGCCGGCTCAACCCCTCAGGGATAGTCCTGATTGACAATGCGGGAAACCCACGCCTAGGCTCTGGCCAGTTCAAAAGAGGGTTGATGGAGGCCGACCAACACTTGGGACGGTTGGCGCTGGCGCTGACCCCTGGCCTGGGCGCACGCATGGCGGGAAAGCTCCTGCGCGAATTTGGGAGCCCCGAGGCGGTCTTCAATGCTTCGCTCACGGCGCTTGAGGCCCAGCACTTGGCGGCTCAGGTAGCCCAAGCGATCCATTCTCGCGAGCCACTCAGCGCAGCCGCCAAGGAGCTTGCGCAGGTCCAACAGGCCGGTTGTAGTCTGCTGAACTGGGGCGATCCAGCCTATCCGCACTTGCTTCGGGAAATATACGATCCCCCGCCGCTCCTGTATGTTAGAGGAAAGAAAGAACTTCTGGACAGGCATTGCCTCTCGATCGTTGGCGCGCGACGCCCAACGCCCTATGGGAATCAAATAGCTGAACGCTTGGCGAGGGATTTGGCCGAGCGGTCTGGCGCGAGGAATAGACTCGTCTGCCCACCGAGGCGCGCTGGCAGCCACCAATGGCGCGACTGTCGCGGTCCTAGGCTGTGGGATTGACGTGGTCTATCCAAAGGAGAACAGGAAGATATATGCGGAGATCGAGCAACGAGGCGTCCTGATCACCGAATTCCCCATGGGGACGTTCCCAGCGCCGCAGAATTTCCCTATTCAAAACCGCATTATCGCGGGGATGTCACTTGGCGTTGTAGTGGTAGAGGGAGCGCAGTATTCTGGGTCGCTGATCACGGCCTGCTTGGCGATGGAGTTCAATCGGGAGGTGTTTGGTGTTCCCGGCAACGTGACGCAGCCCTCGAGCTTTGGCCCAAACCAGCTGATTAAGCAGGGGCGAAGCTTGTGACAGGCTGGGAAGACGTCGTTGAAGAGCTGCCCACGGAAATCCGCGCCGAGTTGCTGCCCGTCGAGTCTGCCACTGCCGAGGAACGTGCCGCGCTAGTCGAGAAAGACCTTTCGTCTTCCGAGCGCTCGCTCTATAACTTGCTGGAGCTTGATCAAGCGCGCCATGTTGATGAAATCGTTGATCTTTCGGGGTTAAGCTCCTCGGAGGTTCTGGCGAGCCTGTTTAATCTGGAGCTTCGGGGGGTGATACGGCAGTTGCCGGGTAAGCACTTCTTGAGAGTCCTGTTGTAATCAAATCCTTGCCAGCAGGGTTAGGATGGGGCTGCAAGATACGTTAGTGCCCGTGGCGTCATCGAAGAATGTATAGGGGTATTGTATAGGGGTAAAGGACCAAAGGATAGAAATGGCAAGATCACTAGTCATCGTCGAATCGCCTGCAAAGGCGAAAACAATCAACAAATATCTCGGACGGAACTATAGCGTCAAAGCTTCCTACGGCCATGTGATGGACTTGCCCAAGAAGGACCTGGGCATTGACACCGAGAAGGATTTCGAGCCGACATACGAAGTCATTCCCGGCAAGACCAAGATCATCACCGAGCTGAAGAAGGCGGCCAAAGAAGCCGATGCTGTGTACCTGGCGGGTGACCCGGACCGCGAAGGCGAAGCAATTTGCGCTCATCTGGCCGAGCTGCTCGGGCGCACCAAGGCCGAAAAGAAAAAGATATTCCGGGTGATGTTCAACGAGATCACTCCTAAGGCTATCAAGGCAGCTTTTGACAAGCCGGGACACGTGGATGGGAACCTGGTGGATGCACAACAGGCCCGCCGCGTCCTCGATCGTCTTGTCGGCTACAAGATTTCGCCGCTCCTGTGGGACAAAGTCCGCCGCGGGCTCTCTGCCGGGCGCGTGCAGACGGTGGCGCTGCGCCTGATTGTCGAGCGCGAGCGCGAAATCCGCGCGTTCGTGCCGAAGGAATATTGGACCATTCACGCGCTGCTCGCCGCCGGCGAGCCGCCTTCGTTCGAAGCGAAGCTGCTGAAGTACAAGGGCGAGGAACTCGAAATCCCGGACGCGGCCGAGGCGCAGCGGATCCTGGCCGAGATCGAACACTCCCCCTGGCTGGTGACCGGCGTCACCCAGAAGGAAAAGCGCCGCTTCGCGCCGCCGCCCTTCACTACATCGAAACTCCAACAGGCCGGGTACAACCGCCTGCGCTACACCGCCAAGCGCACCATGATGCTGGCTCAGCGGCTGTATGAAGGCGTCGAGCTGGGCGATGAAGGCTCGGTCGCTCTGATTACTTACATGCGCACGGATTCGGTGCGCGTTTCGAGCGATGCCCTGGCCGAGGCGCGGGACCATATCGCTGCCGCCTACGGGCCGAACTATCTGCCCGAGAAGCCGAATTTCTTCAAGTCGAAGAAAGATGCCCAAGAAGCCCACGAAGCCATTCGGCCCACCGACGTTACCCGCACCCCCGAAGATGTGAAGAAATACCTCGAGGACGACATTTACAAGCTTTACCAGCTCATCTGGCAGCGCTTTGTGGCGTCGCAGATGTTGCCCGCGGTCTTCGATCAGACGACGATTGATATTTCGGCCGGTGACTACCTCTTCCGCGCGAGCGGCTCGGTAATGAAATTTGACGGCTACCTCGCTGTGTATCAGGCCGCCCAAGAAGATGAAGAGAAGGATCCCGATGAAGCCGAGGCGCGCACGCTGCCACGGGTCAGCGAGGGCGAACAACTGAAACTTGAGAACATCCGTCCCGAGCAGCATTTCACCGAGCCACCGCCGCGCTACACCGAAGCCACGCTGGTCAAAGAGCTCGAAGACAAAGGCATCGGGCGGCCTTCGACCTACGCCACGATCATTTCAACGATTGTTGAGCGCGAGTACGTGAACAAAGACCAGGGCCGGTTCACACCCACGATGCTTGGCGAGAAGGTGAGCGATCTGCTGGTGAAAAGCTTCGAGGACATTTTCGATGTCGGCTTTACGGCGCGTCTCGAAGAAGAGCTCGACGAAATCGAGGAAGGCAAACTGCCCTGGCGCCGCTCCGTTCAGGATTTCTGGGATCGCTTCGTCGACGATCTCGCTCGCGCCAACGGAGAGATGGAATCTTACAAAGCGGGGATCCCGACCGGCCAGAAGTGCGAAAAGTGCGGCCAAGGGGAACTGCTCGAGCGCATCAGCCGCCACGGTTTCTTCCTCGGCTGCTCGCGCTATCCCGAATGCGATTTCATCCGCGACCTCTCGGAGGGCAGCGAAGAAATCGAGAGCGCGAACACCACGCAGTACTGCGACAACTGCGGCAAGGAAATGGTGGTCAAGCGCGGCCGCTTCGGGCCCTTCCTGGCTTGCAGCGGCTACCCGGAGTGTAAGACGACCCGGCGGCTGGCGCGCGGCACAAGGAAGCCGGTCCAGCCTGATGTCCCGCTCGATGAGAATTGTCCGACGTGCGCGTCACAGCTCCTCCGGCGCCATGGCCGCTACGGCGAATTCATCGGCTGCTCGAAATATCCGAAGTGCAAGTACACAAGGCCTATCACGCTGGGTATCAAGTGCCCGAAATGCGGCGAGGGGGAATTCGTCCGGCGGGGCACCGCAAAGGGGCGTGGCCGCGGCCGCATCTTCTATGGCTGCAGCCGCTATCCCGATTGCGACTTCACCATGCCGCACGAGCCGATCGCAGAGCCCTGCCCGAAATGCGGTGCGCCGTTCATCGTGGAGAAGCGCACGAAGCAGGGCAACTTCCGCTCCTGCATCAAGGAAGGCTGCGACTGGGAAATCCCGGCCCCAGCGCCCGAGCAGGCGCCGGAAGGGCAACCCGTCGAGGCAGTCGCTTCTTTGGCGCCCGGAAAGGGCTAGCCAGGGATTGCGACACGGCGGAAGCCGCTTTCCGGCGTCCTTCGACTTTCAGTTCGCCGATCGAATGCAAATTGGCACGCGCGGGAAAGTCATGTAATTCCCTGCAACGGACAGGCAAGCCGTGAAACAAGCCATCGAAGCTTTCATCAATTATTTGCGCTACGTGCGCAACGCTTCGCCCGCCACTTTGCGAAATTACGGCGTTGATCTGGAACAGTTTCGCGCGTACCTGACGCCGCCCGGCGAGAAGACGCTGCCGGTCACACAAGTGGATCATCGCGTGATCCGCGAATACGTCGCTCACCTGTATGACCTGAAGCTCCAGAAATCCTCGATCGCTCGCAAGCTCGCCGCGTTGCGTTCCTTTTTCCGCTTCTGCATTCGTGAGGGCATGCTCAAACAGAATCCGGCGCGACTCGTCGCTACCCCCAAGCTGCCGAGGCGATTGCCCGCGGTTTTGACCGCCGAGCAAATGAATACATTCCTCGACGGATTGGCCGATCTGCAGCCTGCGCCGACCGGGCGCCGAAAACGGTCCGGTCCTCAGCATGAAGAATCGAAGCTGGTTCTGAAGCGCGACCGCGCCGTCCTCGAGCTGCTTTATTCCTCCGGCCTCCGTGTCAGCGAGCTGACCGGCCTGAATATCGAAGACATCGACACGGCGGGACAGATGCTGCGCGTCCTCGGCAAAGGACGCAAGCAGCGAGTCGTGCCGTATGGCTCGAAAGCGCGCGAGGCTCTCGAAGCTTATTGGCCGGTGCGCGAGCAGCTCTTGCGGCATCCGCGAGCCAAACCCGGCCTGCGCGCAGTCTTTCTGAACCATTTTGGCGGCCGGCTGAAGCAGCGTTCCGTGGGCCTCATCGTCAAGAAATACACGCGGCTCGCCAACATCAATTGGGATCAGCATCCCCATTCGCTGCGTCACGCCTTTGCGACACATCTGCTCTCCGACGGGGCCGATTTGAGGGCCATTCAGGAACTCCTCGGCCATGCCTTGCTTTCCACCACCCAGCGATATACTCACGCCACCATCGAGCAGTTGATGGCGATCTACGACAAGACTCATCCCCACGCGTAAAGTTGGAACGAACCGTTTTCAGCTCGCCCTGCATCGAATTGCCCGTACTGATTGCCTTGCGCTATCCTGAGCGGCTGTGTACACACTCCAAGGTGGTGCCACTCTTTGAACAAAATCCTCGGAATCTTAGTAGGGGCCTTATTCGCATCCTTGGCGTTCACCGTGTTGCCCGCAGCCGCGCAGGATAATTATGAAATTCAGGTGTACGACGCGGAGACCGTCGCGCCAGGCCACACCATGGTAGAGCTGCACAGCAACTTCACGATCGATGGCTCGAAGCAGGTGCACGATGGCGTTTTGCCTACCAATCACGCCGAGCATGAAACCATCGAGATCACGCACGGCTTCAACGACTGGTTCGAGATCGGATTCTACATTTTCACTTCGGCGCGGTCGGATCAGGGATGGCAATGGGTTGGCGACCACATCCGCCCGCGTTTCCGAATCCCCGAAAAATGGCATTGGCCCGTGTATGTAAGCCTTTCGCAAGAATTCGGGTACCAGCGCCGGAAATTCTCCGCCGATACCTGGACGTGGGAAATTCGTCCCATTGTCGACAAGAAGATGGGGCGTTGGTATTGGTCGCTCAATCCGACGGTCGACCGTTCCTTTCACGGTCCGGGCGTGAATCAAGGCGTTGTTTTCTCGCCCAACTTCAAATTCAGCTACGATTTCACTCCAAAAGTCGCAGGCGGTCTCGAATACTACGGCTCAACGGGGCCGGTCACCGGCTTCGATCCAATCAGCCAGCAGCAGCATCAGGTTTTCCCAACGATTGACCTGAATCTGGCGCCACAGTGGGAAATCAACTTCGGACTCGGAGTGGGATTGACTCGTTCGACCGATCATCTCATCGCCAAGATGATCCTCGGCTACCGCTTCAATTTTTGATCTGCGGCAGGCCCTTTTCGCCTGTTTGGCCCACAGTAGTAGTGGATGAATCTCCGCTTAGCGCGTTCTCTCCAGAAACTCCCTGAGCTTGGCGTTTAGGCGGCGGGAGCTTGGACCAGTTGGAATCCGAGCTTGGCGGCGTTGTGCTTGAGATGCCTGATCTCTCGGGTACGCTGTTGAAGCT
>JBARRP010000218.1:0-19031 GCA_049644285.1 Candidatus Acidiferrales bacterium | reverse complement strand
CGAAAAACGCCAGAAACACCCGATTCGCCCAAGTGAGGTACACGCCGGGTACGTGGCGGCACTACCGCTCCAGCTCACGAATCTGGAGAGCCGCATTTATCCTCTCCCAAGCCTCCGGCGCAAGACTGGCAAACCACTGTTGTATTATCCTACGTCGTTGAAAGGTCTTCACGAGGCTGGACAAGTCAGCAGAATCGAACGCGATTCGCGCGGAGTTGCGTCTTCACAAGCATGTCCTCCGAGCTGGCATCACCCAAGTCGGCATAGACATTTCCGTTGCCTTCTTGAATAGAAAATCCGTGGATGACCCGGTTCTTCCTCATCAATCCAACTCCTTGGCAGCCCTCTCGGCCGCCTTATCTCTCGGCGGTGCTTCAAAGCAGGCTGTCGCCTTCGAACGATCGGACGCGAACAGGTGGGCGAGCTATAGTAATGTCAGGTCAGGCGACGCACTCAGCGGTTCGCTAAGGTGGCAATCTTACCTAAGCCTAACAGGCGACGGTCCGCCGTCACTAGAGTTAGTCCAAGCACGTCTGCCGTGGCAGCCAAAAAGCGATCTGCGGGATCCTGATGTTGAAGCGGCAATTCCTGTGCTGCGGCAACGATTTCATGCGTCAGCGGAGCTTCGCGCATGTGCATGGTTGCTTTCGCCACCCAGTCTCCCACAGTGCCGTGCAACCGTATTCGACCCTTGGCATGCAACAGCAGCGCTTCCCACGTGCTGACCGGAGACAGCCACAGCTCGTTGTTGCGATCCCTCAATTCCTGCTGCACGTGCCGCGAGAGTTGCTTGGGTTCCGTCAAGCTCCAAAGCCAAATATGAGTGTCGAGCAAGAGTCTCAAGTCTTCAACACCTCGATATCCTGGATGTCAATTACGGGCGAAACTATATCGCCGGTAATTTCGAGACTACCGGACATTGAGCCTATCCAGCTTCTTTCCTCCATGTCGGATGACGCGGGAACCACGTCTGCTATCGCCTTGCCGCGTCGAGTCACCCGAAGTGGCATTTTTGTCTTACTCACCTCTTCCAGCAACGACAGACACTTTGCCTTAAAGTCGGAGATCGCGACCTCCTGGATCGACTTCTTGCGCTTGACCACGGCATCCTCCTCCTGACCATGTACTATACCATGGTCATCTCAAGTAGTCAAAATGAGATACACTTGTTGGCGTTCCCGGCGTCAGCGTCTTTAGCACCCGGTCGTCGGAGCTTGTCACAGTAGCGGTTGGGAGTATTTAGTGGGGTCCGACCTGGGGGTTCAGCGATAACGAAATCGAATTGCGCGGGATTAAAATGTTGCAGAACCCGTACTGGAATACAAGGCGGGCGCCCGTTGGATCGTTTTAGAAAATCGTCAGCACGAAGGGCGGATCGGCGTGTTGTTCTAGGTCTGGCTTGACCTCGGCACGATCTTCCTGGCTGGAGCGCTCCTTTCCGCAGTACAAGCCTGCCGTTATCTCGCGGCACTGCAAAACAGAACATTCAGAAGAGGAAGCGTTCCAACTGCGGCGCCGATTTGCTTGGCGCGACTGCATCCGGTGGGTTCGAAGTCGTGGCTTCGTTGGCTTGACGAGTTTCGTTCTTCGGCTGCCGCCGGGGACACTTATCGTCGTTGTCGGCTGGTATCCTTCCCGGTTGCTCGTCCAATTCGTTCAACAGTTTGCGTTGAAGCCCGCCGAGATTGCCAGCCCACTGTCCCAGCAGCATCTTAGTCTTGGCGCTGTTAAAACCAACCTGTCGCGCGAGCTCGGAGATCCTTGCGAGGTGCTCGTCCTTCTCACCTTGCCCGGTGTCGGACTCCTCAGACTCTCCCGGGGCAGCTTCTCTGTTGGGATAGAACTCACCCGCAATCTCCTTGGCGCGGTCCGCGTCTGCCTCACGTGCCACATACTGGACTCCCCGAGACAGATCGAACGCAATGCGCCCCACGCCAAATAGCCGGACGGGCTCGGTCATGTTCTCGACTAGAGTTTTGAGGTCTGTCGCTCCGATTTCAAGGCTGAGGATATAGGCCACCGACGTATGCCTCGTCCCATCCCGGTCGGCATACGACATTCTCTGCGGGCTGGCCTTCAAAATGGCTTTGACTCCAGTCAAACGTCCGCCGTTTAGGCGGCGAATCTGCATCAAGCCGTTGGAAAGGTTGCGAACCGATCGATAGCTGCTCGTGTGAAGGCGGCAGATTGCTCCGAACATTGGGAACCTCTCCAGGATGAAATAGAGATCTCCCGACGGCCTGCAATCGTGGCGCTCCAAATCGGGGCAACCCTCGCCGCATGGCTCAACTGGCTGGCCCTTCTTTGGTCCATCGACGTACTTATAGTTGCCCGGCCACGCCTCCCCCGCCGGATGCTTCTGGGTTCTCCGAGTCGCTTGCATTTCGAACCGAATTCCATTGCCATTCGCAATCTGCACAAGTTCGCCGTGGCACTTGCATCCGCTAGGCGTCCAAAACGCATACTCGGTTCGGAAAACTTCTCGCGGGTCGTCATTGAGGAAGATGATTCCGAGTTCGGTCGGCCTCTCCCCATGCGCCTGAGCGATCTCCGGGGCCGCCACCCACACCACGTCTTGCCCCCGAAGTGTTTTCCGTTTGAAAACGAAATGATCCAGCTTTCGCGGATGTCCGTTTTCGCAGCCAGGCTCCGGGCCCTCGCCGATGGCGACCTTGATCGTCACCGGGAGTTTCTCGAGGGCCGAGCCGTTCTCATCGTGTGTTAATCCGAGAATTCCCATCGCGCTCTCCTTTGTATGTGGTTTGCATGTACTCTGCGAAATTGCGCTGTTCAGAACAATGTGAGCTGTTCGTCCGGAGTTGCCGAGGTCGGGCGTCGCGAGCATTTTCGGCGGGATGAGTCCATCGCTGTCGTAGGTGCTGACCATTGACCGGCCGTGCCGGAATTGGAGATGATTGGCGGCATTTCGATCACCGTAGGCTCGCCGTCCGCGTCTGGTACATCTGATGTTCCTGTCCGCAGCACTTCCTCTTGCTTTTTCTGGAGTCTGGCCCACACAGCATCAGCCCTCTCGCCGATTCCTTTCTCTGTCACGAGTTCGCGGGCCATCGCCATGAGGATGTCATCTTCGTCGTTGATCGCTTGCAATCCTTCCGAAGAGAACTTACCTTCCATGGCCAGGGAGACCAGCAGCTTCTTTCCCATCAATCGAAGGCAGCTCTCCTGCATCGTCTCGGAGTAGTGCAGGTATTTCACCTTCACCGGAAGGCGCTGCCCGATCCTCCAGCTTCTCCGGCTAGCTTGCCGAAGGACGTAGATGGAATATCCAGTCTCGTAAAACAGGATCGTTGGAAAGTCGATCAGGTCGAGCCCCGTTTGCACCAGCTTCGGGTGGCAGATGACCGCCTGTACCCCACCGCGCAGCTGACGGTCGTACCAGCCCTCTCGTGCCTCAGGAGGCACATCTGTGGTGAGCAGCGCGACGCGGATCCCCTCATTCGCGAGGATGCATTCCAGTCTTCGAGTCACATCTCGCTTCTGCGTATACACCGCGTAGATCTGACATCGGCGACCTCGCGCCAGCTCCGCTTTCACTTCTTCCACCAAGCGGCGCTCCTTCGCGTAGACGTGGTCCTCGTTCAGCTCTGGCGTCTCCGCGATGAGGAATCTTTCTCGCCGCTGCGTCCCTGGGTCGTATTCCCAACCAAACAAATTTCCTAGGCGAAACGGGCGATCTGGATAAAGCAGTAAGGCGTTCAGCGCTACGCTCATTACCGACTGATTCCCGCGATGCTCCTTCAGTGCGTTCTTCATGTCCGCTTCAAGTTTCTTGTAGGCTTCCTTCAACGGAGGGTCCATTTCTACGATGACGACCTCCTCCCGGTAGGGCGGCAGCGCCTCCGAAATGTCTTCGAGCGAAATGAACGCTCCAAGGCTCATCAAAAAACGGCCAAAGAGCAGAGGTGCCGCCCCCGGGCGCCGACGCACACGTTTCGTTACCCGCGCCTCCGAGCAAGCGTTATCCGCCGGCTCGACTATGGTGATCTTTTCGAGCAGTCCATAGGTTTCTGTGAACGCTCGCACGCCGGCTTCCCCATACTCAAACCCTTCCTGGACCATCTTCGCCGGGTGCAAGCGGAAGAGGATGTTGAAAACGTCATCGGCGTAGCCTCCAAGCAGCGTCCCGGTGAGCACCACGGTACGTTGCGCACTTCCAGCCAGCGTGCCGAGTGCATTTCCCTGGGCGGTATCTCCTTTCAACTCGTGCACCTCGTCAGCGATTGCGTAGTCAAAGAACTCGGGCATGTAGCGCCCGATGAAATCCACTGGCGCGAAGCGCCGGGTTTTCTTCCCGTCCGCTTGCCACAACGCGCTGTACAGCGCCCGTCGCGATTTGGCGGTTTCTTCACCATTCTGACTGCCCAGAATTTCGCTTAGCTTTGCCTTCTTGAAGTCTACGGAGAGAAGTCGCTGCCCATCCTCTCCCAGATAGATCGGGCGGCCTGTGTCTGCGTTCACAACGGAGCCCTGGTACCGACCGCAATGCGCCAGCCCGTACGCGTGCCGCCAGAAGTAACTGAGCTTCCCGCGATCACGCCCGACAATGAACAGAGCCGGGAACCCGCAGATGGAATCCCAACGCTGGCGAGCCGTGCGAGCCGCCTTCCGCTGCCGCAACTCCGTGAGTGTTGTGCGTAACCCTTCCCGGACGATTCGCCCATGTCGCAATCTCACTTCGTTGACCCCCGCGTGCCCAATCGAACTCGTCGGGCCGCGCAGACCGTCGATGAAGAAAACCCGCACGCGAGGCAGAGTTAGAAATGCTTCTCTCGCCCACTTCTCAACCAACTGGGGCGGCACCATTGCCAGGGCTGTGAATGGCCTGCGCTCGCTGTGGACGTGGACAGCCCCGAGGGAGATCAGTGTCTTGCCAGTACCGCACTCAGCGATTACCGCTGCGCCCCGTGCTTCTTGCCAACGCTTCACTACGCCCATCATTGCGAGGGTTTGTGCCGGAAAGGGCTTCCGGAGAAGTTGGCCGATAAGCGGTGACGCTGAGTCATCGACGCCATGAAGGGGCGGGTAAGCCCGAAGAATCCTTTCAGCCAGTTCGGAGGCGCGCGCACGCAGATATTCGTTGATGTCCTTCGGTAGTTGCATGGGTTTTTCCTCATGATTCGTTCAGGCAAGGCTGACAAGTGAGGAGTGGGAGAGGCTCAAGCGCTAGATCGCTCCAGGAAATTCTTCGGCAACTTCCAAGTGATCGAGCCGTTTTCTTTCGGTATCCGGATCAAGTCCTCCCTCAAAGCCTTGCTGATCCAGGTGAGGAAAGTGGGCTTGTTCCCGTTCACCACCATGGGTGAGCATCCCAGGCCCAGTAAGGGCCGAATCGCTCTTCGCTGATTGAGCTCGCGCTGAAACCACGGCGCCCAGTCCGGCACCACTGGCAGGCCATAACGGCAGGCAATGCGATAGAGCACAAACACGGGATCGTCGTCGCACAAGACAGTGCGTCCACCATCCCGGTCCACACCTGGTTTGGTCTTGGCTAGCTCGGCCGAGGCGGCGACGAGGTGCCGGGCCGGACGCTTCCGGCCTGGAACCGATACGCTCCCACGGAAGCACTGTGCCTCGGGACCAAGAGAGACGGCCATGCCGGAACGGCCCGGAAGATGAATCTGGAACACCGCTGCCTCGGTCACTGCTGCCCACAGGGCACCAATTTCAGCATCTCCACCGATCAAAGAGACCAAGTGGGCGCGGGCCGGACCTTGTTCGTCCTTCGCGGGTTCTAGAACGGCCCGGTCAATGTAAACCCGAACCTGGGTCGTCGTGTCCTTCACGCGCTTGGTAAACTCCAGCGTTCCAAAGCGCTCGTGAGCGTTTTGCATTCCAGTTTCCTCCGGCCATTAGATCCCTCGCATTCACGCTCCACGGGCGGTGGGGGTCTTGCTAGGCGGCCGCTCGAACACGTATTTTCAACTGGGTACTTGGATTTCGACGAGACTTACAGGCGGGCAAAAACACTGCGACGAGTCCGCAATCCGTTCTTGGCAAGGCTCGCGTATCTACGCGAGGAGATGCGGCGCTACAACGCTCAAGAACTCGCGGGATGTGATGACCTTGGTTTTCTTCCAAAACCTCGGAAAATGCCGCATGTTTCCAGCCACCAGATAATCGGCGCGGGCAGCATCGGCGCATTCAAGAAATATGTTGTCGTCCGGGTCGCTCGTGACCTCAAGGTGCCGCGCCGGAGTAACAGAATGAGCGCGGTTTCCGATGAGTTGTAGTAGCTGCTGCCGGAGGCCTTTGCGAATCTGGAACTCGGGACGCGACAACACATCCCGGTACTCCGCGAGAATGACGGTTGAGACGTACAGCCGCGCTGGTTTGGTGATCGCAAGCAGGAGCACGGTGCGTTGTAATCCGTCGGGTTTGAGTGCTGCCGAAACAACTATGTTCGTGTCAACGACGAGTCGAAGCGGAATCATCGGCGCTTCGTTTTCTTCGCACGCGTGGCCCTAGTAATCCTGTCAATCTGCTGTGAACTGAGGCTGTCCGCCCCCTTCGCCTTCGATTCCTCCCCGAGAATCTTGAGAACTTCGGGCTCTGGGGCCGCGAGCCGCACATAGTCCCGGATGCTTAGCAGCACGGCCCGTGGAGTTCCGCGCTTCTCGATAACGAGCGAACGCTGTTCATCCTCCACCTGTCGCAGGAGATTCCCAAAATTGGTACGCGCACGGAGTGCGGAGACGACGATGCTCAGTTTCTTTTGTGTTTTGGGCATTGAATGAACTCACCAGTTGAATTATACGAACTGTACAGTTCCTTCCGCAACTGTTTTCAAGCGCTGCGAGGACTCAAAGATCAAACACCTTCTCTAACTGGGGAGGCACTAGAAGCCTCCGGCGCTAATCGCCGCCACAGCAGCTGAATATACCGTCCAATACTTGGTAGCGTCATCCACTTCTGAGTCCCGGACCACGCCGCCGAATTCCACTCGTACAGCGGGGTAGTTGCTCTCATGCAGGGCTTCGGAGTAGTGCCATTCCGTTCCATCCGAAACAACGAGGTGGTCGCCGTAAGCACCAGGACACGAGCCGTTACAGACAACGAAAGGAATCCCCGTCAACGCGGTCAGCTCGTCATAGTTTCCGTTGTTAGCCTCCTCCTCCACCATTACGACCGCACCTGGGATTTCATTTCCGTCCACTGTCAGTGCCCGCGACTCTTCGAGTCTGTATCCCATTTTCTCGAAAACGTGTTTGTCCCGCTCGGCACAAACGAGTGTTGAGTAACAACGTTCACCCATGGTTGCTCCTCCTATCCTTGTCGTCTTCTTCGTCGCTTCCGGGGCTGGCCGCAACTCGGACTCTCTTCGTTCCCCACCATGGCTATGGAACAGAAGATGAATTATTTCAGTGTCACAATCTCTCCCGTGCAGAAGACCAATGTCAGTTCGTTCGAGAACCGCTCCTTCTCTCGAATAACCGTCCTTCCGTCTTCCTCCTCTTCCGACTTGTCCACTAGTTTGATCGACTGCCAATGCGCGATATGACGCGCTTCCCCTTCACCGAAGATGCCGTTGAGCATCCCGGCCGTACAGAGCAGCCCAACGTGGCCCCCGTGCAAGGGCGTGAGCGGACGCCCGCTGACGTCTGCCTGCTGCGCGAAGAGCACCGCTGCGGCCTGGCGATATGCGGACGATCTCGCAAGAAGGTCCTCGATTTGGTCCAAGGGAAGCCCGCGATAGGTCAAACGCACGGGCTCACCCGGTGGAACGAAGTACTGGTGGCGTGGCTCCGAGGGTAACGGCGAAAGCCTCGCTGGATCTCTCGCCAGGCACTCGAACCACATTCGGGCCCGTGTGATCTCGCTATCCTGGAGCCGATCTCTTTCGGACCGTGTGCGCCGCACTCCCATCACGACCACCTGCTTGTATTTCACGCTCTCGGGTTCAGTGAGCCGGTAGACGTGAACGTCGCGGAATTGATATGCCAGTATCTGACTGCAGTCGCGGACGTAGTTCCTGGGAATGACCAGCACCAACACTCCGCCGCGCTTGAGCCAACGATACAAATGCTCGAGGAACAACTGCTCCATGCGCTGAGATTTCTCCTCACCGATCTCAAAATCGTATGGAGGATTCAAGTAAATCAATGAAAAGGATTCCACCGGGCACTGCACGTCAAAACAGTTGCCGTGAATCACCTCATCCGCTGAAGAACGGGCGGCCGCAGCGCGCTGTGCATCCAGCTCAACCCCATAGCGGATAACCCTCGCTTCGCATGTGATTTGCGCGAATGCGCCACCCTCACCGATGCAAGGGTCGATCACCGAACAAGGCTGCTCAGGAAATCGGAGGAACTTCCGGATTCGGTCCGCCTCTGAAATCGGAAGCGGGTAGAAACCTAAACGCTGACGGCCAACAAGACGCATGGCAAACTCCTAGTTGAATGATCATGCGGGATTATTCGATCTGGATCGTAAACCTGCGGTCGGTCCCCGAACGCTATTCTGTTAGCCTGAACAGCGGGTCAGCGACAAATAGATACGCGGAATCGGAAAACTTTTACGTATCGCCTGAATCAGATCTCCAACCTCATGTTCCACACCAAAAGGTCTGGACTGGATATTTCTCAAACACCCGATCTGCCGTCAGCAACACCATCTGTTCGATCCTGGCCTGCACAATTAGAATTCGGTCAAACGGGTCCTGATGATGCAGTGGCAGATCGCTGACCGTCAGTGCATGAAGGTGAGAGATGTCCAGTGCGCGAATGCCCCAGTTCAGCATCCATGTTGGGATATATTTTGCGGGCGGTTCGGGCAGCGTTAGTTTCCCCAGTCCGAATTTTACACTGATTTCCCAAGAACTGGCTGCCGACAAGAATAACCCCTCGCGCTCGTTGGACAAAAGCTCGCGCGCCCGCCGATTCAACTTGTTAGGGACAGCCAGAGCCCAAAGAAAGACACCCGTGTCGAGTAGGTATTTCATCGCCCCCCACTTTTCGGTTTCTTCTCGCCGCCAAGAAAAGCAGCCAGAACGTCAGCCGGGAGTGACTCGTCAAAGTCCTCTGCGATCTTCAAGTGACCGCTCTCTATCCCGAGTACCCGATGCACTTTCGGCTGTGCTGCTGGGACCAAGCGCGCCACAGGAACGCCACGATTAGCGATAGTTATTTCTTCACCTGCGGCAACCCGTTGAAGTAGCCTTGAGAGCTGTGTCTTAGCTTCGTGAACGTTGACTTCTTTCATTGCAGACTCCTTTCCTTAGTCTAGTCCACTAGACTAAGTCCTGTCAACCTCAGCCTTCTGTTTGGATCTGGCTGTTCACCGACCTAAGCGCCACGGTGCGCTCGGAGAAATCGGACATGGGCAGTCTCGGATTCCCTGCGCAGCAGCTCCACCACCTCCGCCCCTTCGATAGTCCTGTGGCGCACCAGCTCTGCGGCCAATGCTTCGACAAGCCGCCAGGTGCTCACGTTCTCAAGACAATCCCTAATGCGGATCGTCAGCCGCTTCAAATATGCGTCGGTCGCTCGTGAGGAGCCGTTCATATTCAACGCGAGGTCCGCTGCAACTGCCTGATCTCCTCTCCCATGACCACGGCGATAGCCGCCCGGATTATGGATACGCTGAGCAACGGGGCCTGCCAATACAATCATTATGTGCCGCTCGCGTGCCAGGCCGCGCACATGCCCCTTCGACACAGCAATGCGGGGAGTTCCTCGTTTCTCTCGAGTCCGATCGCGGGCCATGGCGGGTCGCTCACACAGAAATTCCGCCTGCAGTTTGGAGCCGAGGCCGGACGACGAGCAAGGGTATATGGGTATTGATGATCTCAAGGACGGCGTCACTTTCGAGCTCGGGCATTTTTCGCATTGGTCAGAGGGATGAGAAAGCCCTGTTTGACGCGAAACACGAGACCACGCCAGTGAATTTTGTTCGAAAAGAAACCACCCACCCAGACTCCGAAGATTGCCGCGTCTCGCAGAGGTACAAGCCAGATGCTCCGCCGTGTCACCGGATCGCCAATGCCCCACACTCCCACGGTCCAGGCCATGGTGAAACGCAAAACGAGATACGTCAGCACATACGCTGCGGCGACCGCTCGTGAAGGCGCCACAACCGCCGCGAGCACGGTCCAGGGCAGCCGTAGGTCAGTGCCAGCCCCAGATAGCCAATCTTTCGAACATTGCGCAGTCCAATCGACCAACGCAGCTCATGTAGGAGGAATTTCCCCATTGTCTCCCGCGGAAACACCATCCAGACGTATTTCCGCATGAACTCGACGCGGTGGCCTTTCGACGCAATGCGGCTCCCCAGCTCGAAATCATCCGAGTGATGATTAACGATGGCCTCGAACCCGCCGATCTCCGCCAAGTGCCGCTTCGTGGTCGCCATCGTCCAGCCGAAGGCAAACCGCATCTTCCCTTCGAGCTTCCGCGTCACGAGGGCGCTCGCTGCCGATTCCGTCGGCACGCTCAGCGCTTCCAGGTCCGAGACAAAGCTTCCCTCAGAAATCCCGCGAAACAGTGCTGTCACCAAACCGACCTCAGGCCTGACGAACGGCGCTGCTACCTCGCGCAGATAATCCGGCTCTACGCGCACGTCGCTGTCGCTCATCACGAGCAGGTCGTACTTCGCTTCCTTTGCCAGACCGCACAGCTTGCTGACTTTGCTGTTCGCGCCGATGCGAGGCCCGCCGGCGAATAGTTGGATCTGGCGCTCCGGGAAATCGCGTTGCAGCTTCTCGATGACAGGAATGGCCGGATCGTCCAAGTCACTTACTCCAAAGACGATTTCGTATTCGGGGTAGTCCAGTTGGCAGAAGCTGGCGAAGTTTTCATATGCCTCGCGGTCCAGGCCCCGGACAGGCTTCAGAACGCTCACCCGCGGAGTAAAGGAAGGATCGGGCGGCGGCATCTTCCGCACGCTGCGGAAATAGTCCCATGCGCAATACGTCGCAAGCGCGTAGTACACAACGGGCCCGAGCGCCGCGATTAACACCGTCCATCGCAAAAAATGCACCGTTATTTCTCGATCCGATAGAGGAGCTGATGAAATGTTCGCGGCGCGATCGATACTCACCGTACAGGAGACGTGCAGGCAATTCGATAACAGCCGCTCTCGGTCAGGCATTGAGGAAAAAGTCCCCGGGGTGACTCAGCCGACCTTGCCAAGATGAAACCTCTGGGAGGAACCATAAACGTCGGATCCTTTTCCGTGCCTGTATTCTGTCGATACCGCTGCATGGACCTAAATCCCTTGCGTTCGAGCACTGGAACCAAAACAACCCGCCCCTTCATATCAGCTCAGAAATGCCGCGTCAGTCCGAATAGCACTGCCTGCGCACGGTAAGCTCCAGTGCCGCTGCTCATGGCAGAACGGAAAAACAGATATGACGCCTGGAGGGACCACCCTGGCGTGAGTTCATAGGAGTTGCGCAATGTGAGCTGAATTCGCGGGCTTGAACGTCTCTGGTCGGCAAATTTCAGTGGGGTCACGCTGAGTATCACAGGCCGCGTGTAGCCTTCCTGGCCCAGATCGAAGTCGTAGTCGAAACGGAAGCGTCCCTTTCTACCCGCGAAGTTAAGCAGCGCCGAATTGGCTATGTATCGTTTGGGGCTGAAGTATCCATGAAAGAGATTGATGTTCGAAAAAGAGAGGCTCTCGAGTTGGTAGCCGACGCTGATTCGAATCGGCCCCTCCAATATGGGGTGGCGCAGGACAACGTCGCCACCGCTCATCCGGTTGGAATCACTGAATCGGTCCTGGTAAAAGCCCAACTTGAGGGTGGTTGAGTCAGGGAAGGTATAGGTAAAGTGTCCGATCGACCCTCTCGAGGTCAAGCCCAGGCGAGACGAGAGTTCTGTTTCGGTGACGGTGCGCTGCGCGAAATTGTAGTCAATTTGCATGGAGGAAGTCGGGTGGAACCTGAAGCCCCCGTGATAAGTGGGCCGCGTCATGGCCAAGCCGAGGTAGCGAACCGTTCCAGCGCCGCCAAA
Source organism: Candidatus Acidiferrales bacterium (assembly GCA_049644285.1). Taxonomy (GTDB): domain Bacteria; phylum Acidobacteriota; class Terriglobia; order Acidiferrales; family UBA7541; genus CAVRXT01. Next base: position 7,059 of record JBARRP010000218.1, on the reverse strand, counting down.
CACGGTCCAGTCGTCGCTCACATGGAATTCCACTGAGTCCGCCAGGGAGACGACGCCGACCGCTCTGGCTCCGAGCCCCGCTTCTTGGTCGGCCGCGCCCGAGCCCCTGGGGCCAGGACCGGACCCTGCGAAACCATGGTCAAATGCGAAGCGGCTATAGCTGACCGTCAGCGCGTTTTGCCAACGGTTCCCGAACTGGAGATTGATGCTCTGCGGAATCGTAAGAATCTGGTTTCCAGAACCGTCCCGCAATAGGTAAGCGAACGTGTGATATCCAAGTTTGATGGGTGCTGCTGACTTGGAACCCTGAATCTCGTGCAACAGCAGAAGCGCACGCTCCGCCTTAGGATTCGCGGCCAGCGCGTTTCCCAAGTGCCTCTGAGCCTCAACGCGATTCCCCTGTTCGACTTCGACTTCGCCTAAGGATTCCCACAGGCGATAATCCGAGGGATTTTTGGCCGAGGCCCGTTTTAGTAGTTTCTGGGCGCGGTCGTAGAGATGTTCGTAATAGTATGTTCGGGCCAGTGCCCAACTCGCTTCCGCGTCCAATGGACTGAGCCTCAGCGCACGTCTGAGGACACGCTCGGCTTTCAGGAATTCACCCGACTGGTTGTATGCTTCTCCAAGCCCCGCGAGAGCCTGTCTGTTGTTTGGCTGAAGACGAAGGAGCGTCTTGTAAGTCGAGGCTGCCGGCTTGAATTGCCTATTGAGTAGATAGGCTCTTTCCAACCCGATAAGAGCGTCAGGGTCGCCCGGCTTCTCGCTGAGAACCTTCTCGAAAAGGGATGCGGCCCCTGAGTAATCCTTCTGAGTCAGCGCGGCCTTGGCATCGTCGATCGCGGCCCTGGACCTAGACGGTGCCACTTGAGCAGCCCGCGCTGTCACCGGCAAGAAAATCACCAGAAAAATTAGCGCTAACTGATGAATGCGGAGAACTGGTCTGACTGTGCGCTTTTTGGGTTCGTTCATGCTCGATGCTCTTCACCGAATCTTTGGGTTTGTCGCCGCTTCCTGCCCGTCGTTGTCCGTTGGAGCCTGCCCTCGCTAATCCTTGGCTGGTAGGAACGCCGCCTGGAGAGCGAAGCCAAGCGGCGTCCGGGTTCGTGGGTCCCTTGGCTCAAGATGGTTTGTTCAACCGTTTCCTGAGCTGCGGTTCGTGCATGTCAGCGGATCTCCTCTATCTGCGCGCCCATGATTTCCTCCAAGTCGAAGTTCAAATCGACGTCTGTAGATTTCATGGAGCGTTGAGCCTTAGTGGACAATGAAGAGGCGCGTGTCGCGGTAGTGGCGCGGGATAAAGTCGTCCGTAGATTTCGAGTCGGCAGCGTCATCCGTGCAGGGATCTGCGCAGAGGCGGCTTCGTGCTCGCTTACCTCGGGTACTTCAGGACCCTGGTCAAGGGCAGCAGCGCCCGTGTCCACATGCTCCCCATTGAACTCTCCCGTCTGCCCCTGATCGGTTGTGCCGGACTGCTGCGCGTTAACCGAACTGGGGACAATCAGAAGAAAGGCTCCAAGGAGGGCTGGAGGTAGAAACAGCGTCAGTCGACTTCTCATTGTTATGTTCTCCTTTCTGGAGCTGTCACCTCATGAAAGGTGAACAACTCAGGACGAGTCTTAACTTCATAAGACTAAAAGTCAAGCGAAATCTTAATAGTTTAAGAGTTGTTCTGTAAGAGAGTTCTCACCGTCCTATCGACGCCTATCTACCCGCACTGCTCCAGAGTGTCGGGGTTCTTGGACGAGGCTTACTGGAATGTCCTTAACAGAAGTTATCGCTTGAACGAAGGAAGGTAGCAAGTCGCCTGAACAGCAGAACCTACTGTCGAAACTGAGGTCCAGATTGATTCTGTCCGGAGTCTTCCTCTTGGCCTTTGCTCCCCGCAGCAACGCGCCACAAAGCGCCAACAGCGGCACCGACGACGGTCCGTCGCCACGAGAGTGGGTTATGCGTAGTGCTCGAGGGCGATGTTTCATCCCACACTGGCCCCTCGTGAACTTCCCGCAGGGATCCCTCGGGCTTGACAATCCAGGCGTCGTGGCTACGACTGTCGGCTGTTGAGAGAGACTCCATCTCACCTTCCAAAGGAATTCCGGCAGGCGCGGGAGGATGGGGCAGCGGTTGCCTAACCTCAGTCGATAGCCCGTTCACTGGCGCAATATTGGCGCGAGGGCGCAGATATGGCTTCCTGCGGTGCGCCCCAAACTCTCGAGAAGACGTTGAGTGCCTGTCCTGCATGACCAGCGGAGCACTGGCTACCAGAGGCGAGGCAAGCTTAAGGGACAGTGAGAGAGGAGACCATATGGCGACGAAGACAAAAAGAGCGAGAAGGCCGGCAAGGATCGCACCGCTCTGCTTCCAGCGACTGCGGCGACGATTTTCGGCCAACAAGGTCTGTACTCGAAGAGCCAAAAACGAGTTCAGTAATGCCAGATGCGAGGGTGGCTCAAGTTCGCGACCGAGAACGCGGCGGCGCGCCAATCGCGCAAGGCACGACGCGTACTCTGTTCGGCGCCCGTGCCGCAGCTTTATGACAGCCCCGTCACACGCAAGCTCACGCTCGCGGCCTAGATTCCTCAGAGCTGACCAAATAGCTGGGTGAAAGAACAACAAAGAGCCAACAATCTCTCCAAGAGTGCCCCAGAGGAAGTCCAGACGGCGTATATGAATCAATTCGTGGTAAAGGACATCAATAAGCTGTTGGCTGTTCAAGTACGAGTCAAGCCCCTCAGGAATCAGCACCAAGGGTCTCCAAACATAAGCAGTAGCCGGTGAGGGGAGCCCGGGAAGCTCGACAATCCGGCACTGCGAGACCCCAAGACGAGAGCACACCTCCTCAAACGTGCGATTCAGGCCGGAGGAAGCTGGCTGAGCGCTGGCAACGGCTTGACGGAAGAATCGTCTACGTCGAGCTAGGCGAGCGAGCATGATGATCAAACCACCTACATACGCCCAGTTGAGAGTGCGGCTCGCCGCTTCTAAACGGTCATCCCATGCGGAAGGAATCGTGACCCTCGTTGTCGCGCCGCTCCGAGCTGCGGGCTCGCCTGCTACGACCGAGCGAGTAGCAGAGTGGCTGAAAGGCAGAGGTTCCAGCATCTGTGCCAAGAGTGTTGCCCAATAGAAACCCGCGCCGATGAGAAAAAGGAGCCATAGCACATGACGAACTTGGGGGCGCCAAGTTACCCGAGCCACCACAACAAAAAGCAAATAAGCAGCCAGGATCCGCAGGAAGCCAGTGGCCACTAGTCCGAGAGCGGCGAGGTAATGATTTGGCCCCATGAGGCCTCCAAGACCCAGGGTGGGCAACGGGTGAACGTTACTCCGAACAGGGTTACTTTAACGTTCCGCCCCTGGTTTTCTGATCTCGATATCGCTGAATCAGTGCTTCGAGCTCATCAAGCTCTTGGTCTTTTATCTGATTACTATCGAGCAGGTTCATCAGCATTGCTGCGTAAGAGCCATGAAAATTCCGGTCGAGGACGTGCCGTGCCGAAGCCCTGCTGACTCCATCGCGACTGACGCGCGGAGTGAACACAAAAGCTCTGCCGTGCGTTGTATGCTTCACGAACCCCTTATTTTCCATGATTCGGAGCAGACTCTGTATCGTCTTGTAATTGGCACGTGGATTCGATGGTAGCCGCTCGACGACGTCCTCTACGGTGCCTTCCCCTAAATCCCACAGCGCATCCAGGATGAGAAGCTCTGCATTGGTGGGCAGCGCTACCCTGGCTTCTGAACGTGTACCGAGTCTCATTTCGTCTTAAGAGCTTAAGACAACCGGTTGGCCGTGTCAACAGCCCTCCCCCAGCCATGCGACTCAATCTCTCTCCCAAGGGGCTATGTTCATGTGCCGAAAGGCTCGTTTCGGCCAAGCGCAAGAAGCTGGGGTCCTCCTCCCGAAATCAATACCTTGCAGCGCAGATTGCGAGAGGCCTTTTGGCAAAGCGCCCAGACTGTCGAAAAAAAAGAGGAAAGTTAGTGATGCCATCGTGTTGACCCTGATCGTTCCAGACAGCTCGGATTCCTGCCGGCCGGCTACCGCATCGACTCCCGTCGCCAGCATGGTGTGGATGGGATTGAAGCGCTTACCCCACAGGCCATTTTGCGGACCGTCGCTGTCAAAATTTAACGCGAGCGAAAAGACCCTCCCTTTGCGAATGAGCCGGGCAGCCTGGAGGATCTCCTGCGGCGAAATATTGTTGAGCGTGCCGATTTCGTCGTCAGCGCCCCAGCGCGCCCAATTCTTCACGCGCTCTGCGCCAGCATTTATGTCATTGAGCGTTATTTTCGCACGATCACTCGTCCTGGGCCACACACCCCTGAAGAAATATCATAGAATTCTGCGATTCGATCGCGAACCGCTCCAGAATGTCTGGAAAATGCTTGGCGAGGGCGGATGATAAGAGCGCGCAATGCTACTGTCAACGTGAAGGCGCTAGCCTAAGCTTGCATCGGTTCGGAACGCGGGGATAAGCTGTCTGCGCGGCTGTGCACTTGGGCAAGTCCCTCCACCGCGCATCGTCAGCGCAGTCAGTGACAGTTGAGGAGCAAAGATGGCGAAGTATCTGAAGACGAGTATTCCTGCGGCGGAGATTGATGCCGCCGACAGCAAGGTCCGCGAGACCGTTTGTAACATCATCGGCGAGGTGAAAAAACGCGGCGACGCCGCCGTCCGGGAATTCTCTCAGCGGTTCGACGGATGGTCGCCCGAGAGCTTCCGGCTATCGCAGAACGAAATCGACGCTCTGGTCGCCTCCGTCTCGCGGCGGACGATCGACGACATTACCTTCGCGCAGGCCCAGATCCGGCACTTCGCCGAAAGCCAGAAAGAAGCGCTAAAGGATATTGAGGTCGAGACGCTGCCCGGCGTGCGTCTCGGGCACCGCAACATTCCCGTGAGCAGCACCGGCTGCTATGTCCCGGGCGGCCACTATCCCATGGTAGCATCGGCGCACATGACGATTGTTACCGCCAAGGTTGCCGGCGTCGAGCGAGTCATCGCGTGTACCCCACCGACGAAGGGCAAGCCGCACGCGGAGACCATCGCGGCGATGGCGCTCGCGGGCGCAGACGAGATTTACGTCCTCGGCGGCGTGCAAGCGGTGGCCGTCATGGCGCTCGGCACCGAAACGATCGCTCCTGTGGATATGATCGTGGGCGCCGGCAGCGCCTACGTCGCGGAAGCCAAGCGCCAACTCTTCGGCCAGGTCGGCATCGACCTGCTCGCCGGGCCCACCGAAATTCTGGTCGTTGCCGACGACTCCGCCGATGTCGAACTCGTCGCGGTCGATCTGCTCGGGCAAGCCGAGCATGGACCGACCTCGCCCGTCGCCCTCATCACTACGTCGGAGCGGCTCGCCCGCGCGCTGCCGGGGGAGATCGAACGGCAGCTCGCCGTTCTCACGACCGCGGAGATCGCCTCGGTCTCCTGGCGTGATTACGGGCAGATCATTCTTGTGGCCGATCTCGCCGAAGCCGTCCGCGAGGCGGACCGCCTCGCCTACGAGCACGTCGAAATCCTGACCCGCAATCCCCGCTATTTCCTCGAGCACATGAAAAACTACGGGGCGCTCTTCCTCGGTCCGGAAACCAACGTCGCCTACGGCGATAAGGTCATCGGCACGAATCACACGCTGCCCACCAGGCGCGCCGCCCGCTATACGGGAGGCCTTTGGGTCGGAAAGTTCATGAAGACGGTCACCTACCAGCAGTGCACCGAGGAAGCCAGCGTGCTGATCGGCGAATACTGTTCGCGGCTGTGCGCGATCGAGCGATTTTGGGCCCACAAGGAGCAGGCCGATATCCGCCTGCGGCGTTACGGCGGACGCAAAGTCGGTCTCGGCGCTGGCTCAGGTGACGTCCAATAGGCCGCTTTCCGGTCAACGATCCGATGCCAGCCCCGACGCCCGAGTCGATGCCCGCTCTCAACCCTGGTCCGTCAACGCTGCCGCCATCCTTTCGCCTCGACGGCCGTATCGCTCTGGTCACCGGCGCAGGCCGTGGTCTCGGTGCGGAAGCCGCCCTCGCGTTGGCTCACGCCGGAGCGGAGTTGCTCCTGCTTAGCCGGACGCACAGCGAGCTCGAAACGACGGCCGGGCGTATTGCCGAAATCGGTGGCCGGTCAAGAATAATCGTTTGCGACGTAACCGATGGTGCCCGACTGCGCTCGGAAATCGGGGCCCTCGAGCGCCTCGACATTCTGGTGAACAACGCCGGCAGCAACATCCCCGAGCCGTTCGTTGATGTCTCCGAAGCCCACCTGGTCGACATGCTTGCGCTCAACGTTCGCGCCGCTTTCCTGGTGGCGCAGGCGGCGGTGCGAAAAATGCTACGGGCGCCCGACCGCCGCGAACGTGGTGGCGCCGTGATCAACGTCTCCTCGCAAATGGGCCGCGTCGGAGCGGAGCGCCGCACGGTCTACTGCATGACCAAGCACGCGCTCGAGGGTTTGACCAAGGCCATGGCCGTCGAGCTCGCTCCGGAAAACATTCGTGTCAACGCCATCGCTCCCACGTTTCTCGAAACGCCGCTGACCGCGTCGTTCTTTGCCGATGCTCGTTTCCGCGAGTGGGTCGTCAGCAGGATTCCCCTCGGACGCGTCGGCCGCATGGATGAAGTCACCGGAGCCATCGTTTTCCTGGCTTCTCCCGCGGCTTCCCTGATTACCGGCGAAAGCCTTGCCATTGACGGCGGCTGGACAGCGCGCTAGAGCGGTGCTAGGAAGCGATAGTGCGATATGGTCTGGCCGATCATGAGAGGGGTCGCTGCGGGCATCATGTTAGGACTGCTCCGGTAGGCAAGTCAACGAAGGGGATTTCGCCTATGCATTTCCACACGGTCAAGCAGGGCGGGCCGCGACAAAATGAGAAATTGGTCGGCGTCGATGAGCTGCCCGCGCACTGACTCAATCGCTAGTGTGCGCCCGGAGCGATTGGACACGGGTAGTCTCGGATTCCCTGCGCAACAGCTCAACTACCTCTGCACCTTCGATAGTCCTGTGAGCGCACCAGCTCTGCGGCCAATGCTTCGACAAGCCGCCAGGTGCTCACGTTCTCA
>JBARRP010000217.1:0-3284 GCA_049644285.1 Candidatus Acidiferrales bacterium | reverse complement strand
CATCAGATCGATAAATCACGACAACTCCAGCGCAAGCTATACCTGGCGGCCAAGAAGTGTCGGGAGCGAAGGTTCCACGCACTCTATGACCGCATATTCCGGCCCGATGTACTGTGGCGGGCTTGGCAAGAAGTGAAAGCCAACGGAGGCAGTGCCGGCGTCGATGGCGTGAGCCTGGAAGAGGTGGAGCGACAAGGCGTGGCACCGTTTCTCGAGGAAATCGTGACGGATCTGAAGGCCGGAAGGTACCAACCCCAGCCGGTGCTGCGGGTATACATTCCCAAGCCGGATGGCGGTCAGCGACCCCTGGGGATTCCGACAGTGCGAGACCGAATCGTCCAACAGGCGTGTCGGATAGTAATCGAGCCCGTCTTCGAGGCGAACTTCCAAAACCAGTCGTACGGGTTTCGACCGAGGCGCAGTGCGGCGCAAGCAGTCCGCGCAGTCGACAAAGTGCTGTTGCGAGGTTGGTGGATAGTAGACGCCGACATCCAAGGGTATTTTGATGCAATCGATCACGATCTCCTACTCACATTGGTGAGGCGGCGAGTGAGTGACCGGCGGGTGCTGAAGCTGCTGCGGCAATGGTTGAAGGCCGGGGTGATGGAAGAAGGGCAATGGAGAGCAACGGAGATCGGATCTCCGCAAGGAGGAGTGATCAGTCCGTTGATGGCGAACATCTATCTACACGTTTTGGATACGTACTGGACAGAACGGTATTCGCAGCTAGGAACTCTCTGCCGATACGCCGACGACTGTGCGCCACGACGGCGCGGAGAGGAGATCACGATGTAAGAGTGAACGACTCGAAGCAGCCTTGCTGCATAAGGCATGAGGGTGGGCCCCTCGGACTCGAACTGCAGGGTTCGGGTCCAAACCACCGGAAGCGGCGTCGGTCCAATGACCGGGGTCGTGAGCGTTTCGGAAAAGGCGGGACATACCCGTCAGGTGAGCGCTGGGAAGACGAACGTGAGTGAACCGTTGACGACGTGTCGAAAGCGTATGGACGTCATCAGAACTGGGCTCCTGTTGTTGGCCCAGGATAGGGCTCGGAAGGTGCCTGCTGACTGGCCGAGTGGTGACCGGCATGAAGACGGCGTGAGCCCAGCGCAGGGTCTTGTGCGGAACGTGGGAACCTCTCGCCTCGATGGGAAGGGAGAAATCCAAGTGGAGGACCCACGAGGATGAGCGTACCGATGCGAGGCGGAGGGACGGACGGGCTCGTCGTAGTGAAGAAGCCTGGTAACGCGGGTGGAGCGAGGGGGCCCGACGATCTGGCTGAGGGTGTGGGTCAACCAGTAATGGGAGGAGCCCATGCCTGAAGCAAAGCCATACGTGATTCCGAAGCAACTCGTTTGGGAAGCGTACCAACGGGTGAAGGCAAACCGAGGTGCTGCCGGTGTCGATGGCGAGTCGCTGGCTGCATTCGAGAAGGACCTGAAGAACAATCTCTACAAGGTCTGGAATCGGATGTCGTCGGGCTCGTACTTCCCGCCACCGGTGCGGCTCGTTGAGATACCGAAGGATAACGGAGGCAAGCGCCCACTCGGCATTCCAACTGTCGCCGATCGCGTCGCACAAACCGTGGTGAAGATGGTGTTGGAGCCGATGGTGGAACCGGAGTTCCATCCTGACTCCTACGGCTATCGGCCCGGGAAGTCGGCGCTCGACGCGGTGGGCATGGCAAGAAAGCGCTGCTGGGACGCGGACTGGGTCATCGACTTGGATATCAAAGCATTCTTTGATTCCATTCCCCATGACCTGGTCGAGCGCGCTGTGGCACACCACACCGACAGTCCGTGGGTGCGGCTGTACATTGCGCGGTGGCTTCGAGCTCCCGTGCAGAGACCAGATGGCACCCTGGAACAGCGGACACGAGGCACGCCGCAAGGCGGAGTCGTTAGTCCTCTGTTGGCCAATCTCTTCCTGCATTATGCGTTCGATCTCTGGATGCGGCGAATGTTTCCGCAGGTCCAGTTCGAACGTTATGCGGACGATGCCATCGTCCACTGCAGGAGTGAGCGGCAGGCACGCACGGTGCTGGAGGCCATCCGTGGTCGATTCCTGCAGTGTGGACTCGAGCTTCATGCGACCAAGACTCGAATCGTCTATTGCAAGGATGATGATCGGCCTGGGGGATCCGGATCTATCAGGTTCGACTTTCTCGGGTACACCTTCCAACCGCGACGGGCTAAGAATCGCTGGGGAAAGTATTTTGTCAGCTTTCTTCCGGCCATGAGTACCAAGGCTGCTAAAGCGATTCGGGCCACCATCCGGGAATGGCGGATGGCCTCCATGAGAAACAACCAGCGCCTGGAGGATCTTGCCCGATTCGTCAATCCCATCGTACGCGGCTGGGTGAACTACTACGGACGGTTTTACCGCTCGAAATGTGTTCAAGTCCTTCGCCATCTCAATGAGGCCCTGGCCGCATGGGCGCGACGGAAGTACAAGCGGTTTCGGCGTCGAGAACGGGCATCGATGCACTGGCTGGGGCGCATCGCGCGACGGGACCCAAAGCTGTTTGTTCTGTGGCAGCTTGGTGTGATGCCGGAGGCTGGATCGTAGGAGCCGGATGAGGCGAGAGCTTCACGTCCGGTTCTGTGAGGGCGGAGGGGTGCGATTCCCCTCCGCTACTCGACTCGTGATCGTCTGTCGAAGCAAGAAGGAGGCAGAGCGAGCACTGGAGATGGATCGGTGGATCATGGGGAAGCTGAAGCTGACCCTGCACCCCACCAAGACTCATCTGGTGGACTTGGGCAGAGAAGGCTTCGAGTTTCTGGGGTTCCACTTTCATAAGCGAATGGTCCGGAAGACGGGCAAGCTCCTGCCGTACTTCTGGCCAGGACAGAAAGCGATGAAGGCGGTTCGAAGCAAGATTCGGCAGATCGCAGGGTACAGCCGGAAGCGACTTCCAATGGAGAGGATAGTGGGCGAGCTAAACCCAGTAGTCCGGGGATGGCGAAACTACTTCTCTGTCGGGAACTCGTCGAAGCAGCTGAAAGCCTTGGATCACTATCTCTGGCTCCGAACACGCCGGTCGTTTCTGGCGCATCATCAAGGTACCCGGGGCCGCTCGAAGAGCGCGTTGTTCCCATCTTGGTTTGCGCGCAGCGGAGTGGAGCACTTCTACCTGCCAGGGTTATGCGGCAACGACTTTGAACGCTCCAGGAAGAAAGATAATCGGTAAGCCGTATGAGGGAAAACCTCACGTACGGTTTGATGTGGCAGGAAATGGAAACCCGGATATGGTGGAGCTAATGAGGCACTCTCAGAGGAAACGG
>JBARRP010000216.1:0-19898 GCA_049644285.1 Candidatus Acidiferrales bacterium | reverse complement strand
TGATTGCATAACAATGTCGGCGCCTCTCGACGCGAGCAGTCTTGCTTGATAGGCTCGGGAAGAAGGAGCCGGAGTTCGGTTCGTACGCGGGACAGCTCGCTACCGGACATGGCGTGCAGTGTAGCGTCGTCCACTTGATGGGGCATCCCGCTCCCTCGTAAGAGGGAGTTCGAAGAAATAATCATGGTCGAAGTTTTGATCGAAGAGATGTTTGGGTCGGACTGAAACCGACCGTTAGATTACGAACGAACCGTGCTTGTCGAGGCCGATCAGAAAGACAGCAAAGGAAGCGGAAGAAAAAACTCTTTTAAGTGAGGGGAGAAGTGTGCCCCAAAGAAGTGTTTGACAGGGCCGACATTGTTAGAGATGTCCGGTAAGCGCTGCGAGCTCAACCGGTCGATGCAACACCCTCTAATCAGTTGATCCGACAATACTTCCCCCTAGAGAACCGATCTGTCCGGCTGTACTCAATCAGAGCTAAGCAGGGTAGTGTTCCGCTTGAATCAACGCTCGCGAACGACTTTAGCTGTTGAGACTCCTGCAAGTAGACTTCGAGCTGGCGTTGCGTCGACCCATTGAGACCGCCTCGGCTCAAGTGTCGGTCCGTCGCTCCTGCGACATCCACCAAGCCAGGTTCCTTGAGTGCGATCAAGAGTTCCCGGGCAGACTGGAAGCGCCTTGCGGGTTGCTTCTCGAGCGCCTTTATGATCAAGCTTTCGAGCCCAGGTGAGATCTTGCGATTATGAGAGCTTGGTAAAATGGGCGTCTGGTGCAGGATAGCGCCTGTTAATTCGGCGCTCTGTGCGTGTGGGAACGGGCGCTGGCCTGTCGCCATCTCATACAACACTGCTCCCACGGCGTAGATGTCACTCCGGGTGTCAAGGGGTAGGGCACGCAACTGCTCAGGAGACATGTAAGGCAGCGTGCCAATGGGCGCACCGGGACTGGTGAGATGGTCCTCGTCAATATCAATCGTGGATAACCCAGAATTCTTCGCAGCTGCTGCTCTTCTTCGAAGTGGCGGCCCCAACTTGGCCAACCCGAAGTCCAACAGCTTCAGTTGCCCCCGCTCTGTCACGAAGATATTGGCCGGCTTAATGTCGCGATGCAGAATGCCCTTTGCGTGCGCGGCTCCCAATGCCTCGGCGATTTGTGTGCCCAAATCCAGCACCAGTTCCATAGGCAGAGGCTTGCCCGCGATGCGGTGTTTAAGCGTTTTTCCCTCAAGATACTCCATGGAGATGAAGGGCAGACCGTTTTCCTGGCCGATTTCATAAATAGTACAGATATTAGGATGATTCAGCGCGGAGGCTGCACACGCTTCGCGTTGAAAACGCTCGAGCGAGTGTGGGTCGCTGGACAGGTGCTCAGGGAGGAACTTCATGGCAACGAAGCGGCCTAGGTTTATGTCTTCGGCCTTGTACACGACACCCATTCCGCCGCCACCGAGCTTTTCAAGGACGGTGTAGTGGGAGACCGTCCTCCCAACGAATGCTTCAGATTCCGCCATTATGCGAGATGTTAAGGTGGAGCCCGAGCTAAGTCAATGCGGCGAAAGGCAGCCGGCTCAATCAGGCGCCGTAATGGACGGGGTCCGAAATCGCTTCCCGCCATCTCGAACACATGGAGCCTAGGGACGTTATTGTGCATAAACTCCATGGGGGAAACGAAAGTGGAGTTCTTGGGCGAGTCGTCGGCAACCCGGAACTAACGCGCCATCGGAATTACTTCCGCATCGCCCGTCATACGACTAGAATCCGGCCCAGACCTGGCTGCAGAGGTTGTGAGCGCAATCGCCTGTTAACAACAATTGACCTTCGGCCTTGCCCGCCAATGTTCAACAGGCGTGGGTCTGAATTGAATTTCCGCATGCTAATGATACCGGTTGGAACATGTCAGACTCATCGGCGCAGAAAGGACGGTAAAGGGAATGCTGCGAAGCAATTTGCTTTTGACATCACTGATATTACTTTCGGTACGAGCGATAGCCCAGGAAAAGGCCAGCGAGGAGCTACTGTGGCACGCCGATAGGCCATCGCCTGTAGCGATTTACCGCGACCTTGACGGCAACCCGACAAAACCAGGCCGCTTTCACTACTACTTCCAGGCCCCAGCGGGCGCGAGTCTCGCCGCTCATCGTCACTCGGTTGCAATGAAGATCACTGTCCGTTTTGGTGGCAAATTTATTTTGATGGGTGATCTCGACAACGCGCGCGTACAGCGATTCGATGCAGGCAGCACCTTCACTATTCCAGCGAACACATGGCACGTAGAGTGGTGGGAAACTGAGACGCTTGAGGAGGTAGAAGGAATTGGGCCGATGCAGACAGAGCATGCATCTCCCAAAACCCCTCGCCAAGCCGCCACCGGCAATCGTCGATAAATCGCCGATTTGGATTACTGCCGATTCTAGCGGTTCACGTCCAATTGTCGATAAATTGCCATAGCACTCTCAATCCTCGGTCAGGCTTTTTGGCGGATTGTCGGCAACCCTTAGTGCGACCTGTAAAGCTGCTGAAAATGATTGTCTGGAGAGGAGGAACTCGATCAGACCATGCGTCCCATCGCATGTAGCCTACAAGGCAGAGCGGGGAGGTAACGAACTGTTCTGGAGCCCTTGGAAAATGTATCCACGCTCGCAAGAGCGGCGCCGAAACCGCGAGGTAACGGTGTATCTGCCAGCATTAGGTGGAGACGGGCCTAGATTATCTGGTGATGAAGTACCTGGAAGGCGAGACGCTGGCTCAGCGACTGGCGAAAGGCCCTCTGCCGTTAGAGCAAGTACTGCAGTACGCCATCGAGATTGCTGATGCGCTCGACAAGGCGCAACGAAAGGGCGTGACCCATCGCGACCTGAAACCCGGCAACGTCATGTTGACCAAGTCGGGGACGAAGCTGCTGGACTTCGGTTTAGCGAAGCTGAAGCAGGAAGTTGCTCCGGCCAACGTGCAGCTTTCGGAACTTCCCACCGCGAACGACCCGTTGACGGCTCAGGGGACAATTGTGGGCACGTTGCAATACATCGCCCCGGAGCAGTTGGAAGGCAAGGAGGTCGATGCGCACACAGACATCTTTGCCTTTGGTGCCGTGGTGTACGAGATGGCGACGGGCAAGAGGGCGTTTGAAGGCAAGAGCCAGGCGAGTGTGATCTCGGCCATCATGTCCTCCGATCCTCCACCTATGTCCTCGCTTCAGCCGATGACGCCTCCGGCGCTCGACCGCGTCGTTAAAAGATGCCTTGCGAAGGAGCCGGACGAACGATGCCAGAGCGCAAAGGATCTGACAGATGACTTGAAGTGGATTGCCGAGGGCGGCTCGCAAATCGCGTTGGCGCCGACTGCCGCAGCGAAAGGCATTCGCGCACTCGGGCGGCGAGAGCTAATCCTCAGCGTAGGCGCATTGCTGATGGGTGCGGCGATCGCGAGCCTAGCTACTGGATTCTGAAGCCCGCGTCTACGCCTCTGGCACAGCCGGTCTCGCGCTTCACGATCACGCTGCCGCCGGGCCAACAATTAGCAGGTCTGGAGAATGGCCCTGCTGTGGCCCTCTCTCCCGACGACACTCACCTCGCGTATGTCGCTCGCCGCTGTGGCCCTCTCTCCCGACGACACTCACCTCGCGTATGTCGCTCGCCAAGGTGGCACGCAGCAGCTTTATATGCGGGCGATGGACAGCCTGGAGTCTAAGCCCATTCCCGGCACGGAAGGAGGCGTCAGCCCCTTCTTTTCTCCCGACGGCCAATGGCTGGGGTTTTTCGCCGGCGGAACGCTGAAGAAGGTCTCGGTGAGCGGGGGAGCAGCGCTGACTCTCGGTAATGTTGGGTCCCCTCTCGGGGCCAGTTGGGGCAGTCAGGGTATGATCGCCTTCGCACCCACAGTAGTTTCACCGCTCCTGCAAATACCGGACGCGGGAGGCGCCCCGCAGCCGCTGACTCGTCTCGCGAAAGGCGACGTTACCCAACGCTGGCCGGAGTTCTTGCCAGGCAGCAAGGCAGTGCTCTTTGCTGCGGCACCGAGTGGAATTACTTTCGGCAACGCGCAGGTCGCCGTCCAGTCGGCCGGAACAGGCGAACGGCGGAACCTGATCCCGGCGGGGACACACCCCCGCTACGCGCCCTCGGGGCACCTGGTTTACGTGCAAGGCGGGAGTTTGGTGGCCGTGCCGTTCGATCCCCAGCGGCTGGATGTGACGGGCACGGCGGTCCCCGTGGTGGAGGGCGTCCTGCAATCCCCAGCCACCGGAGCCGCCCAGTACAGCTTTTCGGCCCCGGGATCGCTGGTCTACGTTCCGGGGGGAGTTCAGTCGGCCCAGAGCAGGCTGGTGTGGGTCAGTCGGAATGGGGCAGAGCAGCCCTTGGCCGCCCCGGCCCGCGCCTACATGTTTCCACGGCTTTCCCCCGACGGCCGGCGGGTAGCCGTGACGATCACTGAACAGGAGAATCAAAGGTTTGATATGCCAGAAAGCACGCCTTGATCGAGTAGAAGAATCAGCAAGTTGGAGAGGCTCCCGAAAACACCTTTTGATACGCTAGGGCGCACCGCTGCACTGTGCCAATCGACGTATCGAATCTCTTTGCTAGTTCCCGGAAGCTGGCTCTGCGCTGCGAGTACGCCTCACCAATTGCCTTGCGAGCTTCGGGGGTGAGTGGCGTGCGGGGAGGCCGACCGATCCTCTTCCCTTTGGCGCGAGCGTCGCGCATCCCGCTGGGATCGGCTCCGCCACAGGCCCGTTCCGCTCGTCCCACGGTATCGAACGGCGGCCCGCATTACCTTGATCGTGCCAGCTTTCAGCAAGCGGGGTTCTGCCAGATGATAATTGGTCTGCCACCGCAGGTCATGGTTGCTCCGAAGCAGTATTTCAATCTGGGGTGCTGGCTTATTGCTGGATGTGTTGCCAGTATGAATTCTCGCCTGAATCAGTACCCGGATGCAGGGGGTCGTCGTCCTGCTCTAACAGCAAGCATCAGGATGCCTGAGAGAAAAAGGCTGCCCACTAAATATAGCAGCCCAGCCGTAAAGGACCGTGTCCGCGTAACGAGATAGCCCATCATCAGGGGGCCGACAAACCCGCCGAGATTACCTACTGAATTGATCAAACCGATCGAGGCAGCGGCTGCCGACTCGCTCAGAAAGGCCGTCGGAAGGGCCCAGAAGCAGGGGTGAAATGCGAAGAAACCGGCACCCACAAGGGTGAACAGCGCAACGGAGAGAATGGTCTTGGAGCCAAAAAGAACCGCGAGCAAGAGAGCCACGCCGCAAAGGAATACAGAAGCTGCGGCATGCCACCGACGCTCGCGGGTCTTGTCGGAATGCCAGCCATTCAACTGCTGGGTCACGAAGCCTGCCGCGTATGGCAAAGCAGCGAGCAGGGTTACCCTCAAATCGCTTTGTCCCGAGAGACGTTTTAGAATTGTTGGGAGCCAGAAAGAAATGCCGTAGCCACCCGTAAGCGCGAAGAAATAGCAGAGGGCCAGCAAGACGACGTCACGTTGATGCAGTACTTGCCAAACGCTATAGGAACGAACTTGCTTTTTTCTTTGCTTTTCGCGTTGGAGTACCTCGGTGATCCAGTCTCGTTCATCGGCGGGGAGCCAACGAGCCTCGGGCGGCCAGTCCGTGAGACAAAAGATGGTGATCGCCCCAAATACCACCGCAGGGATTCCTTCTAGTATGAATAACCATCGCCAGCCTCTGAGTCCAAGCCACGAAAGCCCGAGCAGCAAACCGGCCAGTGGCGAACCGATGACATAAGACAGCGAATTCGCAGCGTACAAGGTAGCCACAGCCTTGGCTCGATCTTCATAGCGGAACCAATGCGTTAAGTAAACGATGATCGCCGGAAAAAAACCCGCTTCTGCGGAGCCCACCAAGAATCGCACGAAATAGAATTCCCGCGGCGTGCGGATCCAAGCCATCAACACAGTCATAATTCCCCAAGAAATCATGATAGAGGCGATCCAGCGGCGCGCGCTCCAACGCTCTGCGATCAGAGCGCCCGGTATTGCCAACACGAAGTAACCGAGGAAGAAAACGCCCGCGCCAAAACCCACTACGCGATCGCTAAAGCCGAGATCTCCGGGCATTTGGAGTGCCGCGGTGCCAACATTCATTCGGTCCAGGAAAGCTACAATGTAGAGCAGGAAGACCAAGGGCATGAGGCGCCGGAAAATGCGGCGCCTCGCGCTTTGAGCGACGTCTACCTCAGGGGCCACGGACCTTGGATTTGCGCAGTATTCCGCCTGCATTCTATTTCGAAACGAACCGCGCAAGTCTGAACATCTCCTTACGATTTTCTGACTTTCTTCTTATCTGTGGATACGCGACAAAGCTTGACAACGCTATCGGCTCGTATGAAGGTAGGGAACTTCGCATACTGACTCTCTCACGAGCTGCCTAAGAGATCGATTACAACACTGTTTCGTAAACGCGAACGGCGGCAGGCTTGGCTCCGTGATGCGGAACGGCCAGATAGAAACGATTGAGTTCCGGGACCAGAATCGCCGTTTTCGCGCGAAACGCGGTCGGGATATGTCCGATGCGCTCTAAGTGGTCGGCATCGTTCACTTCGAAGACATCGGTAAATTCGGTTCCGGCAAAATAGATGCGTTTCTGGTCGGGGTTGAAAGCCATGTCGTCGACCAGGGAGGGGGCAGGCACGCTGGTTATCACCTTTCCTGAATCAGAATCCAGAATGTAGAGTTTGGCAGGCTGGCGAGCGCCGACATACAAGCGGTGAGTAGCCGCGTCAAACGCGATGGTAGTTAGGCCCTTAGCCCCTGCTATCGGCCAGGTTGCAATGACCGTACGCTTTTCCCTATCCACTACCTCGACGGTGCTGTTGCCTCTGATATCCACAAACATCCGCGGTCCCGACTTGTCGAAGGCCATGGCTTCCACGTCGTCGGAGTCCATCTTGATCTCACCCACTTTCTTTGCGTCGGTCAAGTCAATAATGTCTAGGTACGCATTCGGAAGTTTTGCGTCCTTGCCTCCGTCCACAACGTACAAGTACTTCGTTGAGGGATCGTAGCCACTCGAGTCCGCGCCGTCGCGCACCTTAATACTTCCAACAGGTTTGTAGGATTTAGTCTCGTACATCTTGATCTCGCCCAAATCGCTGTCAACTACGAAAAGTTTCTGGAGATCGCTCCGAAAAAGCATTGAGTGCGGCGCTTTCAGGTCGCTTATGGTATGGATCAGCTTGTTCGTCTTCAAATCAAGGACTTCTACTTTCCCGTTCTCTTCAGCGGTAGCGAATAGCCTGTTACCCTCAAGATCTACGGCAAAGTGATCGAAATCACCTTCTTTCAGATCCGGTAGTGGAATTGACTGCAGCAGCTTCAGCGGCGCCTTGTCCTGACACTTGGTGGCCGTCGGCATTCCGACGAGTACACCAGCTACGATTAACACTTTTATGCTATTCATCTTAGCCTCCATCGTTGAAATTTTGGACCCTCGTTACCGTCGCAGGTGGACCGACTAAGGAAACGCCATGCCCAACAAGCTCTGGCCGGAAAGCCTAGCCGTCTTCGACAAAAGGTTCCGTCACTAGACTGCACACCTCGACGAGGCCAGTCAGTGCCGGTAAATGTGCGAAATAGTATCGCAACCCTGGCGCTTGCATACTTAATTTTTGCTTAAATAATCTTCAGACGAAATGTCTTGACTCGCTCCAAGACTAGTCGTACTTTCCAGTCTAAATAACACCCTCGCACTTTCCGTTCGCAAGACAGCTAGCGTAGCAACCGGCGCCATGTCGAGCGGCGGCGCGGTTCTCACCCCTGGGAGGCCCTTTATTCGAGCAATGCGCTGATTGGGGGAGGTTGGGCAATGTGGACTTCGCGGAAATTCGTATTTCATCTCGTGGTCTTTCGCAACGCTCTGATCTTGGTGCTGGCGGCAAGTATCTCTCTGAACGTAGATGGTCAGGTCGTTGGCGGTACCATTGCGGGCACAGTTACCGATTCCAATGGGGGCGTGCTTCCCGGTGTTAGGGTCGAAATTCAAAACCTAGCCACACAGATCACAACCGCCGTCACGTCGAATGCCGATGGCTTCTACACGGCGCCTAACCTGTTGCCGGGCAACTACAAACTGACCACATCGCTCCAAGGCTTCGCGACTGTCGTTACACAAGTGACCCTCACCGTAGGCGCACAACGCACCGTCAACTTGGCCATGCACGTCGGCGGAGTTACCGAGGTGGTGCGCGTAACCGCCGAAGCTCCCGACGTCGAGCTGGCGAGCTCAGAGATAAGCGGAGTTGTCAATGCCAAGACGATTCGTGAATTGCCGCTGAACGGGCGCGACTGGACACAGCTGGCCACGCTGCAGCCGGGAATCGCCACCGTGCGAACCCAACCGAGTGTGGGTGCCAGCGATAGGGGACAAAGAGGTTTCGGCACGCAAATGACCATCAACGGCGGCCGACCGGCGCAAAACAACTACCGGCTAGACGGAACCAGCATCAATGATTACTCGAATGCGGCCCCGGGCAGCGTACTGGGGGCTGACTTGGGATCCGATGCGGTTTCCGAGTTTTCGGTTCTCAGTAGCAATTATCCCGCAGAATATGGGCGCTCGTCTGGTGGAGTGATTAATGCCATCACCCGTTCGGGCACGAATGAATTTCACGGAAGTGTATATGAATTTCTGCGGAACAGCGCGCTCGATGCCAGGAACTTTTTTGACACGACCAAGCCTCCCTTTAAGCGTAACCAATTCGGCGCGACCGCTGGAGGGCCCATCCGCCGGGACCGCACGTTCATTTTCGGGAACTACGAGGGATTGCGGCAGTCGCTGGGAATCACGCAAGAAGACCAAGTACCGACAGCTACCGCACGAAGCGGTCAGCTTTCCACGGGCTGCGCAGATCCACGTTTTGCGACCTGCGTAGATCCGGCGGTGGTGCCGTATCTTCCCATTTGGCACCTGCCGAATAGTGGCGTCGTGCCTGCCTCCTGTGGCAACGGTGTGTGCGATGTCGGAATCTACAAATTTTCGGGTCAGCAGATCACTCCGGAAAATTACTTCACAACCCGGATTGACCATAAGTTGTCCGCAAAGGACACACTCTTTGGCACGTATATGCATGATGCCGCGAATATCACCCAACCGGATGAACTGGGCACGAAGTTGACAGGATACACAACGGGGCGGCAGTTAGTTACCATCGAAGAGAACCGCGTTTTCAGCCAGCAATTGGTCAACGCAGCTCGCGTTGGGTACAGCCGTGTCGTGGGACTCGTTGGGCAAACTCTCAAGGCGGTTAGCCCACTGGCGGCACAAACGTCTCTAGGATTTGCACCTGGCCGGCCGGTCGGCGAAATTGACGTCGGAGGTCTGACAAATTTCAGCGGAGGACTGGGGGCGATATCCAATTACAACTTCCACTGGAACTCGTTTCAGGGCTATGACGATGCGTTCGTCACCGTCGGCAAGCATGCGCTCAAATTTGGGGTTGCGGTGGAGCGCATTCAGGAGAACATGAGCGCGGCGGATTCGCCGAATGGCGTCTATATCTTTGGCTCGCTGGGGAATTTTCTAAGCAACCAGCCTGTCTCGCTGGCGGCGAACCTGGGGGCGACCGGTGTTCCCCGGTATATTCGCCAAACGATCTTCGGCACGTATGCCGCCGACGACATACGCCTGCTTTCGAATCTTACCGTCAATTTGGGATTGCGCTACGAAATGGCCACCGTGCCGACGGAGATCAGCGGCAGGACTTCGACACTGCGTAAACTAGGCGACGCGAGATTGCACACCGGCGACCCTTATTTCTCCAACCCCACGCTCCAAAATTTCGAGCCACGAATTGGCTTCGCTTGGGATCCGTTCAAGGACGGCAAGACAGCCGTTCGAGGCGGATTTGGGATGTTTGACGTGCTGCCGCTGCCGTATGAGACGCAAAACTTGACGCTATTCGCGGCGCCGTTCTATCTGCTCGGCAGTGCCGGGAAACTTCCCCAGGGAGCGTTTCCGCATGCTTTTAATTTTCTCCAGACACAGTCCACGTCGCTGCGCGTGAACTATATACAACAGAATCCATCACGAAATTATGTAATGGAATGGAATCTGAACGTCCAGCGGCAACTTTCCCAGAGCATTGCGGTGATGATTGGTTACACCGGCTCGCGCGGAGTACATCAGCCGTTTCGCATTGAGGACATGAATATTCCTCTACCAGACAGAAAGACGCCGCAAGGGTACTTCTGGTCGGGTGGCGCACCGCCGGTAAATCAGAGTTTCGGGCAGGTTGAGGGCTTGCTGTGGTCAGCGAGCTCGAACTACAACGCTTTGGAAGCGCAAGTAAAGAAAAGCATGAGCCATGGTTTACAGGCGCAAGCTTCTTTCACCTGGGGCAGGAGCATCGATACCAGCTCGGCCGGCTCGATTGGCGACAACTTTCACAACGCCGTCTCAAGCTTGCCTTGGTTCGATCCAAAGCTGAACCGCGGGCCCTCGGATTTTAACGTCGGCAGAAATCTTGTGCTCAATTTTGAGTGGGAAATTCCGAGTCCCAAGTCTATGTTTGCCCCCGGTCAGTGGGCGTTGAGCGGTTGGCAGCTGGGAGGAATCTTCGAGGCGAGTAGCGGCGTGCCTTTCAGCGTCGTTATTAGCCCCGACCCACTCAATTTGGGCAACTCCGATCCGTTTGCCCGGCCGAGTCGCATTGCGGGGCCTGGCTGCGGCAATCCGGTGAATCCGGGTAATCCGGACCAGTACATCAAGCTACAGTGCTTTGGACTCCCGGCTCCGCCGCCATCGCTCGCCGGGCAGTGCACTAACTACGGTTTTAGGCCGCCAAATCCCACCGCGAACCCGCCTGATCCGGGGAGCCCGGGCATCCCTGGCACCTGTACAAACCTTCTGGGTAACTCGGGTCGTAACCAGTTGACTGGACCTGGGCTGATTAATTTCGATATGTCACTGCTGAAAAATAATCGAATCAAGAGAATATCGGAGAACTTTAACGCACAATTCCGGGTAGAGGTTTTTAATATATTCAACCACCCGAATTTCTCGCCGCCGCTTGACTTTAACGCGGTATTCGACGCCACTGGGGCTGCCATCCCAGGGGCCGGCGTTATTACTTCGACGGATACTCCATCGAGACAGATCCAGTTTGCCCTGAAGCTAATCTGGTAGCCCGTTTCCAAAACGACAGCCGCCCCGATTCAGGGTGGGTGTTGTGTTCTTGTGCGATATTTCTGCCAGCTCCATCTATCCGCCGCAACCGGTTCAGAATGCCGTGCGCGAGAGACTCCTCAACGAGTACTCCGGGCGGGGCCCGAAGGATATCGCGCGGATCGTGGCGGAGGCTCGCGAAGGCTCGCCAATCGAACCCGTGCCGGAGGTCGTTCAGCGGGATGTACAGTTCACCTCGATTGCAGCGCACGGCAGGATGGGTCCACCGGTGACTTTAGTTCGAGCCGAAATCACAGTGGACGGAGGTCCGCCGCCTGACGGCCGCTCGGTTCGCTATTTCCGCGTGTCGCGCAAATTTATGGACGGCAGCTGGATGGGATGGGCGCGCAAGGGTTCTTCGATTTGGCACATCGCCAGCCCGCACGGACTTCAACATAGATTTCAACATAGAATGAGTTCTATCACCGAAACTCACCCAGTAACACCTACCGTCATAGAGAATACGGAAGTGAGGCCATATACTTGAAAGATATGAACTTGGTCTCTTTCGGTAACATTCTGTAGTCATGCGGCCGCCAAATTGACACGGTAGAGGTCTGCGGTTCGAGCCCGCACGGGCCTACCACTTCCGATGTGTTGCGTTTGCATCGCAACAGTAAACTTCGACTTGGGAACCTCTATGATTGGCCCGAAGTCTTGGAAGACTTGGTGCACCACATGCCCTCGAGGGCGGAGAGCCACACCCCCGGGAGCTGCTACCCTGTCAGTCGGAGTCATTCAGAGGAAATGAGGGAGACGTTTTGCAAACGCTCGCGGAATACCTCTACCTCGAAGACTTCAGCACAACCGTGTTGCGCTCATCGCTGGCGATGATCCGGTAGAATTGCTTGAGTTCCTCGGCCTTGCTTACGGGTACGCTTAGTTCCTTCACTTCAAACGTCCGCGTATAGCCAATCACATTTCCGTTTGCTTCCGTCTTGGAGTGATAACTTGCGAAGCTGTAGTCCGCGTTGACGGGCGGGGGGAAGTCATCCACTTCGTAGCCGGGTGGCAGCGTAATTTCAAACTTGTCCGTGTCCCATACCGGTCCATCGAATTCGATGGGAAACTTCCGCGGCTCTCTTGTCTCCAATAGTCCCCTGGACTTACTTCCGAGCACCCGTGGCCGCACCAGCAGCAAATTGCCCACATTCTTGGCATAATTCTCGGCGTCGAATGAATAATTGAAACCGAAAGGCTGGTCAGTGTGCTGGAGGTTGACCACAACAGCCTTCGTGATGTGAAAAGTCGATAGCGAGTCGGCAAGCAGTTTCTCGATCGGCTTGATCTTGTCGCTGTCTTTGGTTACCGTGCGCAGCGCCCACCGTTCGAACCCGGCCCGGTCCCCGACGCGCACCTCCGTGACCTCGCCCTGCAATTTGCCCGTGGCGTCCAGAGTCAGCTTGGCTGTACGCTTGATACTGTTCATCATCGACGGCTGCTTCGGCAGCTCAACCAGCTCGCCGCCTTCCGGCGTCACCAGCAAACCGAAATTGGCCTGCAGGTATCCTCCGATCTGACCAAATGGAGTCAATTCGTTCGTCGGGTCGAAGAACAAGAGTTTTCCTTGCCGGGGATGCTGCATCGTGGCGATCAGTGACGAATCCGTCGCGCCATCCGGCACCTTAATGGCAAGGATCACGTGGTTAAACCCTCCCACATGAGCGGGCGTTTCGGGCAGAACCGATCCGCGCCTGGTATTGATCATCACATAGTAAGAGTCCACACCGATCTCCCGCAGCATCGAACCCATCAGCGTCGCTTTGTCCTTGCAGTCTCCGTAGCGGTGCATGAACACCTCCGCAGCCGGATGGGGCTGCCAGCCGCCGATGCCCAGTTCGATCGCGACGTAGCGAATGTTCTGCTGAACGAACTGCGCGAGAACCTTCATCTTGTCGAGTTGCGTAGTTGTCGAAGTGCTCAGAGCAGTCACTCTCTGTTTGATCTCCACGGAAGCCTCGAGCCGTCCGCTCGTCAGGTTTCGGTACCACTTTCCCATCTCCTGCCAGCTTGTGAATCCATGTAGCGCTGGGCCCCCTGAAGGAAAGAAGGACACGATCATCTGTCCTGCCACTCCCGTCATCGGCGGCATGTCGTCTTCTATCCGGATCGCTTTCAGATCACTGACCACCCACTGCCATTGGTTCCTTCCAGCCTCGGTTGGTTTGACTTCCGGGTAGTTGAGCCACGAGGCCTTGTATTCCCAGCCCGAAGGGAGCTGCAGGGAATAATGGCTCTCCCGCACGGGGCTCTCCCCTTGGAAATGCCAGCAGTCCTGTAAAACCAAGGGCTGCTCTTCCGTTTCGTATTCGTAACCCACGATGTTCCCGGGATCGGGAGCCGGAATCCGGAGGAGTTTGTCTTTCACATCGGAGATCAACTCGCTCCCCTCGATCTTCGGCAGGAAAACCTCCATCGCCTCCTTATCCTTCACCTCGTAGTCTTTGCCCTGCGCAGGGATGCACCAGCCGTGCAGGCTGGTAATCTTCTCGTGGGAATTGAACGAAACTGCGACGATGCCGTACTCGCGGCCGCTCGGTCGCAGGATCTTGTACGCTTCACGGACAACCTTCTTGATCTTGTCGCTAGACAGGACGGTTACACTTTTCTCCGAATACAGCAGTACGGCAGCCGTCTTTTCATCGTGGGCCGGCAGCGGCGCATTGACCAGCGCGTGCATCCACTGAGGCGCGTCACCGCCCGCCGCGGCTTGCGGAGCGCACTCCAAGAGGCACACAACGGCCCCAAGGAGAACCAGCGCTATTCGTCGATTAGTTGCTTGTGATGGCCGCCGGACCAGGTTGCAAGACAATCTGTTCCTCATCCCCCGTCCTCACCACCTGAAAGAAGTTCCGCAGCGCTTTGTAGTACTTGGTCTCCAGCAGCAGAATGTCGACGCGTAACTTCCGTGTTAGATGCAGCGTCCCCTTGCCATTCTCCATCGTCAAAGTGTAGGCGACGACGTGCCCATCCTGGTTTTGCGCGGACGGAAGGCTAGCCACTTGCCAGCCAGGAGGGAGTTCGATGGTCACATCGTCCACTTTCTCGAACGGAAATTCAAAATAGATTGGGTGGACGCGGTTGGCGTGATCAAACAGATGTTTCTCCGCCGCACTGAAGAGTCCGACGGGAACGAGCGCCCGGCGTCCAGCCCCCGACGCCCAGCCCGGAACTTTCAGGTTAAATTCCGCCACCAAGGGCAGCGCGGAATTGCTCCAGTCTGGTTGATTGACCAAGTCCACCTCGCTGGCAGCCGGGATGTACTCCTTCACCTGGTCCTCGACGAATTGCTTTCGATCCGCTTCATCTGCCTTTCGCTCTTCAACCCGCCTTCGCATGCCTTCCAGGCCAGTGAACGTAATGGTGAGCTTTCCTTGCAGATCACCGGTGTCCGAGAGCTTAAGGCTCGCACTGCGCTCGGTTCGAGACGCGGAGCTCTCCGGAAGGACTGTCTGGACCCAGGTTCCGCCATCCTTATCAAGTCGCAGCCCCTGGACACCCGTTTCCGGCCAGCTCAGCAATCCGAACGGCGTGAACAAGGCTCCCGGATCACAATAGATATCCTTGCCGTTGAGCTTGACCAGCACGACGTTTGCGTCCAACCTCTTACGGTCCATCATCTGGGGACTGAAAAAGTAGTTGCGGCGGTCCGAGGCCCACACCCCGTAGGCTTCGAATCCTGCCGCCCGGACCAACGCGAGATAGAGCCAGGTAAGCTGTACACCATTTCCATAGCCGCGTTTCCACACGTCCTCGACGCTGGTGGCATCCTTTTCCTTTTCGCGCTTCTCTTCCTGCTCCGTTTTCCGCGCCTCGTAAGAGGTGTTGCGAAGTTGCTGCACCCGCGCATAGATTTTTTGCAGTTTCGCTTCCGGCAAGTCATTCGCCGAGACGATTAGCGCAACCGCCTGTTCCATGGCCTTGCGCTTCCCCACAAAACCTTCCAATTGGTCGTTAAGTTTCTTTCCCGTTTTCTTCCAGAACTTGTCCATGTCTCGCTCGAGGGCTTCGTCACAGTAGGTAAAGTCCACACGCGACTTCAGCTCGTTTTCTGGGGGCATGAAGTCTTCGGTCTGGAAGGCGGGAATATTGTTTGCTTCCAGCCGGACAACGCGGTCAGACCCTCTGTTGGTTGGGCTGTCCCTGGCGGCAAACCCTGCCAGGTCCACCGGACACTTATATTGGCGTAGTTGCTGTAGTACGGTTTTAACGAAAATTTGGCGCTTCTTGTGAATAGCTCGTGGCTAAGGATCCAGTGAGAATCGTAAATGTAATGCTCGCTCAAGTCGTAGGTGTAGTAGTACTCGATGACGCTGCCGACCTGCACGTCGGGGAGCGTGAAGGTCTTCGCCAAATACCTCAGCCCCTTCGCCTTGGCAATGGACTTTTCGAAGACCCTTCCGTCGAAATTAAGGATTGAACCGTCGGGCCTTATTGTGCGCGCCCTGATATTTACAACGTTTTCATTTTCCTTGAAGAACGGAATTTCGATGTCGGCGTACTTCCGTCCCTCTTCCGTCAGAATCTTGATCCGGACGTAATCGTCCTCGTGAGATGTGCGGCCGTTGTCGTCCCGGTCTACCTGGCGGTAGAGGATGATCGCCGGAGCGCCTGGTGCCTGCGGCTCGCTGGTCATCTTTAGTTCTTCGGCGGAGACCGGCTGGAATCCTTCGCCCGCACTCAGCGTCGTCGGGCCGTAAGCAACTCCAAGAATCACTGCCAAAGTAAGGAAAGAAATAGCAAACCAGCGACAAGACGACACGCCAGATCTCCCTAAGGAATTTCCAGATAAGGCAGAACCCGACCGCAGCTTCTTCGACGCGACATTACAAAGCCGCAGCCACGACGTCAAGAGAACGCGCGTGCGGATGTACGTGATTGACAACTAATCTGCTGTGGTATAGCGTGCGCCGATTATTTGAATCATCTACTTGGGTCCTTACCTGTTCGCGGAATTCGGGCCTTCACCGCAATCACAAGCCAACGGAGGTTCGGACATGGCAAGATCTGCGCGGAACTGAAGGAGGGCCGTGGGAGCAACATGCCCGGGATTGGTTGCAAGTAGGTTGAGAGCCCTTATTTCACCGTGAGCACGCACTAATCCTGTTTTCGGGCGTATTGTTCGACTCCGTGGAAATGCAGCGAAACGTAGGGTTCGTTTCCGACGACCCAGCTATCGTGGCCTGGCGCTACGTAGAAGAAGTCGCCGGCGCGCAAGTCAAATTCGCGGCCGTCGTGCATCCGGACTTTGGCGTGGCCCGACAGGACCAATCCAACGTGCTCGACTTCGCACATCGAGGCGCCCGCGATCGGACCGACGTGCACTGACCATTTCCAGCCCGGCTGATACGTCGCGCGGCCAACCGTCACCTCTGCTAACGTCGCGACCTCATACTTGCCTTTTTCGAAGGTGCGAACTTCGTCGGCCCTCTCGAAGCGCTTGATCAGCACATCATTCATTTTCATCCTCTCCCGAGAATCCTTTTACAGCGCTTATCGGCTGTTCGTCGAGCGAGACGATTCTTTCGGTGGATTATCACCACTGAGCTGACTGCAAGCGACGGTGAACGGAAAGGGCCTTACCTCGATGAGATCTCAGCCCTCGAGCCAGAATTCGGGGGCGGGGCGGAGAAATTCGACTCCGATGTGGGCTTTTCCGTCGACTCGTTTGCCGACATGTATCACCCGGCATTCATGTTCCGCCTGGTTCTGCATGTTGGTGAGGACGAGCCGTTGCCCGGTAGAAACAACGGTTGCGAGCGAGATGAGGCAGCCGCAATCGTTCACATCGAGCGTGCACGTCTCCTCGTGGAACGGATGCTTCTCGGAGTCAGAGCCATAAACGAGGAGAGGAACGCGGTGAACCCCACGCTTGCTCTGGCGCAACTCTTCTGGCTCCTTTTCCAGGGTCTCCGCATGCCTGCGCAAGGACGCGCGCGCTCTTTCTTGCTCTGCTTCCCTGAGGGCGTTCCAGATTCGGCTCAACGTTCGTTCCCCTGAAGGGCCCGGCGGGCCTCCGCGAATTTTACAGAATATCGCAGCGCGTCCGCGAGGATGAGAAAGCTTGCCGCGATCTTAGCCAATAGGTAAACGCGAAGCAAGTCAGCGGACCATAAGACGCGCCGCGCCGTGCCATACCGCCCGATACGTCTCTCCGTCACAGCTTGTAGACCTGGTGAGCGCGGGCATGTGCGGGCTGATCCTGCCGGCCCGTATCGGGATTGATGCCGCGGGCGAGCGCGACATAATAGGTCAAAAGCTGGAGCGGAAGCAAATGGAGGAAAGGGGCAAGCCAGGTTTCGACAGCGGGCACCTCGATGACGTGATCGGCGGCAAGATCGTGGTTCGCCGCCGGGACGGTGACGGCCACGCGCAAAGTTCCCAACTCGCCCGCCGCACGAAGAATGGTGCGCGCGCGGTCGTCGGCAGCTTCTCCAGTCAAGAGGGCCACCATCGCGGCGCGCGAATCAATCTCCGAAAAAGGTCCGTGCAGGATTTCTTCCATCTCGAAACCCTCGGCGGGAATATAGCTCGTTTCCTTCACTTTCAGCGCCGCTTCGGAAGCGGTGAACCAGCAGAGCCCTGCGCCGAAGAGGACCAGCCGGTGGCGTTCCGCGATCTTCTTGGCGATCTCGTGGATCTGCGCTTCGGAGCGCATCACCTTGAGCATAAGCGCCGGCACTCGCTCGAGGGCGGCCACCCCGGCATTCGCGTCTTTTACCCATCCTCGCCGTTCGAGCAGGCGAAGTATCAGCACCGCCATCACCGCCAGCGCGGTTGTGTAACTCTTGGTGTACGCGAAGGCCACTTCCTGCTCGCAGGTCTCGAAATGAAAATCGGCGCCGAGAATTCCTTCGCCGGGCTTCTTTCCGGTAATTGCAATCGTGAAAGCGCCCGCGGCTTTCGCCGCTCGCAGCGCCTCGATTGATTGCGTGGTCGTGCCGGTGTGCGTGAGGACGATCGCTGCATCTTCGGCGCCGAGCGCCAGGGGATAGCGCACAAACTCAAAGGACTGCTCCGCGCGAGCCTGCGCCCGGCCGGACGAATGATGGCGCATCCAGCGCTCGCCGACATTCGCGCCGTGGAAGGACGTCCCGATGCCGATGAAAGTGAATCGCTTGCGCCCCGCCGCCGCTTCGACCGCCTGTTCGATCTTCGAGCGATTCATTTGTAGCGCCTGCTCGATCAGCGCGGGCTGCTGGGCGATCGCATCGTAGAGGAAGTAAGGGTGGGCGCTGCGCGTCTCAGTCATTTGCTTTTTCTCCGCCCGGAGTGTATTCGTTCTATTTCGAATTGTGACCGGCCATTCTACCGAAATTGGGAGAGGAAATGCCCCGATTCCTTTCGCAACACACGCTGGCCTGCCTCACCCGACAAGGCGCAGAAGAACTTTGCACGCGATTGCAACGATCCGCTTCTCCGGCGGCCCGCCGGGTGGTGGTGAATCTTCACGAAGGAAAAATGATTGTCGAGTTCGACGCCGCAAGCCGCGGAGAACTGGAAAAATGGCTGGGAGGCGAGCGCTTCCATTTTGATTGGATCCTGCGCGTCGAGTACGAAGCGGAGGCGGGCGGGTTGCGGCCACTCTAATCTCGCAATTCCCTGAAAGCAAATTCCTTAGGATTCCGTGAATCCTTCGATTGCCCCGGTCATCGAATCTTGATAAGTTTGGGGTGATTCCCCCGCAGGCGGGCGGATCGCAGGTGTTCCTCCAGATTCTGCAAGAGGAGAAAAATCATGAGTGAGTACGCGCATCCCGAGGTGTTGGTAACGACCCAGTGGGCGGCCGATCACCTCCAAGACCCAAAAGTTCGGTTCATCGAAGTGGACGTGGATACGTCGGCCTACGACCAGGGACACCTGGCCGGCGCTGTGGGCTGGAACTGGCAAACGCAGCTCCAGGACGGAATTCGTCGTGACCTGGTGGACAAGAACACGCTCGAAGATTTGCTCAGAAAGTCCGGTGTCTCGAACGACACCACGATCGTGGTCTACGGCGACAACAACAACTGGTTCGCCGCCTACGCGTTGTGGCAGTTGAAGTACTACGGCCACGGCGACGTCCGCCTCATGAACGGTGGCCGCAAGAAATGGATCGAAGAGAAGAGGCCGTTGACAACGGACGCCCCGCACTACGCCCCGACCACTTATCGCGCGAAGGACCCGGACCAATCGATTCGTGCGCACCGCGACGAGGTGAGCGCCATCCTCGAGCGCCGCGTTACCGGGCAGTTGGTCGACGTTCGCTCCCCGGATGAGTTCAGTGGAAAAATCATTGCGCCGCCGGGAATGACCGAGACGGCTCAGCGCGCCGGTCATATTCCGGGCGCCGCGAACATTCCGTGGGCGCAGGCCGCGAATGAAGACGGCACATTCAAGTCCGCCGACGCGCTCCGCCAGCTCTATCAGGGTAAGGGCATCACCGGGACGAATGAAGTGATCGCATATTGCCGCATCGGCGAGCGCAGCTCCCACACCTGGTTCGTCCTGAAATATCTGCTGGGCTATCAGAATGTGAAGAATTACGACGGGTCGTGGACCGAGTGGGGCAACCTGATCGGCGCGCCGATTGAAAAAGAGGTAGCGGCGGCCGCTCGATAGAGTTCTTCAGTTGTAGGGGCGTACGCCGCGACGGACGCCCCTACAGGTTTCCTTCCATCCGCTCGCAAGAGCGGCACCGAAACCGCGAGGCCACGGTGTATCTGCCAGCAT
>JBARRP010000215.1:0-29162 GCA_049644285.1 Candidatus Acidiferrales bacterium | reverse complement strand
AAGTTCTGGCGCCGAAACAAACTGAATTGGGCGGGGAAAACGGCTGTGGAAAAGCCGCGTCTTTGGTTACATTACAAATGGCGCGACGATCTACCCCAGGGTTACATTCTTCAATGGCTTGACGCGTCCCTCCCCTGGGCGTGCGGCTGTACACCCCAACGCCGCCCCAGACATCGATTGCTGCCCTGCCGAGTTGACAAAACCTCGAAATGACACTATCTGTCTCCTTGACCGAAGGTGAAGGTGACATAAGCTTGTCCGAGGGACCGAGCTCGCAGGCACGACTGGACACGGCGATCTTTTATGGCGTCGTACTGCTTCTCAGCTATCTCGTATTTCGCATCTTCCAACCATTCCTCGTCTCCCTGGCCTGGGCGGCGGTACTCGTGGTGGTCTTTTATCCCTCGCACTCTCGGTTGCAAAAGGAGTGGGGCAAGACGCGGGCGGCGGCGGCCAGCACCGCGGCGGCCACGCTGATCATCATCCTTCCCGCCCTCTTAGTCGCGGGCGCGTTCGTCCGGCAGGGGCTGGAGGCGGCTCGTTCGATTCAGCAGGGGCTCTCGAGTGGCCATCTTTCAAGCCTCAATAACGCATGGCTCTATTTTCAGCAGCGATTTCCTTCTGAAAACCCGGCGGACTTGGCTGGGCTTTTGCGGCAAGGCGCGGAAAAGATCGCGTCTTCGGTTGCTTCGGAGCTCGGCACGGTGGTGCGGCACATTGCGACATTTATCTTCGACCTTGCGGTCACTCTGTTCGCCATGTTCTATCTGTTTCGCGACGGCGAAGACATATTGGCGCGGCTGCGGGATCTGCTGCCGTTTGAAGAAACGCACCGCGAGAGAATGATCGGCGAGGCTCGCGACCTGATCTTCGCGAGTGTCACTTCGAGCCTGGTGGCCGCCGCCATCCACGGAGTGGTCGGCGGCGCGGCTTTTGCCGTCGCCGGAGTGAGCGCGCCGATTTTCTGGGGCGTGATGATGGCGTTTTGCTCGCTGATCCCGGTGATCGGCTCGTCGATCATCTGGCTGCCGGCTTCGATCTGGCTGATGGCGCAAGGTCGCGTCGGCCGCGGGATTTTCGTGGCCGCCGTCTGCGCCGGGCTGGTGGGGCTGGTGGACAATATCGTCCGTCCGTGGCTGATCAGCGGCCGGGCGAGGCTCGGTGGTTTGGTGATCTTCATCAGCGTGCTTGGCGGGATCTCTGTTTTCGGTGTCCTGGGGGTCGTGCTGGGTCCCATTGTGGTGGCCACCGCCGCGAGCGTTCTCGACATCTATACTGAGCGTGGACTTCCGCGACACAAGCGCGTCAAACCCGCTTCGAGCAAGCCACACGGCGTGCTAGAGTAGCCCACTCCTGAAGAAGGTTTCATGAAAGAAAAGACAATATGGGCGTCCCAGGAGCTGGCTCCGGAGAAGCTCCGCTGGCGGTGTGACCCGGCAAGCATCCCATTCGCGACCTCGGCTCAAGCCGATCTTGTCGAAAGCGAAATGGGGCAGGATCGCGCGATGCGTGCATTGCGCATGGGTGTCGAGCTCACTGCTCCCGGCTACAACATTTTTGTGTGCGGACTCGCCGGCACGAGCCGTGGCGGCATGATTGTGCACATGGTCGAGGAGATGCACCCGAAGCCGGAACTCTCGCCGGACCGCTGCTACGTCAACAATTTCAAGAATCCCGACCGGCCGCGTCTCCTCACCCTGCCGCGTGGCCAGGCGAATGCCTTCAAGAAAGAAGTCGAATCCGGCATTGAATTCCTCCGCAGGCGCATCCCGCAGGTGTTCGAGGGCGAGCCGTTCCAACGGCAAAAGGCGCGCATCGTCGAGCGCTTTACGCAGCGTGAGAAGGAGCTGATGGACGATTTTACGCGGCGCATCGCCCGCGATCAGTTTGCCCTTGGACGCATGCAAGTGGGCGCAGTCGCCTTGCCCGAGATCTTTCCAGTGCTCGAAGGGCAGATGGTACCGATCGAAGAGATTCCGAAGATGGTGCAGGACGGCAAGCTCGAAACGGTGGCGGCCGAGGATATCGAGCGCAAGTACGATCAGTTCCGCCAGGAATTCACCGTCGTTTACCGGAAGACGCTCTCCCTTTCGCGGGAGCTCTCGAGCGAAATGAGCTATCTCGAGCAGGAGGCTGCGTCAGTGCTGGTGGACGGCGTCATCGAAGAGCTGAAAGAAAAATATCCACACCCGCAAATCGCCGAATACCTCGAAGAGGTTCGGCACCACGTCCTCGATAATCTCGAGCCATTCAAGGAGCGGGAGGGCGAAGAGGAGCAGCCGCCCTCGGAAGGAGGGGGCGGCTCGCGTCCGGAGCGCGGCGAACGCGACCCTTTCCGCGTGTATGGGGTGAACGTCATTCTGGCCCACGGGGAACACGAGACCTGCCCCGTGATTTTCGAGACGATTCCGACCTACGCGAATCTCTTCGGCACAATTCACCGCAGCTACGACTCTCGCGGCGGCTGGAGCTCCGATTTCATGGACCTGCGCGGCGGGTCGCTGCTGCGCGCGGATGGCGGATACCTGGTCATGTATTCGCTCGATGCGCTCACCGAGCCGGGGGTGTGGCGGACGCTGAAGCGCACGCTGAATCATGGCAAGCTGGAAATCCAGCCCGTCGACGTTTTCTTCCCGTTCAGCACCGCCGCGATGAAGCCGGAGCCGATCGATGTGAAGGTCAAGATCATTCTGATCGGCGATCGCGACATGTACGAGCTGCTCTACGAGTATGAAGAGGACTTCAGGAAAATTTTCAAGGTCCGCGTCGAGTTCGACGAAGAGATGGGATGGAGCGACGAGGTGATGCGGCATTTCGCCGGGCGGCTTCGGAAGCTCAGCGAGGAAGAAAATCTGTGCCCTTTTGACCGTACGGCCATCGCGGCGTTGATGGAATACGGCGTGCGCAAGGCCGGCCGACGGGGAAAAATCACCGCGCGGTTTTTTGATATTGCCGATGTCGCACGTGAGGCCTGCTACATCGCCGGCTACGAGAATCAAAGCCCGGTGACCGCCGAGCACGTGCGCAAGGCGCTGGACGCAAAGGTCGAGCGCCACAACCTGACCGAAACCAAGATCCGCGAAATGATCGAAGAAGGATTGCTGCTCATCGACACTACCGGTGAGCGCGTCGGCCAGTTGAATGGCCTGAGTGTGCTCGAAATCGGAGGCTATGCGTTCGGCAAACCGGTGCGAATCACTGCATCGGTCGCTTTGGGTAAGGTAGGCCTCATCAATATCGAGCGCGAATCGAATCTGAGCGGACGCTTCCACGACAAGGGAATGCAGATTATCGCCGGCTACCTCCGGCGCATGTTCGCGCAGGATAAGCCCCTTTCGCTCGCGGCCAGCCTGTGCTTCGAGCAGTCTTATTCCGGGGTGGATGGCGATAGCGCGAGTTCAACGGAAGTGTACGCGCTGCTCTCGGCATTGTCCGGACTGCCGATTCGTCAGGACTTCGCGGTGACCGGATCGGTGAGCCAGCAGGGAGACATTCAACCGATTGGCGGCGTCAATCAGAAAATCGAGGGCTTTTTCGATGTGTGCCGCATCAAAGGGCTCACTGGAAAACAGGGTGTCTTGATTCCCGGCAAGAATGTCGAAGACTTGATGCTGCGCGACGATGTCATCAAAGCTGTCGCCGACAACCAGTTCCACATCTTCCCCGTGGAGACTGTCGAACAGGGTATCGAAATCCTCACTGGGGTTTGCGCCGGCAAGCGCGATACCAATGCCAAGTTTTCTGAGGGCAGCGTCTTTGCCCGCGTAGACCAGACCCTCCGCCACATGGCCGAAACCCTTCGCGAATACGAATAATTGATTTGTTGCTATCGTCGGGCGGTTGTAGCCCGCCTCTTCAGGGGCGGGGGTTTCCAACTTCCTTGAGTAATGGTGGCAAATTGTCGCGGACCCAATGGGTGGCTTGCTCATAAGCATGCGCAAGCTGGAGCACAGCAAAGTCCGCATGATTCCGACCGATGATCTGCATTCCCATCGGCAAGCCCTCGCGATTGAAGCCGACCGGCACGTTGATCACCGGGCACCCTGACAATGAAGCCGGGATGACCACTTCCATCCACCGGTGATAGGTGTCCATCCTTACGCCATTTATCGATTTCGGCCAATGAACGTTGGCGTCGAACGGGAACACCTGGGCGCTCGGCAGCAGCAGATACTCGTACTTCTGGAATAACTTGCGCATCGCTTCGTACCAGCCGGAACGCGCGACAGACGCTTTGTACACATCGAGTGCGGTCAACTTCAATCCACCCTCCACTTCCCACTGCGCCTCCGGTTTCATCTTTTCGCGCTTGGACGGGTCGTTGTAGAGAGGCGAGAGGCCTCCGGCGACGAGCCAATACCGCAACTTGAGCCACGTATCCCATAGTTGGTCGTTTGGAAAATCAGGCCGGGCCTCTTCGACCGTGCCCCCGATGTCCTCAAATCCTTTGAAGGAACTGTCGCAAAGTTCCGTCACTCCAGGCTCCATTGGTAGATACCCCCCGAGATCGCCCAACCATCCTAGGCGAGTCCCCTTGAAATCGCGCTTCAGCGGTTCAGCGAACATCGAGGGATCCTCGTCGATGGAAAGCGGCTCTCGTGGATCGGGGCCCGCCATCACCGAGAGCAACATTGCCACGTCGGCGATGCTTCGCCCCATCGGTCCCACGCAGCTCAACTGCTCGAGGAAGAGTTCGCCGCCGGGGCCGGCTGGAACGCGCCCGTAAGAGGGCCGAAAACCGATGACATTGTTGAAGGCGCTCGGATTTCTTAGCGAGCCCATCATGTCGCTGCCGTCGGCCACGGGCAGCATGCGAAGAGCCAATGACACTGCCGCGCCACCGCTGCTGCCGCCGGCAGTCTTCGATTGCGCGTACGCGTTGAGAGTGGTGCCGAAAACAGGGTTGTAGGTCTGCGATCCCAAGCCGAATTCGGGAGCGTTTGTCTTCCCGATGATGATTGCGCCATTCTTCTTGAGCCGCTCGACGAAAATTGCATCGTGCTGCGGCACCGTATCCAACAGCGGCGAACCCCACGTCGTCCGAATCCCTTTGGTGGGTTCCAGATCCTTCACCGCATGGGGAAAACCGTGCATCCATCCTTGGTATTCGCCGCGCGCGAGTTGCGCATCGCGCTCCGTCGCCTGCTTCAATAAAACGCCCCGTTCCTGCAGCGAGACGATTGCGTTGACCTTGGGATTGAAGCGCTCGATGTGGTCGAGGTACGCGGCCATCACCTCTTTGCAGGAAGCCTGCTTCGATTTGATCGCTTTCGAGAGGTCCAGCGCATCCATCATCACCAGGTCTGAGAGCGATCCTTGAGCTGCCGCCGCCGCGTTCCCGCCGCCGAACTCGTCAAGCATCAGTCCCGCGGCGACCGCGCCGGACAGCTTGCCGGTTGTCGTGATGAATTGTCGCCTTGTCAGATCCGCGGTCGTTTGAGTCTTGCGATGATCTTGAGTAATCAGGCGGTCAGGGTCTGGCGCGTGCGTCATCTCTTTCTCCTGGCTGGTGCGCTCGGGCTCGCGGATGCGAGATGTGGCTACTTCACGAACTGAGGCTGCTCGCCTTTCGACCAAGGGTCGTAGGTCAGCGCGAACTGGACTCGATCCGGAATCGAGGGATGGTCATAAAGCCACAACTTCATGAACGCAGGCGGGTCAGGATCGGCCAAGTCCACCTCGCCGAGAATCTGAAAGGCTCGCGCCGCCACTTGGCTTGAGTTGGGAGTGAGCCCATGCGTTACTTCGAGACCATAAACGTCGGCCTGGTGTTCCTGATAGCGGCTAAAGGCACTCAGGATCGGAGTAGCCAAGAAAGAGAGGAGGGAAAGAAGCAGCATCAGCACGGGCAACGACGCCAAGTCATCCACGCCGCGGATGGCCCAGCGTGCGCCCCAGCGAGCCAGCATTCCGCCGATGAAACGATATCCCAGATAGAACAGAATCAGGAAGACCACCGCGAAAAAAGCGATCCCTTTGGGGATGTGACCGAGGACGTAGTGGCCCATTTCGTGACCAAAAACGAACGCAGTTTCCGCGCGGTTCATCTTGCGGAGAGTCGTATCCCAGACAACGACTCGCTTGGAGGCGCCAAAGCCGGTGACGTAGGCGTTCAAGGCGTTCAGCTTCTCGCTCGCCTTCATCAGATACATGCGATCCGGAGGGATGTTCATCCCGGCGCGCTGCACCACATTCTCGAGCGTGGCCACAAGCTCCGGCTGTTTCGGCTGGAGCGCCTCGAATTTGTAAAATAGCGGATCAATTACCCAGGGAGAAATGAAGAATACGAACACAAGAATGGGAATCGTGCATAGCCAAAAATAGAACCACCAGCGCTGAGCGCTTCGCCGGATCACCCCGTAGAGAATCCAGACCAGGATGATTCCGAGCAAAAAAGAGAGCAACTGCCCTTTCGTCCAATCCCACGTCCAGGAACCCCAACCCTGCACCGAGATCCCATAGGCTCTCGAAAGCCAATGGTCGTAAACCGCGATAGGAAGACCCAACACCCCGAGCGTCAACAGCAGAAGAGGTGCGTAAATCGCCGCTTGCAAAAACCGGGCGCGGGACGTGCGCTCAGCCCAATCACGGAATTTCGGCGCGAGCTTCCAGCTCAGAACAAGAAGCAGGACGATGAAGCCCCAGACGGCGTCAACCAAGTAAAGCTGGTATTGCGCTCGCGAAAATCTTCTGGCCTTCGCGTAGAGATCGGGAGGCAACGTGTAGGCGGTTACTTCTTTCTCAGTTGCAGCCGGAGCGGCTGGCGAAGTTGTGCTGGGTTGCGATTGCGAGCCTGTGGCTGCCGGCGTGCCCAAAGTCTTCGCAGGTTTCTGGGCGCCAGCGGCAGCCAATGAAGAAGCATTTCCCAGAGCTTGTACCGATGGGCTTGCAGTCGCTGATGAGAAAACCGCCACAATCAGAGCAATCAGAGCGACCAGCGCGAGAGTTTTCATATCGCACGACATCGATTCCTCCCTGTGACGGAAAAAAATGAGGAGCCGGGGCCCACTTTCTGCGGCGGAGTATGCCCTTACGGGTCGCAATACGCAAGAAGACACGCGACACAGTAGAGCACGTCGCCGCCGGCGTTTCGGCTTCGCACCTTGGGACATGTACTTCTTCGACAGAAGTCCAGCCAACCAATTGCTTTGGAGGGTTCAAGGCGAATAACATAAAGGCCTGGGAGGCCTACGGGAGGGATGCCATGAAAATCGTCGGTTTGGCAACGATGATGCTTCTCGGGAGCGTGCTGGGCATGGCGCCTGTCGTGATGGCAGCGTCTCCGCAGGAACAGCAGCAGTCGTCGTCTTCTTCTCTGGCGGAGGCGGCGCGCCGCGCTCGTGAGATGAAGAAGGACAAACCGAAAGCTGCCAAGGTTTGGGACAACGACAACGTCCCGAAGCGACCGGAAGCGGGCAATGTCGCCGGCCAGCAGGGGGCCGCCTCGTCCACGGATGACGCCTCGGCAGCGAATGCGTCAGCAGCAACACAGACGCAAACTGCCGCTCCCGCTTCCCCGGCGTCCACTCCGGCTGCGCCTAATCCCGAGGAGGAAAAGCAGCAGCAGGCAGTCTTTCAAGAGCAACTGGCCCGCGCCCGGGAGCACCTGGCCGATCTCCAGCGCGACCTCGAGCTTCTCCAGCGCCAGTTTGATCTCGACCAGTCACAGATTTCTCAGAATCCTGACTACTTGGATGATCGTGATGCTCAGGCAAAGCTGAAGGCCGAGGGCGACCAGGTTCGGGCCAAGCAGCAGGAAGTCGACGACATCAAGAAGAAAATCGCTGACCTCGAAGCGAAGGTCAAGGCCGGCGGCCAGAATAATCCGTAGCAGCATCTTTCAGCCATCCTCGAAAACCCTCGACTGAGCTTTGCTATACGCTCCGTGCCATGCCCTGCCACTGTTGTGGCCCTCTTCCGCGTTTTCTGCGTCGCGCCTTCAGTCCAAGCGGGGTTCCCTCCCACAGAAATCCACGGGAGAAGCGCGTGGCGACCGGATGTCGATCAGGAATCATACCCCTACTAATTGTATAGATTTCGCTTGACACACTAGAGCCCGGCGCTCACAATCCCGCCAACTTTTTAGGCCAGCCGCCCCCGCGGTGGGGAAGCAAAATGCGCGGGGCCGCCACAGGCCCGAGAGTTACAGGGGGGCGTATGCAGTATCTGCCGGGCTGGACAGTGCAGTGTTTGAATCCGGAATGCCCTGCGCGCGGGCACTGGCTCCGGGTCGAGGACACACGCCACGACAACTGCAGCAATTGCGGCAGCCCTCTCCACAACGTTCCGCCGCCGATTGCGCCGCGCTTTCGGATGCGCCCGCGCCTGCTGACTACCTACCGGCCTCGTGGCCGACCCCGCTAACAGGACGCTCTTTCCTCCGCCAGACCAGCCCGAGCGAGGAACTAGAATTCGAACCGAAGGGAGAAATTCATTTTTCGCGAGTCGTTAATGGTGTTGCCGTAGTTTCCGAAAGTGGTGATGGTGTCGATGAAGGGAAACGTGGATGCCGCGTCGAAGCGGTAGGAATTGGTCACGTTGAACACGTCCCAGCCAAGCCGCAGCGACCGCGATTCGCCGAGGCTCCACGCTTTTTGCAAGCTCAGGTCCGTCGAAAAATATCCGGGACCGCGCAGGTTGTTGCGATTTCCAACCTCGCCAGGAAACGGGAACCGAAATGCGTTGATCGCCGTGACGGGGTCCTTGAACACATTGATCGCCGGACCACTCGCTCCAGGAATGGTCAGATAGTAAGAACCAGTCTGCGGCGCTGGCGCGATCTGCACGGCTTGGCCGGGTAAGTTAAAGTTCGTCGGGAAGAAGAATCCGTTCTGGATACTGAACGGAAACCCGCTGGTCCAGCGCGAGAGTCCCGAAAGCTGCCAACCGCCGATGACCGCATCCAGCCAACGGCTTGCTCCAGACGCCCAGTGGCGGCCCTTGCCGACCGGAACTTCCCAAACCCAATTGGCATTGATCTGATGCGTCGTGTCGAAATCGGAGAGCCCTCGCTGGAGTCCCGGACTCCAGGAGTTGACGATTTCGGAATTAAATCCTCCGACGCCTGGCTTGATCCGCTCGGCATCCGATCCGATATCAATGGATTTGGAGAGCGTGTAGTTCAGGTCGAAGAGCAGGCCGCCGGACATTTTTTTCCGTAAGCTGATCTCGAGAGCGTGGTAGTCGCTGTCACCGACCGAAGTCCAGGAGTAAAGGGAACCAAATTGACCGTCAAAGAACTTCAACGGGCCGGTGCTGCCGTTCACCGTCGGGCAAGCGGGAATGCAGAATTGATCAGCGTTCTGCAACGCGACGACTTCATTTAGCACGGAGCAACTAAAAAGCTCGTACATCGCCTGGGTGGCGGTGGGGTTGGAAGGGAACGCGCCGGTGGAACACTGAGCGCCCTTAAGGGTGACGCCCGCCGGAGTAGTGTTGCCGGCCGCCGTTGGAAAAAGATGCTCCCAGTAGGGTATCGGCGCGACGTTGTTGATATCTGTTTTGGCCCGCGCCAGCTTCGAAAAAATCGTGGCCGCGGTGAAATAATCCATCCCAGATTTCGGATCGGTCAAATCGAGTGGCAGAGCCAAGTCCAACTGCTCGAGGAGCCGCCGCCCCAGACGCCCCACGTAGGCCACGTCGATTGAATAACTGTGTCCGAGGTCCCGTTCGATTGAGAAGTCGATAACATGGGAATACGGCGTTTTCAATTTGTCGTCGAGCCCCCAAGCGATGTTGAGACCCGACGCCAGTTTGATGGGCGTGGCCGGGAAGCCGCCGGACGGTGGCGGAACGAACGCAAGGAGGCCCGGCGGTATCGTCGTCCGGGAGACAAACCGTGGGTCATCATCCACCGAGAGTTGTCCGAACGCGTTCGTCTCCTGAGTCGTCAAGCCAAAGGACCCATTCTTATCGAACGTGTTTACGATGCCCTCGCCAAAGTGATCGTAGTAGATGCCGTAACCGGCTCGAATCGACGATTTCCCGGAGCCGCCGAAAAGCTCTTTCAAAACGGAATTGTGGAAGTCCGGGGTCCAGGCCACGGCGGCCCTGGGAGCAATGTCCTTATAATCCCAATCCCAGTAAGGTTTCTTCCCATTGGCTTGACCCGAGAGGTTGAAAGTAATCGGCGGCTGAAATACCTGGCCCAGTTTCATGTCCTTCTTCCGGGTTTCGAAGAAATCGTGCAGGCTAATCGTCGGCGCCACTTGCGTTCCGGTAGTTTCGTACGGCGGCTGCAGCAGGGTGTAGCGCGCGCCGAGCGTCAGCGTCAGGTTCGACTTCACGCGCCAGGAATCTTCGAGATAAGTTTCGAACTCATGAGCCCGGAAATGGCGCCTGACGGGTGTGCCTTCCGGCAGCGATGCGCCTGTCTTCGTGCGGCTATAGATGGCGTCAATCTCGCCGACGAGACCCATCAAGGCGGCGGCTGCGAAATCATAATTGCTTCCAAAGTCCGCGTTGACGGCAGGGAATCCGAATTTGGCAGGGTCGAGGCTGACGCCCGTGTTCGCAATCGTACCGCTGCCCAACGAGGCCACGCTCGTCACCCCTTGAAAGAACGACTCCTCGGTTGAAAATCGCTGATTATTGATGACCCGGAAATTTCCGCCGAACTGCAGAGTGTGTTTGCCCTTGATCCACGTGAAATCATCGATGAAGTTGTGCGCAGGCACCACCGTGGCCGTTGTTCGCGTAAATAGGGCGGCATTCCCATTACTCCCGGGTACGGTGTTGACGTCGTCGATGCCCCGCAGCAGGACTGCGTGTTGGGTATTGTTGTCGCCATTATGGCCCAACGATTGACGCACAAGACCGTAATGGAAGTTGTTGATGCGCGTATTGCTCAGGACCGCCGTGTACCCGACCGCGAGTCCCTTGTTTCCGTTCGTGTCCACGAAGGTGGGATGTTGGCCGGGAAACAGCACAGCCTCGAAGGAGTGATCGTCCTGGTAGTTTCCGCGTATAAATAGCTTGTGGTTTCCGTTTCGCGTCAGGTTGTAATCAATCTTGGCGATCGAAGTATTTTCGTGAATGGGCGCGGGTGAAGCGAACGTGAACCCGCGAATGTTCAGGCCATCGCCTCCGGTCGAATCCGTGTTCGGCATTGGATAATCCTGCTGCATGACCTTCAGAACGGCGGCGCTGGGCCCGCATCCCGAACCCCACATGCCGGGGTTCAAGCATGCCCCATTCGTGATGCTGTTCTGGTCCATCGAGGCAATCTGTCGTGCTGTCAATCCAAAAAAGCCCGAAGGAACCGGGTACGATGCGCCGCTGATCCCGGTCACTGTGCCACCGGGACAATTGGCGGATGGATCGCAGTGGTAAATGATCGTCCCGTCGCGCAGCGATGCACTGGGAACGACTCTCCCATTCTGTTGGCCTTCGGCTTGTCGTTTGCCTTCGTAATTAAAGAAGAAAAACAAGCGATCCTTCTTG
Organism: Candidatus Acidiferrales bacterium; assembly: GCA_049644285.1. Taxonomy (GTDB): domain Bacteria; phylum Acidobacteriota; class Terriglobia; order Acidiferrales; family UBA7541; genus CAVRXT01. The sequence continues at coordinate 17,720 of JBARRP010000215.1, read as the reverse complement.
ATCGGGCCTCCCAGCGAGCCCCCGAAGACGTTGCGGACGAGTGCCGGCGGCTGATTCGACAGCGGAGGACTACTGGTCAGCTCGGTGTTCTTGTTGAACCAGTTGTTGGCGCGCCCAAGGATGTTGCGGTTGTACTCATAAAGCGACCCGTGAAAGGAATTCGTGCCGCCTTTAGTAACCAGATTCACTTGAGCGCCCGAAGAGCGTCCCTCATCCGCGTTCCCGTTCGCCGTGGTCACGCGGAACTCCTCGGTCGACTCAAGCGTGGTGCGCAGGGCCCCGGTGAAGGCCTCTCCCAGAAGCTGATCGTTGTTATCCACGCCGTCAAGCGTGATATTTGCCTGGTCGCTTCTTCCGCCGTTTACTGCCCCGCTCCGGCTATCGGTAACATTAGTGTCGATTCCGGTATTCGCGGTGTCGATGAAGAGAACGCCAGGCTGCAGGCTGAGAATCTCAACCGGATTGCGGCCGTCAAAGGGGAGCCGTTCGATCTGCGTAGTCCCAAAGGCATTGCCCATCGTGGCGTCAGTCGTATTCAGCGCGGGCTCCGAGGCTTCGTTGACAGTCACGCTCTGCGAAACCTCACCGACCTGCAATTTCACATTGACAGTCGTCGGGGTCGAGACGAGCAAAGTAATCTGTTCCTGCTGATACGTCTTGAAGCCCGGCGCGGTGACCGTCAGTCGGTAAGTCGCGGGTGGGAGGAGGAGAAACTCGTATTCGCCGTCCTTCGCGCTCACCGTATCGCGCGAATACCCGCCAGAAGGATTTGCCAGCGTGACCTTTGCTCCCGGAACCGACGCCCCCGATTGGTCGGTGACGACGCCTCGAAGCGAAGTGGTCGCTTGCTGAGCCCAAAGCAGCCCGCTGCCCCCAAATAATGTCAATACTGCGAAAACGCCTGCTGGGATTCGAAACCTTTGGCCCACGTTCCACCTCCGAGGCTCATTTGTGAATAGCCGGGTATGTGGCAGGTGTATGACAGCTCGCCCCACACGAGCCGCTGTGGCCGTTCTAAACACCTGGAAGGAAGACTCACCCACCCTTGACAACCACTTGTATAAATTCGCTGGCGTCTGAAGTCAAGCGTGAGCTTTGAGTGCCGAGAGGAAAAATAGTTGGGCGTGACCTGCGGTCAAATCGAGAAACAGGAATGAAAGGCTCTTGTCTTGCGAGGGCCTCCTCTATGTCATCTTATGAGCTGGGCCTTGAAGAAACTAGAACTCGAACCGCAGCGCGAACTGCATTTTCCGCTCGTCGACAATCGTCTTGCTGTAATCCCCGAAGGAAGTTGCTGTATCCAGCGTGGCGGAGAGAGTCGCTCCATCGAATCGGTAGGAGTTGGTAATGTTGTAAGTTTCCCAGGACAGCCTCAGTGCCCGTGCTTCCCCGAGGCTCCAACTCTTTGACAGGCCCATATCCACAGTGAAGTACCCGGGCCCTCGAAGGATGTTCCGGGATCCGGCTTCGCCCGGAAAGCCGAAGCGGAAAGATTTCAGCGCGGCCGCGGGATCCGCGAAGGCATTAATGGAGGAGCTGGTTGCCCCAGGGGGCGCTACGAAGAATATCCCTGTCTTTGGCGTTGGGCCAGTGAACACTCCGTTTCCGGTAAGGTCAAAATTTGTTGGGAACTGGAAGCCGTTGCCAACGCTGAACGGGAAACCGCTCGTCCATCGTGCCAGCCCCGAGAGCTGCCAGCCGCCTATCACTGCGTCGAGGCCTTGGTTGACGCCGGAAGCAAATCGCCGTCCACGGCCAAAGGGAAGCTGGTACACCCAGTTCGCGTTTATCTGATGCGTGGTATCGAAATCGGAAAGTGCATGCTGCGTATTTGGATTCCAGGGATTGATGATATCGCTGGAAAAGCCGCCGCCTTCGAACACTGAAATGCGCTCGGCATCCGATCCAATGTCTGTGGACTTCGATAGTGTGTAATTGAAATCGAACTGAAGCCCGCTGGACAGCCTTTTCCGCAGCGAAACCTCGAACGCATGATAGTCGCTTCTGGCAATGGAGGACCAAGCATCGAGCGACGAGAACTGACCATTGTAGAACTGGAAGGGGCCTGTCTTTCCATTCACCGTAGGACACGGCAGCTTGCTAAGTCCCGTCGGGGCGCACTGCGTGTCCACAAACTGGAGCGCAGAAGTCGGAAAGGCGGGGACGCAGAGATAAATACTGTACAGCACCTGGGTGGCACTGATCTGTGAACCTGGAATATTTGTCGAATTTGTAGCGCAACCCAGAGCGGTCGGGTCCAAACCCGTAGCCGTGGGGAAAAAGTGCTCCCAGAATGAAACCTTTGCCACCTGACTGATATCCTTTGTACCGGCGCGGATCATCTTTTCGAAATTCGTGGCCGCTGTAAAGTAATCCACCCCGGAAGTCGGATCAGTCAAGTCGAGCGGATTAAACAGATCGTCGTTGATAAGCAGCCGGCGACCGAGGCGACCGACATAGGCAAAATCGACCGAGTAGTTGTGACCCAGATCGCGCTGGATCGAAAAATCAACCACGTGCGAGTACGGCGTCTTTAGCTTGTCGTCCAGACCCCAGGAAATCGCGAATCCCTTAAGGGGATCGGCGACGGGAGTGGCTGGGAATCCATTCGGCGGAGCGGGTGCGAACGGGAACAAGGCGGAAGGAATCGTGAACTGGTCGATATAACGAGGCACCGTATCGACGCTGAAAGTGCCAGCCGCGTTCGACTTCTGGCTGGTCAGACCGAAGGAACCCTGTCGATCGAAGGTGTTGATGATTCCCTCACCAAAGTGGTCGTAGTAAATCCCGTATCCAAGTCGGATGGAAGACCTCCCGGACTGTCCAAAGATAGCTTTGAGAAAGCTGGGGTGAAAATCGGGCGACCAAGCTAGGGCAGCGCGGGGCGCGATGTCCTTGTAGTCCCAGCCCCAGTAGGGCTTTCCCCCATTTGCCGGGCCCGACAGGTTCAAGGTGAAATTCTCATTGAAGGCGATTCCCTTTTTCTGATCGATGCCGCGGGTCACGAAGAAGTCATGCATGCTGGTCGTCGGAGCCACCTGGAAACCGTTCGTCTCATACGGCGGCTGGAGCAAAGAATACCGCGCCCCAAGAGTCACAGTGAGATTCGGCTTCAGGCGCCAGGAATCCTGCAAATAGAACTCGGTCTCATTTTCGCGGAAATGGCGATGGATCAGTGTGCCCTGAGGGAGCAGGATGCCTTGCTTATTGCGCTGGTAGATGGCGTCGATTTCTGTCATGAGGCCCGTCATGGCCGTGATGCCAAAGTCGTACGAATTGAAAAAGCTGGAATTCACGGCAGGAAAACCAAACGCGCCCGGGTCGAGACTCGTCCCGGTGCCAGCGATCCCAGTGAAGTTCAGGAATCCCGAGTTCGCTTCTGCGTCAGAAAACGATTCGTCAAACCCAGCGCGAATGTTGTTGACGAATCGCCAGTTCCCCCCGAATTGCAGGGTGTGCTTCCCTTTGATCCATGTGAAATTGTCGATCAAGTTGTGAACCGGAACGATGGTCGCCACTGATCGAGTATATGCTTGCGGATCGTCAATTCCGCGCAGGATGATCCGAAGCTGCGAGTTGTTGACTCCATTCAGCCCCAGCGACTGGCGCACATATCCGTAGTGAAGATCGTTGATACGTGTGCTGCTCAAGACCGCGGTGTACCCGACCGCCAGCCCCTTGTTTCCGTTAGTGTCCACTTCACGGGGCGGTTGGCCCGGATACTGAACCACATCATACTGATGGTCGTCCTGATAGTTGGCCCGCAGAAATAACTTGTGGTTGCCGTTCTGCGTAACGTTGTAGTCAAATTTGGCAATCCCGGTATTTTCCTTCGTCGGCTTCCCGGCCGGGAACGTGAACGTTCGGATGTTTACCGTATCACTGGCTTGGGAGTTTAGGTCACTTACCAGGTCCGAGTTTGCATGGGGATATTTCTGGAGAGTGGAGATGACGGCGCTGTTATCCACACCGGGCTGAGTGCAGCCCCCGTTTGCCTTGCAATTGGGATCCATCGAAACGATATCAGCAGGTCTTAATCCGAAAAACCCAGCAGGGACGTTATGGGCAGCGGTTAACCCCGGCACTATGCCTCCGGGACAAGCAGACGCTGTAGCGCATTGATACATAATTACCCCGTCCCTCATCGAATCGCTGGGAACAGACCTTATGGTCTGGGCCGCCTCCGCCTTTCGAACACCCTCGTAGTTCCCAAAGAAAAAGAAGCGATCCTTCTTGATTGGCCCGCCCAGCGAAGCGCCGAAAGCGTTGCGAACGAATCCACCGGGTTTATTCGGCAAGGGCGGCGTGCTCGTCAATTGGGAGAACTTGTTGAACCAGTTGTTGGCGCGGCCGACGGCATTCCGGTTGTATTCGTACACCGAGCCGTGGTAGTTATTTGTCCCGCTTTTCGTAACAAGGTCCACCTGCGCTCCGGAAGACCGTCCCTCATCCGCATTTCCATTGGCCGTCGTGACGCGGAATTCCTCCGTCGATTCGAGCGTGGCTCGCAAGGCGCCCTGAAACGCCACTCCCTGAAGCTGGTCGTTGTTGTCGACACCGTCGAGCGTCACGTTGGTCTGGTCGCTGCGCGCGCCGTTCACCGAGCCGCTCCGGCTGTCCTCACCAGACGACACGTGACGGTTCGTCGTGTTGATGTTCGTGTTCGTCGTGTCAAAGAAAACCACACCGGCCTGCAGACTCAAAATCGCTACAGGATCCCGGCCGTCAAAAGGCAGGCTCGACATTTGCAAACTTCCAAACGCGTTTCCTAGTGTGGCGTCAGTCGTGTTGAGGGCAGGGGCGCTGGCCTCAGTCACGGTCACAACCTGCGATACCTCGCCGATCTCCAATCTAACATTGACGGTGGCAGGGGTAGCGACAAGTAGGACCAGTCGTGCCTGCTCAAAGGTCTTGAATCCTTTCGCTGAAACCCTCAGGGAATAGGTGCCGGGGGGCAGCTGCAGCAATTCATACGCCCCATCTTTGGCGGATGTCGACTCACGCGTGTAGCCGACCCCTTCGTTCGAGAGGGTTACTTTCGCGTCGGGAACCGACGCACCCGTCTGATCCATTACCACGCCACGCAGCGATGTGGTCGCCTCCTGACCCCAAGCCGGGAAACTCGAAAGCAGAAATACAAGGACGAGCACCGCCCCAACGCACAACCCCAATGTGCGCTTCACGATCCACCTCCAAGATTCAATTGTCGAGACCAAACTGGGTCAAAGGGGTAGATCAGTGGGCGGACACAGGAACATTCCCGAGGGAATCACTCAATCAGATCGCCCCGTCTGATGCACCACCCCACACAGCGCCCAATGGCGCACTCTATAGAACCCGCACCGCGGATTGTCAAGGAGAAAATTAAGAGTCCCATACAGTGAAAATGCGAGCAGTTGGATGAGTACGATCCCAGATTCAACGCCACACGGTGACGGTCCCGACATTCCTTCCGCCAAAAAAAAGAAGAGCGGCCGGTGGGGGTGCCGGCCGCTCGGGGGCATGGGGTGATGGAGGTGCAACACATCCGGGGTCAACGCCGCCACCTGGGGGGACAGGCGCTGCGCTGGGCCCCGAACGCGTTGCGATTCTGCCTCCCGCGATGATCCCGGTCGATAGGCCGAGCGGTTCAAATCATTGCAGTACGAAGGTACTCGGTGGGGTCTTCGCTGCACCTGCGCCTGTCCCGGCGCGCGATTCGGAAAGCCGTGTCGATCCTGGCCTCGAACCCTTTTTGCCCTTCGCCGCTCAGTCCGGCTCAGGCTTCGGCTTGTTTTCGGAAACTGTAGGGACGATTCGTGGTACCCCGGCATCGTTCAACGCCTTGTTCAGATTGGCGAGATCGACGTCCACCAGTTTCTTTACCGCGGCCATCGTCTCCGGAAGTAATTCCGTCACCGCGGCCAGTTCTTCCTTCTGCTGCGTCGTGGGCGCGGCAGTGTAGCCCTCGATCTCAAACATCAGTCTCCCAACACGCTGCGGCAACGGCGGGGGTGTATAAGTGAGTGGCGCTCCGGCGAAGCCCGTTGGCGTCGTCGGAGGAACAAATTTCCCGTGAAGCGCCTCGGCCGCCTTCGCAAGCTCTTCTGCCTGCTTCTGAATGTCGTCCGGAATCTTCGGTGCTCCCTCCTTCTTCCACCCTTCGCGGGCTGCTTTCAATGAATCCTCGAGGCCGGTGATTGTTTTCTTGCCTTCATCGGCGGTCTTGGACATCTCATAGAGCTGCATCAGAGCGTCGTGGCGCGCGGCGCGGTCCGCACTGCCGACTTCAATCCGCGGATCCTCCTCGACCTTCACTGTAGCCGTTGCTTCATGGCTCCCGACCGAGATCTTCACTGTGTACTCGCCCGGCTCGACCAGCGGCCCGCGCGCCGCGCCGCCGAAGGACCCCTGTTCCTGAGCCTCGCGCTGCTCCTGCGTCAATTCGACGGGCGTGGCATAGCGCAAGTCCCAATTGATTCGGTTGATTCCGGCGTTTTTCTCGCCATCCAGCTCGCGCGCGGTTTTTCCGCCGGAATCGAGAACCGTTATTTTCACTTTGTCCTTCTCGCCGGGCTTGGACTTTAAATAGTAGGTGACCAGCGCGCCGTATGGCGGATTCGGCCCCTCGAAGAACTTATGTCCTGTATCGCCCTTGTTTCGGTACATCCGCCAGGCCACCGCGCGGCGGGCCGGAAAGAGATACAGATCGGACGCCAGGATTTTGTCATCGAGCTGCTCGAGTGGGGTAAGGTCGTCGAGAATCCAGATCGAGCGGCCGTGCGTGCCCAGAATCAGGTCATTTTCGACCGGCTGGATCTGGATGTCGTCCACGGGCGCGGTCGGCAAATTCATTTTCAACGCGTGCCAATGTCCGCCGCCATCGAGTGAAAAATATGCTCCGTATTCCGTCCCGGCGAAAAGCATGTTCGCATTCCGAGGATGCTCGCGCACAACGTGGAGGGTGCCGTTGTCGTCCCGCAGGCCGTTCGAAATCGCCTGCCAGTGTTCGCCATAGTCGGTGGTCTTGAAGAGATAAACGCGGAAGTCATCCGATCGGTGGCCATCGAAGGCCGCATAGGCGGTCCCCTCCGCATACTTCGACGCGACAACCCGGCTCACATACGTCCCCTTCGGCACGCCAGGGGCATTGCCGGCTACGTTCTTCCAACTCTGCCCGGCATCGCGCGTGACGTGCAAATTGCCGTCATCCGTTCCCGCCCACAGCACCGAGGAGCTCAGCGGCGACTCGCTGACGGTCGTGATCGTCGGATACCATTGCACGCCGTCGTTCCTCGAGAGCGTATCCTGCGCCGATGGTTTCCCGAGGATCGGCAGCGAATTGCGGTCCACGCCGGTGGTCAAGTCTCCGCCGAGTTTGGTCCATGTGTCGCCGCGGTCGGTAGATTTGAAAAGGAAGTTGCCGCCGTAATAAATCGTCTTTGGGTCGTGCGCCGAAATCACCAGCGGCGTACTCCAGTTGAAACGGTAGGGTGGTTCGCCTTCCTTCGGCCGCGGCCGGATCGCGCGCAATTCATTCGTGCGCAGCTCTCGCCGTCCGATGTTGCCATCCTGAGCTTCCTCATACACGATGTTTGGATCGGAGGGGTCAGGTTTCACAAAGAAGCCGTCGCCGCCGCCGACTCGGTACCAATCCTCATTCGTAATTCCCTGGGAGTACCAGGTGCGGCTTGGCCCACACCAAGAACCGTTATCCTGCAGCCCGCCACACACCATATAAGGCAGGCGCAGGTCGTAACCCACTTCATAAAACTGCCCCAAGGCGAGCGTGTTGACGAAATCCCACGTGCGCCCGCCGTCGTGGCTGACGTGGATGCCGCCATCCGATCCCGCAAGGACGTGATTCGAATCCCCGGGATCGATCCACAGCGCATGAAAATCCCCGTGGATTTTCTGCACCCAGTTGGTCTTGAAGGTCTTGCCGCCGTCTTCCGAGTAATACATCGGCGCGCCCAGAACCCAAATGCGCAGATCATTATTCGGATCGATCACCACCTGGCTGTAGTACGACGGGCGCGGGTTCGTGTCGCTCATCTTCGTCCATGACTCACCTTTGTCTTCGCTGCGGAAGATGCCGCCCTTGGCGTTTTCGATCAGCGCGTAAAGGACGTTTGGATTGCGGCGATAGATCGAGAGACCGATTCGGCCCGTGTCGCCAGTCGGCAGCCCTTTCGTCAAAATTTTCCAGGTAGCGCCGCCGTCGATCGTTTTGTAGATTGCGCTGAAGGGCCCGCCGCCATTGAACCCAAACACCGTGCGGCGCCGCTCATAAGCCGCGGCATAGAGCGTGTCCGGGCTCTCCGGGTCCATCGCAACATCCGCCACGCCCGTGTCGTCGTTGATTTTGAGGACCTGGTTCCAGGTTTTGCCGCCGTCAACCGTCTTGAAGAGTCCCCGCTGCGGGTTGGCTCCCCAGAGATGCCCAAGCGCCGCCACATAAACGACGTCGGGATTCGTCGGATGGATCGCGATTCGCCCAATAGACTGCGTAGCATCGAGGCCCAGGCGCGTCCACGTTTTTCCACCGTCGGTGGACTTATAAACTCCGTTCCCCCAGGAAGAACTCTGCCGATTGTTCGGCTCGCCCGTGCCCACCCAGACAATCGAAGGATCGGATGGCGCGACGCTAACGTCGCCAATGGTCGACACAGGCTGACCGTCGAAAATCGGCTCCCAGGTGATTCCGCCATTCGTCGTCTTCCACACGCCACCGGACGCCACGCCCGCGTAAATTGTGTCGGGACGGTTTTCGACGACGGCAAGATCGTCAATCCGCCCGCCCATGATGGCAGGACCAATTTCGCGCAGCTTTAAGTTGGCACTGGCCGTTTCAATGCTCGGCTGCTCGACGCTCTTCTGGGCCTGAGAACCCGTCGCGGGCACCGAAGATTCCTTTGGCGGCGCCTTTTTCTTCGTTTGCGCAGCAGTGCCCGTGAAGCAAACGCCTGCGACCAATGCGCACACCAATCCAAGAACAATTCCGAACCGCGCCAATGAATTTTCCATGCCTTCCTCGTAGCTCTTGCGAAGATCCATCGATCAGTTCCGCGCGGGATGCTAGTCCGGCCCGAACAGAAAAGCAACGGAATCAGATTCCGTCCGCACTTGCGGCCTTAGGGGCATCCGCCTAGGCGGACCGTGCCCGTTCGCACGCTGGAAAGCCGTGCCTTCGCTGGGCGCAAACGCTCATCATGATTTGCTGGTGACAAATCCGGGCCAGAGAAATCGAACCTTCAGCCAATCCGCTCGGCATAACAATTCCTAATAGGGGCGATAAATAGTTTCAATTACCGTGGTCCCGTCCCGAACAGTTAGAATGCGCAATTTTAGTTAGATCTCGCCACCGGACAAGGCCGGCGTTCATGAGAAAGCGCCTGATCGGGCGGTTGGCAGTCTTGTTGCTTTGCATTTCCTCGCAGAACCTCCTCGCGCAAATTCCCGGAAACACGATATCAGGAGCGGCGTCAATCACGATCGCTGCCGATGCCCAAGGCGACCGCCTCGCCGGACTGCAACAACAAGTAGCGGATGCAAAAAGTTCCGCCGATAACGCCTGGATGCTAGTGAGCTCAGCGCTGGTGCTGATGATGACGGGTCCAGGCCTCGCGCTCTTCTACGGCGGATTGGTGCGCAAGAAGAACGTCTTGGCCACGATGATGCAGAGCTTTGCCCTGATGGCCTTGATCACCGTGCTCTGGGCGCTGGTCGGATACAGCTTATCGTTTGGCCCGGGAAACAGCTTTGTAGGAGGTCTCCATCATCTGTTTCTCCGCGGTGTTGGCCTGCAACCCGACACCGATTATGCGGCAACGATTCCGCAGCAGACCTTCATGGTGTATCAGTTGATGTTTGCCATCATCACACCCGCGCTGATCGCCGGCGCTTTCGCGGAACGAATGAAATTCAGCGCGATGCTCCTGTTCATGACGCTCTGGTCGTTCCTGGTTTACGACCCGATGGCTCACATGGTTTGGGGCAAGGGCGGATTGCTGAATGCTTCCTTGGGCGGCCGTTTCCCCACTCTCGACTTCGCCGGCGGCACTGTCGTGCACGTCAGCTCGGGAGTCTCCGCCCTAGTCTGCGCTCTTTATCTTGGGAAGCGTCTCGGGTATCCGAAAGAGGCGATGCCGCCGCACAGCGTCGTGCTGAGTTTTATCGGCGCCTGCCTGCTTTGGGTAGGCTGGTTTGGGTTCAACGCCGGCAGCGCATTGGCGGCAGGTAGCTTGGCAACAAGCGCTTTTGTGGCGACGCACTTCGCGACCGCCGCGGCCGTGGTTGGATGGAGCGCGGCTGAGTGGATTCGTAGTGGAAAACCAAGCGTGCTCGGCGCTGTTTCGGGCGCGGTGGCGGGCCTGGTAGCGATCACGCCCGCCGCCGGTTTCGTGGGCCCCATGCCGGCTCTCGTAATCGGATTGGTCGCGGGGATTTGTTGCTACCTGATGGTCACAAGAGTGAAGGCTCGGTTTGGCTATGACGACTCTCTGGACGCCTTCGGTGTGCACGGTGCCGGAGGAACGATTGGGGCGCTGCTCACGGGCGTTTTTGCTTCGAGCACCATCAATCCGATCTTCAAAGATGCCAGCGGTAACACCCTTGCTTCGGGGGTTCTCGAGGGGAATGCCCACCAGTTATTGAACCAATTCGTGGCCGTGCTGATTGCGTGGACGCTAGCCGTTGTGGGGACGCTTATAATTCTCAAGATTGTGGACAAAGTGATAGGCCTTCGCGTTTCCGAGGATGAGGAGACCCAGGGATTGGATCTCTCGCAACACGGCGAGGAGGGATATTATTGGGAAACTTCGGCATAATGGATTCGCCCCCGAGCAGCCGCTGGTGAGCCGAGACGGACGACGATGACAAAAGTAGAAGCGATCATCCAAACTTCCAAACTGGATGCCGTGAAAGAGGCGCTGCATGAAATCGGTGTCGAGGGCATGACCGTGCTCGAAGCGCGAGGCCACGGCAGGCAGAAGGGTCATACCGAGGTCTACCGGGGACGCGAGTATACGGTGGATTTGATCCCCAAGATCAAGCTCGAGATGGTGCTGGCCGACGACATGGTCGAAAAAGCCGTGCAGGCAATCGTCGCTGCGGCCCGCACCGGAAAGATCGGTGACGGCAAGATTTTCCTCACCCGGGTGGACGAGGCCATTCGGATTCGCAACGAAGAGCGGGGTGAAAATGCGCTGTAAGCGAAGCCGCCCGAACCAGCAGGTGCTGTCGACGGTTTGAGGGTCGCACCCCGCGAGGCCGTTGCGCAGGAGGTGAGCCTCGACATAAACGAGCATGCCCCTAAGACTCTCACTGGGTACGGAGTTGCGAGGCCTCTACGAAAACGAGTCCGCGCGAATCCAGCGGCAATTCGCCGCCACCGGCGACGGCCGGGCTGCCTTGCTCGGGCGAACCGCACTCGTTGAATCCACCGCCAGCCGCCTTTGGAAAGAGTTAATCTCCCCGGAAGTAGAGGGTCCTTCCAATCTCGCCCTGGTCGCACTCGGCGGCTTCGGCAGGCGCTCGCTCTTTCCGCACTCCGATATCGATCTGCTCTTTCTCCACGCCAGCAGTAACACCGAGAGCACGTTCAAAGACCAAATCCGGCGCTTCTCCCAGGAGATTTGGGATTTGCGCCTGAAGCTGAGTCCCGCGTCGCGAACGCTTGCCGAATGCGACCGGTTTGACCCGAACAACCTCGAATTTGCCATCTCACTGCTCGATTGCCGGTATCTTTGCGGCGACAAGGAGCTCTACAGGCAACTTCACGACAAGGTGGTTCCTAAGCTGGTCATTCGAGAGTCCCAGCTCCTCGTTCGGCGCTTGGCCGAAGTGACCGGAAACCGTCACGCCAAGCTCGGAAATACCGTGTTCCATCTCGAGCCGAATTTGAAGGATGGTCCCGGCGGCCTTCGGGATTACAACGTGGCTTGCTGGCTCGCGCTCATCTCCGCCATGCATAACCTGCGCTACTGGCCGGATGAAAAGCTGGTGTTACCAGCGGCTGTGCGCACGCAGTTGGGCGCGGCCCTCGATTTTCTGATCTCGGCGCGTTGCTTTCTTCATTTCCGGCACGGCCGTGATGACAACATTCTCACCTGGGAAGCCCAAGACGACGCAGCCGCCCAAAAGATCGGTGTGCCCCCTGCCGACGTTCTGAGCGCCTCGGACTGGATGCGCATCTCCTTCGGCCACGCCCGGCTGATCCACCGCGTTTGCACCCAGCTCCTCGAAGAGATTCCAACGGCTTGGCCTTCTCTCTCCCAGCAATTCCAGAATTGGCGGTCGCGGCTTTCCAACGCTGATTTTTCCGTGGTGGATGGTTTCGTCTCCTTGCGCCAGCCGCCCTCCCTGCACGATCCCGAAATGCTGTTTCGCACGTTTCACTTCCTCGCCCAACACGACGTGAAGCTCAGCACCGCTACGGAGCACCAAATCGAGCAGGTTCTGCCGTCACTCGCGGTGATTCCTCCGCAAGGAGATCTGCTATGGCGCTATCTGCAGGTGATTCTGCTCGAACCCTACGCCGCCGCCGCCTTGCGCGCGATGCATTCCCTCCATTTGCTCACCCTGCTGTTGCCGGAGTTGCAGGGAATCGACGCGCTCGTCGTGCGCGATTACTCCCACCGCTTCACGGTGGATGAGCATTCCTTCCTGGCGATTGAAAACTTGCACCTCCTGCGGCAATCGCAGTCGAAATGGGACCGGCGCTATGCGGAAATTCTGGACGAGCTCGAGCAGCCGGAACTCCTCTACCTCGCTCTTCTGCTCCACGACACCGGCAAGGGTGCAAAGACGGAAAACCACGTCGAGGCGAGCGTCGCCATCGCTGCGGAATGCCTGAACCGGCTGCATCTCGAGCCGGCTGACCGGGAGACCGTGTTGTTTCTCATCCAACGCCATCTCGAGATGTCCGCGGCTTTACGCCGTGACATCTTCGATCCCGAGACTGTCCGGTTGTTCGCGGAACGAGTGGAGACGCCGGAGCACCTGAAGCAACTCTGCCTGCTCACCTATGCGGACATAAAGGCCGTGAATCCCGAAGCGCTCTCACCGTGGAAGGCGGAGAACATCTGGCAGCTTTATATCGCCACTTCCAACTACCTGAACCGCAGTGCCGACGAGCGAGTGCATGTGGGTGCCGATGACGAGGACATGACTCTCTTCACTACGCTGGCGCCCACGGCGAGAAAAAGGCTCAAGAGTTTTCTTGAAGGGCTGCCGCGACGCTATCTGCGAACGCATTCGCCCGAAGAAGTGCTGGCTCACCTGGAAATGGCCAACCGCCTCGGGGCGGGTCCTGTGCAACTCGATCTGAAACGCGGCCGGCATTGGTACGAGCTGACCCTCGTCACTTGCGACCGTCCTTTCTTGTTCGCCACCGTTGCCGGCGCGCTGGCCGCCTGGGGTATGAATATCGTGAAGGCGTCGGCCTTCTCGAATCAGGCCGGAACGGTGGTGGATACGTTTTACTTCACCGACCGCTTTCGCACCCTCGAGCTGAACCTGCCGGAGTGGGACCGCTTCCAACAAAGCGTTCACGCGGTCTTGTCGGGAAAAGCGGATCTCGAACGCATGCTCCGCGACCGTCTGCGCTCCGAGAAAAAGACTGCGCCCAAGGTCAAAGTGAGGACGGAAATCGAATTCGACGATGCCTGCTCGGCTCACAGCACCTTGATTGAAGTCATTGCGCAGGACCAGCCGGGCCTTCTGCACCGCATCAGCTCGCGATTCTCGCACCAGAAGTGCAACATCGAGATCGCGCTCATCGACACCGAGGGCCAGATGGCCATCGACGTCTTCTACCTCACGTCCGGCGGCGCCAAGCTCACCCCCGAGCGCCAGCAGTCCCTCCGCCAAGCCTTACTCGAAGAACTCGGCAGCGAGTAAGCACAGTCATTTCGTAGCAAAGACTGCAGAGTCTGTGTGGCAACCTCGACGCTACTCTTGGCAGTTGCGCTGGAGCGGGGCCAGGGATATGCTGAGCGGGTTTCCGGTGGACGCTTGGGAACATCAACCACGGGCTCTCACGTGGTCGAATCAAATCCGCAAGGCCTGACCTCACGGGTAATAGCTATGAAAATCGCAAAGGTAATCACACGGACCTTGGATCTGGCGGCTGTAATGTGTCTGGGGCTGACGGCATGGGCGCAGGCTCCATCGGCCAGCTCGAGCGGCGCTAATTCCCACGAAATCGACGTTGACGCAACAAAACAGTGGGTCGACACGAACATCGATATACGCGGCGGTGAAAAGCTGCGCCTCACCGCTACTGGGACCATCACGTATCCCCAGCAGGGGAACTCCCCGGCGCATACGTTCGGTCCTGACGGTCTTCCGCGAGGCTTCCAAGACTTGATCCACGAGTACGCGGTAGCGGACGGTGGACACGGTGCCTTGATCGCGCGGCTTGGTTCGGGCGACGCTGCCCAGGCGTTTTTGATCGGTGCAAGCAAGGAATATGAGGCGCCTGTGGCCGGCCGCCTCTTGCTCGGCATCAATCAGAGCATGAAGGATGCCGCGAGCGCTCAAGGAGGTTTTCACGTCAAGATCGAAGTGTTGAATCCGGGGCTGAGCACCGCCGCGGCGATGGCCATCGGCGGGCCTGCCGAAACGAAAATTCCTTCGATCACGCCTGCGCTTCTCGACGAAATCCCGCGCCGTGTCAGTGATCCTCAAGGGAATCCAGGTGACATGGTCAACGTCCTGATTGTCGGAACGCAGGACCAGGTCCTCCAAGCGTTCGATGCCGCTGGTTGGGTGAAGGTGGACGCTTCGGTGCAGGAAACTGTGCTCGCCGGGCTGGTCGACTCGCTTGAAAAAAAGGATTATCTAACCATGCCGATGAGTACACTTTATCTCTTCAAGAGGCCGCAGGACTATGGATTCGCGCACGCCGAGCCCGTGCGCGTCGCGATGTCCCGGAATCACCTGCGCCTGTGGAAGTCGCCCTATGCGGCTGACGGTAGGCCGCTCTGGTGCGTAGCCGCAACCCACGATATCGGGTTCGAGCGCGACCAGCGGAACAACGGCGTAACCCACAAAATCGACCCGGCGATTGACGGCGAGCGCGAGTACGTGAATGACACCCTTTCGGCCACCGGACTCGTCACTCAACGAACACACATCACACCGCCGAATCCTCTCACCGAAGCGAAGACAGCCACCGGCGGAGGTTTTCACTCCGACGGCCGCCTCCTCGTCCTCGTGCTCAAGAGTGGGACGACCAACTGACCAAGCGGATGTTCGAATTTCTGCCCGTCTCTCATCCGGCTGGGTCTGCGGCGGCCAGCTGCATCCAGTGCCGCTCGCACATTCCTCTCGGGGAAGGTCCTCGCAGGTACAGGATCAGCGCCTGTACTCAAATTGCCCTCTCGTCCAGTAGTGAAGTTCCCCGTCAAGTTTGTAGCTTGCGTGGAGGCGAAGGAAAGTCGCCCGGGGCAGGGGTGAACATTCTGAGTTTGCGCACAAAACCTACGGGGGGATCGAGCGCCTGGAGTAGAGCGTTCCTTGGGTCGTGCCTGATCCTGGTTCTGGCACTGCTTTGCGTGGCGTGTGGCGGTGTTACCAGCACTAACGCCAAGAATCCAAATCCCTCTAACCCCTCCACCGCGCCGACCGTGGCCATCACCTCGCCGACATCCGGTGCGACTGTTTCCGGAACTGTCGCAGTCTCGACCAGCGTATCCGCTAACACCACTAGCGTGCAGTTCAAGGTGGATGGCAACAACGCCGGCACTGCCGTGACCAGCGCGCCATTCAGCGATTCGTTGAACACGATGACTTTCTCGAATGGCAGCCACTCGCTTACCGCGGTGGCCAGCAACGCAGCCGGGCAAACCACCACGAGCGCTCCTGTCATGGTTCACGTCAACAACAACAATAATTCGCACCTGTCCATTACGACCAGCAGCCTGCCCAGCGGCCAGATACACGTCAGCTACACTGCGACACTCCAGGCCACCGGCGGGACTTCGCCTTATACCTGGTCCGTTCTCAGCGGCCAGCTTCCCACGAGCCTTAGCTTGTCTTCTTCGAGCGGTAGCATCTCTGGGACTCCAACCGCCGCCGGCTCCTTCTCTTTTGTCATTCAGGTGAGCGACAGCGCTGGAGGCTCCACGTCGTCCGGATTCAGTATTAACGTCGCAACGTCGTCACCACCGCCCTCCACGGCGCCGTTCGGACACATCTTTATTGTGCTTGAGGAAAATGCGAATTATTCGGACGTGATCGGCAGCTCGTTAATGCCTTACCTGAATAGTCTGGCCACTCAGTATGGCCTGGCCACTCAGTACTTTGCCGATACGCACCCGTCCATCGGCAACTATTTCATGCTGACCACCGGCCAAATCCTCACCAACGACGATTCGCAGACTCCCAGCAGCTTCCCGGTCTCCGTCGACAACATCGTGCGGGAACTGCTGGCGGCCGGCAAGACTTGGAAGTCCTACTGTGAGGACCTTCCTTCAGTGGGCTATACAGGCGGAGACACCGGCAACTACGCCGTTCGCCACTGCCCGCTTCCCTACATGACCGATGTGCAGAACAGTTCGACGCAGAAGCTGAACCTCGTACCCTTTACGCAGTTTGCGACGGACCTGAACAACAAGCAGTTGCCCAATTTTTCCTTCATTACGCCGAACCTGTGCAACGATGCCCATGATTGCGGCCTGGATGTGGCCGACGGTTGGCTGCAAACGAATATCGACCCGCTGGTGAAGAGCGCCCTCTTCCAAAAAGACGGACTGCTGATCATCGCGTTCGACGAGTCCGGCAGCGATAACACGAATGGCGGAGGCCAAGTTGCGGCCGTCATCGTCAGCCCCTTCGCCAAGAGCGGCTTCCAGTCCACCACGCTGTACCAGCACGAAAGCGTTCTTCGCCTGATGCTCGAAGGTTTGGGCGTGAAGACGCTTCCGGGAGCCGCCGCCACCGCCCCCGCAATGTGGGAGTTCTTCACCTTCACCCCGCCGTTATAAGCCAACAACCTTCCTCCGGTCTAGGGCAGCATCAGGCAACACCACCGCGTACAGCGCATCCTGCACAGGACCCTCATAGCAGGCTTCAGAGCCTTTTCCAGCCTTCAGCCTCCAGAACTCCGTTGTCTTCTCTGTTGTCTCTCAATTCCTCTGTGTCCTCTGTGAAATGTTTAGTCTTTTCCAGCTTCTAGAACACCTCCAGAAATCTCTTGACGCAGAACCTCCAATTAAATACAGTCCGCGCGGTTTCCTCTATCGATCCGCCGAAAGGATATTCTGATGAAAAAGCAACGAATGCTCTTCGCTGTTCTGGTCGTGTCGCTCTTGGCCGTTGGCATCTCCGTGTTCGCTCAGATGAGTCGCCCCTGGCGAAATGGCTCTGTGTGGACATTGGCGTTCATTCAGATGAAACCGGGGATGAATAACGCTTACCTGAAATACGTCGCAACCGACTGGAAGAAGGAACAGGAGGCGCTCAAGTCTCAAGGAATTGTTCTTTCCTACAAAGTCCTCGAGACCGAGGGCCACACACCAGGGGATTGGAACCTGATCCTCATGAGCGAGTTCAAAGACTTGGCTTCGCTCGAAGCCAACGAAGCCAAGGCCGAAGCAACCGCCCAACAGGTCGTCGGCAACGACGAGAAGCAAATGCAAGGATACAAAGAAAGGGCGGAAATCCGGGAAGTGATGGGCACCCGGCTCGCGCGAGAAATTACCTTGGAGCCGCGCCAATAAGTAATTGGATTGGCT
>JBARRP010000214.1:0-13732 GCA_049644285.1 Candidatus Acidiferrales bacterium | reverse complement strand
GTTTGGCTCGCCTCGCCGCGAGGCACGATGCCGATTACTTCGCCTGCGACAAGAGCACAGGAGACATAGTTGCGCGCACGCATTTTCTTCCGACGAAGTCGAATACCCCGCGAATCAAACCTTAACTGCAGTTGCCCAGACACCCTTCAGGACCTTTCGCCTTTTTGCGTTGATTCTGCGGCCCTCTTTCCGTGATTCCTGCCTGCCCATAAACAGATGTTTTGCCCTACATCCATTCTTGCTTACTGCGAAAATACGTCTGCGGCGTGGTCCCCATCATGGTGCGGAACATGTCAATAAAGGCGCTCACGCTGTCATAGCCAACCGCAATCGCTACTTCGGTTACGGACTTGCCTTCGGCAAGCATTTCGAGTGCTGCAAACAGACGCGCCTGCTGTCGCCACCGGCCAAACGTCATGCCCACGTGAGTTGAAAAAGCTCGCATAAAGGTGCGGCGGGCCATGCTGGCGCACCGCGCCCATTCCTCGAGCGTGCGTCTGTCTGCAACATCCTGAAGCAGAGTGCGAGCGACCCTGGCCAGCCTTTCCTCTTTCGGTATTGGGAAATGCAACGGCTGCTGGTCAGGTTGCCGGATTTCGTCGCGAAGGACAGCGATAAGGCGCTTTTGTCCCGCGTTCAGCGATTGCCGCGGGTTCCACGCAAGCATTCGATGGACGACGGCAAACAGTAGTTGAGACGAACCGAACATGCAGGGCTGCTTTGCTAGTCCGCGGCATGCATTCGCAGACAAGTAGACCATCGACCCCGCCGCGCTCCCCACCGAACGCGCGCAATGCTCGAAGTCCGGGGGAATCCATGCGCAACGCGGAGAGGGAAACATCCAGCGCGTCGTTCCGGCTTCGATGATAAGCAGTCCCTTCGTCAACGCGAAGAGCTGGCCACGTGCGTGGCTGTGCGGAGGGGACCAATCCTCCGCCCCGCGCCTCTTAAAGGCATAAGCCAACACCGGGATATCGCTGTCGGCGAGGCGGCCAAGCTCCTCCATACCTTTTGGAACGATTAACATCAATTTGCCAGTTTGACCCTTTCCCGATAAAAAACGCCACTTCACCGTTAGCAGGCATGCGCCCGCTTCCGTACAGTACGGCGCAGAGGCGCGAAAAGGCAAGCGATGGACAGAACACTCTTCGGCGGGATTTAGATTCTGGCAAGCGGGCTCCTGGTTCGAGCAGCCTACCCGAAACCTCACCTGACAGACTACCGCCTGCAGGTCACTACCCGAGAATCTCCAGTGTGAAGCGCTTCCTCAGTTTCATCCCAGCCGCGCCCAAAAGCCACCGGATGGCTTGCGCGATACGGCCCTGCCGTCCAACGACTTTGCCAACATCCTCAGGATGGACGCGCAACTCGAACACTGTTGCGTATTCCCCTTCCACGGCCGTGACCTGCACCTGTTCGGGGTGATCGACAAGTGCCTTCGCAATCGATTCGACCAGATCTCTCATCGCGGGTTGTCCGCAGCAACTTGAACTCAGCGAAACATCTCGCTCGAGCGTGAACCAGAGCTAGGTACAAGAACTCGTTAGTAGATTGGATGCATCGGGAATGTGTCTAGATACTCCAAGCGCTGCGGATGGGCTGCTTAGATGTCTCTGATGCGAAGGAGAGACGTCGCTACAACCTGCGTGTCCCCGATTTTTACGGGATTGCCATGCTGCGAGCACAGGCTTTCCTCACGATTATCCATTATTGGCTTTGACAAACCTTTTACGATACACCGATGAAGCGATGACAATTGTTGCCTCGCCGTCCGTTACGCTACCCGCGCAAGTGTGGAACTAGGGTCGGAGGTTCTCCCAATCGCCCTCTGCTTGAATGACTGGAATAAAACGACCGAGAAGACGGTCAATCATAGTGAAGAGAAACTAATGAACGGTCAGAGGCTAGCGGAAGAGAAAGCGGCAGTCATACCAATTTTGGCAGTCCAGCGCCCCGAAGCCGGCGCCATCTTAGTTTTCAGGAGTGAAATCGAATGAAACGGTTCCAGGCAGCACTGATGTTGATGCTACTGCTATTTCCGGTAGGTTTTGTGCCACGAGCGAATGCAGCGGGCAGCGGCCCGAATAGTTACCAAGTGAAGCCCCTCGTCGCGGACCAACAGTCTGCCGGAGCGGCGACGACCGATGCTAATCTCATCAATCCTTGGGGCGTCGCATTCTTCTCCGGCGCGCCCTTCTGGATCGCCAACAACAATAGCGGCACTTCGACGCTCTACGACCAAAATGGAGTCCCCCAGCCTGCGGGGATGCCACTGATCGTTACGATTCCACCTCCAACAGGGCAATCTGGCCCGGCGGCACCGACCGGAATTGTGGCCAACCAGACGAACAACTTTCAAGTGAATGGGGCGCCGGCCAACTTCATTTTCGCAACCGAAGACGGCACGATTTCCGCTTGGAACGCCGGAACCGCAGCCATCCTAGTCGTGAACAACATGAATACAAGCACCGGTCCCGTTTACAAGGGCTTGGCGCCGGTGACCAATCCGGGCGGGAATTTTCTTCTCGCGAGCAATTTTCGAACCGGCCAGATCGACGTCTTCGACAAACAGTTTCAGAAGACGAACCTGACCGGCAGTTTCACCGAGCCGGACGTGCCGACTGGATTCGCGCCCTTCGGCATTCACGTGATCAACAATCAAGTGTACGTGACCTACGCCATGCAGGATGGCCCCAAGCATGATCCGGTTGCCGGGGCCGGAAACGGATTCGTCGCCATTTTCGACGTGAACGGCAATTTCAAACAGACCCTCATCAAGAAGGGCCCGCTGAATTCGCCTTGGGGCGTGACGATTGCACCTGGATCCTTCGGCGCTCTGGGTGGTGATCTACTGGTCGGCAATTTTGACGACGGCACGATCAACGCTTTCGATCCGAATTCCGGCGCGACCCTCGCCCAAATGACGGGCACGAACGGCCAGCCCGTTGTCGAGCAGAGCCTGTGGGAACTCATCTTTGGCGATAGCCAGACCGGCGATAAGAACACGCTATACATTACGGCTGGAGGCGCGATGGAGAAGCACGGGCTGTTCGCTGCGATCTCGGTAGGGCAAGCAGCTGCGGCGGACTTCGCACTCGCCGCGAATCCAGCCAGTCCTGCGGTCATGCGGGGAAATTCAGTCAGCACCATGATTACAGTTACTCCCCAGAACGGGTTCAATGGCAGTGTCACCTTCAGCGCCAGCGGGCTTCCGTCGAATTCCACAGCGAGCTTCAATCCCACCTCGGTGATGGTTAACGGCAGCGCAATGACAACAACCATGACGATCAGCACCAAAGCCTCGATTCCGGGAACCGATCTTAGGAAACCCGACACGATGGCTCTCCCACAAGGGTTGACTATCGCCACTCTGGGCTTGCTTCTCCTGATCCTTGCTGGGAGCGAGTCCAGCCGCCGACTTCTCGGCGGCCGCAATCTAGTCCGCGGCGGGTTGGCGATCGTGCTTCTCAGCCTCGCAGTACTCAGTGGCTGCGGCGGGAGCATGAAGTCCGGCGCAACGCCGACGGGCGCTGCGAACGTCATGGTAACAGCGACTTCCGGGTCGACTTCACACACCATTCAAGTGAACCTGATGGTGCATTAAAGGGCCAGCTTTGGCTGGGCGCTCCTTGGACACTTCGGCAACCAGCAGAATCCTGGCCCCCGGGTCAGATGTTGCTATCGGTCGTTCGGAGTGAATGTGGGAGCGCCTCAGGTGGGATTCTATTCCGGGCCGAATAGCAAGGCCAAAAACAAATGACGCATGCTCGGGGCCTCATTGGACAAAACGAAAAAAGCGCTGACCCTAAGGTCAGCGCTTGATTTGTGCTCTGTATTCGAAGACCCTATCCGCCTTCACCCCCGACCTCGACTTCTCCGGTGCCGCCGCATGTCGGACAATCGCCGCTGCCGCCGCAAGCGGAACAAGCCGATTCGTGTTCGAAAACGATGACAGCATCGGAGATCTTCGCTCCCAGAGCTCTCCTTTTGCCGTGGCAAACTGAACAGTTACCGTCGCCAGAGGAGTCACAATCGAGACAGGTGTGGGTGGTCACACTGCACCTCCCAAATAGGGGCGGCGATTCTGATCTCGTTTCCCGTCACGGTCAAGACAAGACCTACGGAGGAGGCGCCAATTTTGAAGGCCTGGACGGTAGAAGAGCTCCTACGGCGGAACAAATAGACGCTGTCAGAAAACATGAGGCTTTCTCGTTTCCTATGGGTTGGTTCTCTACAAAGACGCTTTTAGGAGAAAACACGAAACTCGGTTTTGTTATGCCTATAAAGTCAAAGTCAAAGAAAGCGGGCAGATTGCTGGAAGTCCTTATCTTGGGGGGCCGTCCGCATACAATAAAGCAACATAGCGTCCCGCAGGCAGCCTCAACGGTACGGCTTTGGGAACTGGTCGGTGTTTGCGGGGCATTTGGCTAGGCGACTGGGCCGTTCCAAGAGGAGAGCACGATGGCGGTGAGCGATAGGATTACGATGGAGAAAACTCTGGTCGGTCAAGCTTTTTGGACCTTTCGGCTTGTTACTTAGTGGGCCGCTTTACGCTGCGATTGTTTTTGTTCTGCAGTTGTACGTCGCCCGAAAGATTCATGCTCGCAACGCCGCAGGAAAAATGGGCAAATACCAGCTTATGCCTCTCGTTTAGGCTCCGGTTTTCTCGTCCAGCGTTGTCTGGCGTTTTGGCTTTCTTCGGGCCGGGACGCATTGACTCGAAGAGTTCCCGTCTGGAAGGGTGCCTTCGCAGGTTTGTGCAGCCGGGCTGGTCGCGATCGATGGAGCCAGCGCCGCCGGGCACAGAACGCACAAAGGCGAACTGTGCCCGAAGGACTGCCGCTGCATCACTCCCGAGGATGTGAAGGGCCATACACGAATTCGATCCCGGCATTATCATCGGGGTAGAACCAATCGCGAATGGCTTCCGGACCATTCCTGCGCTCTTCGAATGTGATCACGGTTTTATCTGTAGGAGCGTGCTCGACGGGGATTGCCAGGACCGTGGCGTAGAGCTCCGTGCCGTTCCGATTGTAAATCTCCACGATGTGGCGGTCGGCGGCCGTGTCGAACAGTTTGAACATGTAAGTTCCCGCTGGAAGAATCTTGCCGGGGATTTCCACGGGCTCGCTGAGAGAGACGTAGGTCTCCTTGTCCCACTCATTCGCGCGGGCGTGCGGAGTGAAGAGTAAGCTGGCTAACACCAGGCACGACCCAATGGCAACTGCTTTGAAATTCCGCATAATACCTCCTCGATAAGAAATATGACTCAAAATCCTCACAGTTCTTTTCCCTTTCATATGATGCGACGGCAGCGCGAAGGATTCGAAGAATCTCGCCGCAGAATCGGATTCTTATTCTCACAATGCCACACGCAGGCCACGTGATGCAGTCTACTTGCGGCAGTCCGCCCTTCGCTTGACTGTCCGTTGTTCGCGCCAGTAGAATCCCTCGGGTGATAAAGCATCGGAGGAATTGATGGACGTTTTAAAAACAATAACGCGCAAACTTCGCAAAGAGAAGATCGCCTTAGAGAAACGGCTCGCGCAAATCACTGGAGTGTTGACCGCCATGGACGGTGCTACGCCCCGTCGGCGTAAGTTGTCGGCAAGCGCCCGCAGAAAAATAGCTGCGGCTCAGAGAAAGCGATGGAGGGAAGCAAAGAAGTCATCGGCGAAAAATTAGTAGCGGCTCTCATCTCAACTGAGGCTTTTGGAGGGTAGCACCGTGGCGAGAAAGGATGCAGAGCAGTTCGTAGTGGCTTGGCTCAAATCGGAAATCAAAGAGCAGGAAGCTGAGTTGCTTCGGATGAAGAACATCGGATTCACGAATCAAACGCAGGTGCAGTCTCTCGAAAAGGGGATTGAAGAGACAAAGCGATTAGCTGACTTGCAAAAGGTGTACCGCTATTCAGGCTCCAGTTTTCTAACCTAGCGCTGCCCCTGCCGGCATTGCGTTCACGGGCTTTCAGACCGCGCTTGCGCTTTGGGCAGACTAACATACAGGCAGATTCGGATCGTGCCGAACTTCATTTGCTAAAATAGAGGGTCAGCTTGCAAGTCAAAAAGGAGAATCGTAAATGCGATTGACGAGGGAAAAAATGAGAATCTTCGCGGCAGTCGTCTTGACTCTGTGCGCGATCTTCGTCTCGAAGACAGGGGCTCAGCAACAATCGAAGGAGTATGTCAACCGGCAGGCGCCCATGGTACACATGTCAGGCCTTCTGAGGCTGGTCGAGACCATCCCGCTGCCGACCGAAGGCTACATGGACCACCTCAGCTATGACTTGAAAAACCAGCACCTGTTTCTTTCCGGGGAAAACAATAAAGAGATTGTTGTTGTAGATATGAAAGCAGGCAAGGTGATCCAAGAGACCAAGGTCGGCGGGAGCCCTCGCAAACCATTCTTTGATCCAGTTACCAACGAACTCTGGGTCGACCTCGGAGACAACACGGCTGTGGCCCTTAACGGAACTACGTTCGAGGTAACCGAGACCGTCGAGTTGACGGGGGGAAAGGGCGCCCCAGCTAGGGACCCAGACAATGCCGCCTACGACCCTGCCAAGGGACTGTATTACGTTGCTGTTAGGACCAGGGTGCAGGGAACTAAAGATGGCTCCATCGAGATTGTCGACACTAGGGCGGCCAAGTTGGTAGGCCAAATCACGATGGATGGGGACGAACCCGCAGCTGTCGCGTTGGACCCTGCGGCAAATCGATTGTACGTAGGCATGGGAGACATTGTGAACGGTGAAAGCATCGTCAAGGTCGTCGATACTGCCACGCACGCGATTGTCACTGAGTGGTCGACCGCCGGAGGTCCGCAGCCCCACGTCGCAGGTCTCGACGAGGCCCATCATCGCTTGTTTATGGGCAGTCGGTTAGGAGGCGGACACAACGTTGATCCTGGGAAGTTGGTGATCATAAATACCGACACGGGAAAGGTCGTTCAAACACTGGACGCGACCGGCGGTGGCGACGAAATCTTTTATGACGCGCCGTCCAAACGAATCTACTTCTCAGGGAGCAGTGGCACGCTGGCCGTGTTTCATGAGGATAACCCGGACCATTTCCGGCTTGTCGGAAAAGTTCCAACCGGGGCGATCGCTAAGTCCGGGATCTGGATCCCAGAGCTGAAACGATATTACGCGGCTGTCCCGAAGCACCTAGTTCAGTTGACACCTACGACCCAATATGGGATGCGCGACTGGATCACGGAAGAAGCCCATCTCATGGTCTTCGAAGAAATACCATGACACCGTTTTCAGGATCTAGGTTCCTGGCGCAGCTTCTTATAATGCTTCCGAAGAAAGCCATGGTGACCAACTTTTGAAATACGGGATCATTCATGAACCGAACGAAAATGTCCTCGGTTAGCTGATTTGCAAAAGGTGTACCGCTATTCAGGCTCCGGTTTTCTCGTCGAGTGCTGCCAGATGCTTGGCTTTCTTCGACCCAGGCCGCGTTGACTCGAACAGTTCCCGCCTGGCTTCAGCCTGGGTGTAGTCCGGATTCTTGATTTTGAACCAATGTTCCACTCGCGCCGTAGACTCCGTTCTTCCGCTTCGCCACGCAGTGGTAATATACCGCGATGAGAGCTGACATGATGAGCGCCACAATCAGCCGCGAGGAACTCAAGGCAAAGCTGGACGGCGGCGATAATTTTGTGTTGATCGAAGCTGCCGCCGAAGCGAAATACCGTGCCTCTCACTTGCCGCGGGCACTCAATATGCCGCAGGACCAGGTCCTCAATCTCGCGCCAAAACTCCTGCCGAACAAAGACGCCGATGTCGTGCTCTATTGCGGAAGCCCCACTTGACACGCCTCTGAAAACGCCGCCAGGGTTCTGGTGGAGATGGGCTATACGAACGTTCGGCATTATCCGGGAGGCAAATCGGACTGGGTCGAAGCAGGATTGCCCACAGAAAACGAGTCGGATTTAAGTAGTAGGTCAAAACAGTAGAAGATTGGCTCACCCGCGCCGATACAGAAGTTCATAGAAGACGCTGCGCCCTTCTGAATTCAGGCAGACAATCTCGCCGTGTGGATTGCGGACTCCACTTTCAATCCAGCCATCGCGTCACATAGCGAGCCGAAACGTTTGTAAAAGTTCCTTCGCCGAGAAACTAGCTGCCATTTGCCATCTGCGATGTACGCCAGCGCACGAAAGCCGTCGTGCTTCAGTTCAAAAATCCAGTCGGGGTGATCGAACGGCTCGGAGCACAGAGACAGCCGAATCGGTTCGATTTTGCGGAGAGAGTTCATTGGAAGGAAT
Source organism: Candidatus Acidiferrales bacterium (assembly GCA_049644285.1). Classification (GTDB taxonomy): domain Bacteria; phylum Acidobacteriota; class Terriglobia; order Acidiferrales; family UBA7541; genus CAVRXT01. The sequence goes on along the minus strand of JBARRP010000214.1, from coordinate 5,458 downwards.
TCTAGTCCAGAAAATCGGTTTGATGCGAGATTGAAATTGTCCCGGACGTAATCATCCGGATCCTGACTTTACGTGAGTCGGAATAGTCCCCGTGCGTTCGTTACTGCGATCTTGCGCCGGTCAGCATCGGTTATCTCTGCCAAATCGAACCAGCCGACTGCTTCAGCGACATCCTCGAACGGATAATCGACTGAAAAAAGAATCCGGCTGGCGCCGACTTCGGCGATCGCATTCAGCAGCGTCGGCGTGCGGAAGTTACCGCTGGTCGTCAGGAAGAAATTCGTCCGCAGATACTCGGTCATGGATTTTTTCGCAGGGATCCCCAGCGGCGTGTTGGCAATGCGATGGTCGACACGCCAGATACTGAAGGGCAAACCCTCGCCGAGGTGGCCTAGAAGAATGGTAAGTTTCGGATAACGATCCAGCAGGCCGCTGCTCATCAACCGCAACGCGTGGATGGCGGTGTCCGCTCCGAACCCCCACGCCGGTCCGAACAGCCAGGGATGCCCCTCGTAGCTCTGTAGATGGCGGGGGAGTGGATCTCTGGGATGGAGGTAAACCGGTACGCCAAGCCTTTCTGCGGTCTCCCAGAAGGGCCAATACTGCGGAAGGTCGTAGTAGACGGCGGAATCTTCGCGATCGATCTGACAAAACCCGTTGACCAATGCTCCGCGGAAGCCGAGCTGCTTCACGCTGCGCGTCAACTCCTTTGCCGCCACCTCTGGGTCCTGCATCGGTAGAGCCGCAAAACCCTGGAAGCGGCGCGGGTTCCTGCTTATTTCCTCGGCGAGATAATCGTTCGCGCGGCGTGCGAGTTCGATGGCGCATCGCCGCTCGTAAATCGCTTGAGTCCCCGGCGAGTTCAAGGAGAGGAACATCAGGTCGATCCCATTCCGGTCCATTTCTTCCAGACGCTGGCCGTGAATGTCGACCAGCCTCGGCGGTATTTTTGGCCAAACGTCCGGATGGAAATATTTCTTCGAGGTGGGCACCGTATCGGGCAAAGCGAAGTGCTCTTCGAGTGCGATTTTTCCTGTTGTATGGCTCATAGGGCGTCCTCGCTAAGGTAGCGAGAATACATCAAATATCTCAGTTTTCTTCCGCACGGCTCCGCCCAGTTCTCTGAAGCGGGCTGGGGGCGTTTGCGGAGTGCGTCTGGTGGCTGCCCTCGAAAGCGGGCGCCACTTCGGCCATGAAGCGCGCCATCTCTTCCTTGACTTGCGCGTGCGGCTTCAGGCCGACGTTGAAATAGAGAATAACTTCGTCGAAACCGGCAGCCTCCACCTTCTTGAGTGTCTTGGTGATTTGTGCGGGTGACCCGAGCAGCACGGAATTCTCAGTGAGGTCCTCCGGCCGAACTTCTTGCAGACGCTCGACCATGTCGATGAAGTAGCGGTAGCTGGGCGGCGCTTTCTGCGGATCGCCAGGAAAAGCCGCGATCACGCACTCCTTGTAATAGCGAATCTGGCGCGCACGTGCGGCGTCCTCTTGCGGCTTGGTATCGGCGAAATGCGTGAAGTAGCTGCACATCAGGCGCCCGCGCGTCCGGCCGTGGCGGGCACAGGTCTCTTTATAGAGTTGCGACACTTGTTCCAGGCCCCCGAAACTCATGGCGGCGGCGAAGGGCGCAACGATAAGGCCGCAACCAAGCCTGCCGGCGAGCTCGATGGATGGCTTGGAGAATGACGCGACATAAGCCGGGATTGGCCGCTGGATGGGTTTGGGAGTGATGCTGACGACGTCGAACTGGTAATACTTCCCATGGTGCGAAATCGGGCTGTCGCTCGACCACAGGCGGCGAACCAGTTCCATGCCTTCTTCAAACAGCGCCTGGTTATCGTCGAACGATACTTTGAAGGGCAAGTATTCCCGCCGGTCATAGCCGCGGCCGGCGGCAAAATCTACGCGCCCCCCGCTGAGCAGATCAAGCGTCGCCCATTGCTCTGCCACACGGATGGGATGATGGAGCGGCAACACCGTGACTGCGGGGGCGAGGCGGATGCGTTTGGTCCGTGCGGCGACATTGGCGAGCACCAAATCCGGGCAGGAGAGCACGCCTAAGGTGCTGAAATGGTGCTCCCCTATCCAGGCGGAATGGAGCCCAACCTCCTCGGCGTAGACTGCCTCATCGAGGATGTCCGCAACGAACTGGTTGGCGCCTCGATGGTTGTTTTCGTAGTGGTTGTCGCTGAGTGTGAAATAACCGAAATCCATTCTTATCCCATCGGGGCAAGCGAGCCGGTCCCATGCCCAGCTGGTCGCAACCCGTGGAACTCCTGGTATGAGACATACACCCCAGTTTGCGCCGTTTCTTGCAACCCGCTAACACGATACTATTTCTTCAGCCTCGATCAAATTGAATCCGCGCTTGAATGTCTACGCTACCGAAAAAAAAACGGGGGTGCGGGGGGTGACGGGGAGTACGGCTGAGCGACGTCAGTCTATGCTTATTAAGCTTTCTGTCAGAAGAAATCCGATGCTTTCGCGGAAGACCCCTTGAGGAAGGTGCGACCCCAGCCAACGTATAGTGAGAGGCTTACGGAGATCGAGTTGTGCCGCCCACTGTTACTCCCGCCTCCATGCTTGGGCCTGCTTCCCGAAGTCTCGCTCAGGCCGATTCAAATTGTATAGGAACTGCGGGTCAGCAGTCGGTTCGTTCACTAGCTGGACTGGCTTGGCCTTTGTTTCCCGCCCGCCGCTATAGATTGATTCCATTTTCAGGCTTTAGTGCCGACCGACAACAGGCGCATAGAATCTTGTGAACACCTTGTGCTGTGAATCAGCGGCTTTCCGCTTTGGTCCTCAGCTTACTTGTTCGTGCCTCACGGTCGCAATGGTATTAACGTACCGTCATGGCTGCCAATTCTACCGGGTTCAAGAACCGGTGGCTCATGTTCTCGCAGCTCGCCCGCTGCGAACCCATGAAGGTGGTTGGACCGCCGAATGTTTTGGCGACTACAACCCAGAAAGCAAGTTGATCCGCCATCTGGATGCGATCTCGATTACGGAACGATTGGTTGTATTTCGGAAATCCCGGTGGAAATGAAAACTTGATCCGTCTCAATGAGGAGAATCTGCGTTGGCGATACAAAGTAAAACGTGAAACCAAATGATGCACCAGCGCATTTGAATGTGATCGTCCCGCTACCCGCTTTCCCATCGGCGATTGTGTAACGTCCATTGGAGATTGGAATATTCGAGAAGACGAATGGCGCGGATGGAAGGTACTCAAGATTGAGGTCAAGTGCTCCCGCGGGCAAAGTGGAAGTACCGCCCGCAGTGAACTGGCCCGAGAGGTCAACCCTCACTGAACCCTCGTTTCCGGAGAACTCTAACCCATAGTCTCCGGCGAGCGATGCGGCTGTGAAGGGGCCTCCCGTCTGGTTCAAAAAAACGCCGGTGGTGAGTTGGACAGAATCGTTTTCCATCACGAATGCCTGGCTGGGAGATACCATGTAGAACACGAACGTGTTGCCTCCCGCATGATCTGGCAGGTTCAGAGTCATTTCTCCGCGCCCATTGAAGTTCGTCGAAGACCCGGAGTTCGCAAATGTGAAAGAGCCGCTCAATGGCTTACCTACAACAAATTGACCGCCGATGTTTTCAGTTGCGTCGCCTGAAATCGAGCTGGCGCCGTCCGCTGTGAACTGCCCCCCTATCGCAGCACTGGTTCTGATTTTGCCGTCGATGTCGGTCAGCGAAAAAACAAAATCGCCGGAAAGATCGCTAGCGCTGAAGCTCTTGGTCTGCAGGTCGGCCTCGCCGATGGCGCCCCCCTTGCCATCGAATTCGATCAGAAGAATCCTGCTGGAGGAAATGATCTCGTAAGCATAGACGATTCTCTGGGTTCCATAGTTAATCCTTGCGATTCCGTGGCCGTTTGAATCCGGCGGCGCGAAATTGCCCAGCACATTCAATTCACTGAAGCCGCTGGCCACATTTTGGCGATCCGCCAATCCTTGAATCCCCCCACCGGAGAATGCGAAACCGCCTACCGCTTTTGTGGTGTGTCCGTTTCGGTCGATTCCTGCCCAGTGGAACGCCCAGCTCCCGTGAAAAATATTTGCAGAAAAATCGGATTGGGTCTGCAGATCGAATGTTCCAGAGCCGGTCGCGGTGTTGTCGAACCAGATCAATTGACCATGGTGTCCCGATTCGATAACGAATGCGAACTGCTGAGACCTGCCATTTACGTTGAAGCTGAGCATTCCCCGCCCATCATTGCCAACGACATAGCTCCCGGTTAAACCAGCATCCTCGGAAATACTGTCCCCGGAGTCCTGGTTGCCGACAAAGTGCTCGTTCAGATCCTCCACTCCCGAGGTTATGTGGCCTTGTCCGTCCGCCGCGAAGCTGCCTGATAGAAATAACGCAGTCGCTTGATTCTGTGCTAAGCCGTTAAAGCTAAATGCATAAGTTCCATGAAGCAGCGACAAAGGCACTGGATTGACGGCTAGTTTGGCCGATTCGCTGTTCGTATAAGACGCGGTGATCGTGACAGAAAGGCCGGCAGACGGCGCAGTCGTCATCACCGAAAAAGTCGCGTTTGTGCCGCCCGCCGGCACGGTCACATTGGCCGGAACGGCGGCAAACATGGAACTACTGGAGAGAGTGACCACGGCGCCGCCTGCAGGAGCCGCCTGGCTAAGTGTGACCGTCCCCGTGCTCGGATTCCCTCCAATCACGTTTGCCGGATCCAATGAGACAGAAGACACCTCAACTCCCGGGTCAATCGTCAGTGTAGCGGATTGTGAGCTCTTGTAGTTGGCGGTGATCGTCACAGCGACACTGGAAGATGTTGGTGTCGTCGTGACGGAGAAATTCGCTCGCGTCGCACCGCTTGGAACTGTGATCGATTGAGGAACAGCGGCAACATTGGAACTACTTGACAGCGCAATCGCCGCACCGCCTACCGGGGCTGCTTGCGTGAGCGTCACTGTTGCCGTGCTCGTGCTGCCCGCCGTCACAGTTGTAGGACTAAGACTGATCGAGAGGATTTCAACTCCACTCTGCGGTGTCAATCCACCGCACCCTAAGCAAAAGGCCAACACCAAGAAAACGATTCCGAACCTGCAGTGGAGATGCCGCATGGTGCTATCCTGGTACTTCAGCTATAGGAGCTTTCGGCAAAAACCACAGAACAGAAAGTGCCACAAGGGCGAGGTACTTCGACACCGACCCGCAGCGGTTTCTTGGTGTCCATTGAAAGCCCTCTCGTACGGGGACAGTGGCGCAATACTAACACAAGCGACACAGATAGTAAAATGACACGACAGAGCTGGGTGCACCCCATAGAAGTGAGAACTGCGTGAGAATAAGGTGGTAAGAAAAGTTTCTTACGGCTATTATAGCCGTAAGGAGGAATCATGCCCGATTCTCGCGAAGTTCCGCAACGTATTCTTGATCTCGCCGCGCAGCTGGCGCAGGCTAAGCCCATGCGCCGAGGCTCGCTCTCGGA
>JBARRP010000213.1:0-100678 GCA_049644285.1 Candidatus Acidiferrales bacterium | reverse complement strand
TGCGGTGGCCCTTGGTAGAAAGGCAGGCTATGCGGATGAAATCGAGCAGTCCAGCCATGCATTGGGCGTCCGGACCACTCTGCGGATTACTCAAAGTGACTCATTTTGCGACGGAAAGTAGCTAGCTAATCCGGCATAAGCCTTGGTTGTCGTCCCGAGCCCAGCGGGCGAAGGATCTCATTGTTGCCAGCCTTATCGGCTGGCATTCTTGAGCACTGTCTAATCGACCTCAGAATGACAATCCTTCTTCCGCGTGCCAAAATGGTTTCCGAATGACGACACCCAAACGCACCATTGAAATGGAGACCTTTCCGAATGGCCTCGTGCTGATTTCGGAGCCGATGGCGGAAGTCCGTTCGGTGTCCGTGGGAATCTGGCTGCGCGGCGGATCGCGTCGCGAACCCGCCGAACTGAACGGTATTTCGCACTTCATCGAGCACATGGTGTTCAAAGGCACCGAGCGCCGCTCCGCCGAAGACATCGCGAAGGAAGTGGACAGCGTCGGAGGCATGCTCGATGCTTTCACTTCGAAGGAAATGGTCTGCTTTAACAGTCGAGTGCTCGATGAGCATTTGCCCGCCGCGTTCGACGTCCTCGCCGATCTGGTCCTGGGTCCGCGATTCGCCGAAGAGGAAATCGTGCGGGAAAAGTCGGTGATCCTCGAAGAAATCAAGATGACGCAGGATAATCCCGAAGACCTCGTCCACGAACTCTTCAGCCAGAATTTCTGGAAGAATCATCCGCTCGGCAAGCCGATCCTCGGGACGAATAAGACGGTTTCAAGCTTTCGCCGAGAGACGCTGCGCAACTGGTTTCACTCACGATATGCCCCGAACAATCTGGTGATCACCGCTGCCGGCAGCGTTACGCTCGCACAGCTGCGCGCGCTCTCCGCGGAGCGATTCACCGATCTCAAACCCGCTCCGGAGGTCCAGTCCGAGACGACGCCGACGCCTACACCTCGAATCACCCTTCGCAACAAAAAGGAGCTCGAACAGGTGCACATTTGCCTTGGGGTTCGCGCTTACCCGATGGCCGACCGGCGACGTTTCGTCGCGTCCGTGCTGAACAATATTCTTGGCGGCGGGATGTCTTCGCGGTTGTTCCAGAACATTCGCGAAAAACAGGCCCTCGCCTATGCGGTGTTCAGCGAGATGAATCCGTATCGTGACACGGGCGTGCTGTCGGTGTATGCGGGGACGGCGCTTTCGACCGCCAGGAAAGTGGTCGAGTCGGTTCTCGTCGAATTTCTACGGCTGAAAGAGGAGCTGGTGCCCGCGGAAGAGCTCCGCCGCGCAAAAGATCATTTGAAAGGCGCAATGGTGCTGTCACTCGAATCTTCGGGGGCGCGGATGTCGCATCTGGCGCGGCAGCACCTCTACTTCAATCGCTTTATCTCGATCGACGAGCTGATCGAAGGACTCGAGAGCGTCACCCGCGAAGAGGTTCAAACCGTGGCGCAGGAATTCTTCCGCCCGGGAGAAGTCGCCGCCGCCGTCGTCGGTAATCTCGACGGATTCGAACTCGCGCCGGAAGATCTGGCGTGCTGAAAACGGCAGCTCTCAGGCGTCAGCACTCAGCGTCCAGTTTTCAGCCGCCTGCCACTCCGTCTCCCGCCGCGACTGCGAGGCATTGACACGTCGCCAGCGCCTCGCCGAACGCCAATAGCGAAAAACCGCGCTTGTCCCAACCTGGCGCTCAGCTTCATGGTGACATCATCCTGAGCGAAGCCCAGGATCTCCCTTGATGGATTCGCCTGGCGGTGCCAATTACTGGCTATTTAACCACGACGTAAAACGGCAGCTTTTTCCCCACTCGCAGGACAAACTTCGTGGGACGATTGAGATCGATTTCGTAGGCGGCGTCTGTTATCTGCTTGCCATCGATCTCGACAGCTCCCTGCTTGATTAGTCGCTCGGCTTCCGCTCGGGACGGCACGTCAGCATCCCTCTGCAGAATCCTTGACAGCTTCATCTTCCCTTCGGGGGAGAAAGCGTACTCGCATTCGCGCATCTCCGAGGGAAGTCGGCGCTCGCTGTAAACCCGTCGAAACTCATCGGAAGCCGCCTTTGCCGCCGCTTCGCCGTGGAATCCGGCGATGATCGTGTGAGCGAGTTGCATTTTCGCGTCCATCGGGTGCAGGACGCCGCTGCGAACTTCCTCCTTCAGCCGCACGATTACGGGCGGCGCAAAATCAGTAAGCAACTCGTAGTAAGACCACATGAGTTCGTCCGAAATCGACATCAACTTGCCGAACATTTCCTTCGGCGATTCGGTGATCCCAACATAGTTCCCGAGGCTCTTGGACATTTTGCGCTCGCCACAGAGACCGACGAGGATCGGCACGGTGAGCGCCACTTGGGATGCCTGGCCATACTCGCGTTGGATTTCACGCCCGACGAGGAGATTGAATTTCTGTTCGGTAGCGCCCAGCTCAATGTCCGCTTCGAGCGCGACTGAGTCGTAGGCCTGCAGCAACGGATAGAGCAACTCATGAATCGCAATCGGTTGATTCGATGTGAGGCGCGAGCGGAAATCTTCGCGCTCGAGCATTCGCGCCAGCCGATAATGCGAGCAGAGCTTCAGAATATCGTGCCCGGTGAGCTTGCCCAGCCATTCGTTGTTGTAGCGGACTTCCGTCTTCTCGCGATCCAGAATCTTGTAGGCTTGGTCCAGGTACGTCTTCGCGTTGGCCTGCACCACCGCGCGTGTAAGCGGCGGGCGGGTCTCTGACTGCCCGGAAGGGTCTCCGATCATCGCCGTAAAATCGCCGATGAGGAAGATCGTCCTGTGGCTCATATCCTGGAAATGCTTCAGCTTGCGCATCACGACGGTGTGGCCCAAATGCAGGTCCGGCGCTGTCGGATCAACGCCCAGTTTCACGCGCAGCGGCTTGCCGGTTTTGGAGGATTGCTCCAGCTTCGCCTTCAGCTCCTCTTCGCGGATGACTTCAGCGGCGCCCTTGCGCAGGTAGGCGAGCTGCTCCTCGACCGGCTTGAATTTCTTCGGCGACACTATTTTTTCTCCGGGTGAACGATGACGCGGCGGCCTTCGATGAGATAACGCCCTTCCAGGACAATGCGCACCGCCTCGGAATAGATGCGATGCTCCTCGCGCAAGATACGTTCGGCGAGCGTCTCAGGAGTATCTGCATCCTCGATGTGGACGACGGCTTGGAGAATGATCGGGCCTGCATCCAGGTTTTCATCCACGAAATGGACGGTGCAGCCTGAAAATTTCGCTCCGTGCTCAAGCGCCTGCCGCTGCGCCTCGAGTCCCGGAAATGCCGGCAGCAGCGACGGATGAATATTCAGAATGCGGTTCGGGAATGCCGCGATGAAAAAGGGCGAGAGCAGGCGCATGAAACCCGCGAGACAGACCAAGTCCACTTTTTTTTCTTGCAACGCCGCGGCCACCAGCCGGTCGTAGGCGTCGCGCTCGAGGCCCTTCGAGGGAATCACTCGCGCATCGATGCCCCGCGCACGCGCCTTTTCGATTCCGGGAGCGCCCTCGCGATTGCTGATGACGATCGCAATTTCCGCGTTGGGAATGCGCCCCGCGGCAACGCCATCCGCCAGCGCCTCGAAGTTCGAGCCGCGCCCCGACAGCAAAACTCCGACGCGTTTCTTCATACCCGCCCGACGGTAGCATAAACTTTCGAGGCACACAAAACCGTGCCGGGAGGTTCAGATCGGCAGTTTTCCTGTGTAGACAACGCGGGGTTTTCCGGGGGCGGCTGGTTCGACGCGCCCGATTATGTAGAACTTCTCGCGCCGGCGAGCCAGCTCCGTCTCGACTCTGCGAAGATTCTTCGATGGCACAACCAGAATCATTCCCACGCCCAAATTGAAGGTGCGCAACATTTCATCGCGCTCGATTTTCCCGAGTCTCGCGAGGTAACGGAAGATCGGGAGAACGGGCCAGGAGCCCAGTTCAATGATGGCCTGGACATTGCGCGACAGCACGCGCGGAAGATTGCACGTGATTCCCCCGCCGGTGATGTGAGCCATCGTCGAGATCCAGCCGCGAGCGACAACATTTTTCAGCAGTGGCCAATAGCAGCGATGGGGCTTCAAGAGCTCGGCGCCGATCTTGTCGCGAATTTCCGGAACGTAGCTGGCAGGCTTCAGCCGCGCCACGCCAAACACCAATTTACGCGCCAGAGAATAGCCGTTTGTATGCAGCCCGCTCGAAGGCAGCGCGAGCAGCACGTCGCCCGCATGCACGCGGTTGGCCTCGAGCCTTTTGGCGCGCTCGACCACGCCCACGATGAATCCGGCCAGGTCATATTCCCCGGGTGCGTAGATGTCCGGCATCTCCGCTGTTTCCCCGCCGATCACGGCGCATCCGGCCTGTTTGGCAGCGCGGCTCATTCCCTCGATCACCTGTTCGACGACGCTCGGGTCGAGCTTCGCCATCGCGAGATAATCCAGGAAGAAGAGGGGCTCGGCCCCCTGCGTGAGGATATCGTTGACGCAGTGGTTCAGTATGTCGGCGCCGACGGTGGAATGCACTCCGGTCGCAAACGCGATCTTCAGCTTTGTGCCGACGCCGTCGGTGCTTGATACGAGCACCGGCTCGCGCCAGCGTTTGCGGTCGAGTTGATAGAGCGCCCCAAAACCGCCGATGGGTGAGAGGACGTTGCGCGTAAAGGTGCGGCCGGCAGCGGTGCGAATGCGCTGTTTCGCTTCATCGGCGAGCGCGACATTCACCCCGGCGTCGGTATAGCGCATGGCGAGAGATCCGGTCTCGGAGGGCCTCAAAGAAACTCAGAAAGTTGAAAAGAGCCGCTTCCAGCGCACCTCGCGCGGGTGTACGAGCGCGTTGATGTAGGTGGCGAAACGCTCGCCGATGTGGCCCGGCTCCCAGACCTCTTCCGGTGCGTCGATCGACATGTAAATGATCAGCGGAGTGCCCACGACGTTTTCGCGCGGCACAAAACCCCAGAAGCGGCTGTCGTAGGAGTTTTCGCGGTTGTCGCCCATCACGAAATACTCGCGCGGAGGAATTTTCAATGGTGAGCGAAATTCCCCGGGATTGGGCGGATCGAACCGGTAAGGTTCCGACAGCGCCTGTCCATTGATAAACACGACGCCGGCGCGGATCTCGAGCTCGTCGCCCGGAAGGCCAATGACGCGTTTGATGAAGTCGGGCGAGCCGGCCAGCGGCGCGCGGAAAACAATCACCTGCTGCCGCTTCGGCTCGCGCCACAGCGGCACGTGCCAGCTCGTGAACGGGATCCCCGCATCGTAGCCGATACGGCTGACGATGAGATGATCGCCGATGAGCACCGTCTTTTCCATCGAGCCGCTCGGAATCACGCGTGCTTGTACTAGAGTCCCCTCGATCAGCAGGAATGCCAGGATGACCCAGAACCACGAGATCAACTCGCGCTTGATGCGCTCGCTCAACTCTGACTTCGCCAACGGCTTTTCGAGGCGGGCTGCTGCTTCAGCTTTCACGGTGAGCCTCCACCTCGAGCTGCACGAGTTCGGTTGGATAAGCGCCGGTGTAACAGGCCGTGCAGAAAGTGTTCTCCGTATCACGCACAGCTTCGCGCAGACTCCTGAGTGAAAGATAACCGAGGGAATCTGCTTCGAGGAACTTTTGAATTTCTTCGATGGAGTGCCTCGAGGCGATCAGCTCCTCGCGCGTCGGTGTATCCACGCCGTAGTAGCAGGGCGAAATCGTCGGAGGGCAACTGATGCGCACGTGCACTTCAGCCGCGCCCGCCTCGCGCACCATGCGCACAATTTTTCGGCTCGTTGTTCCGCGGACGATGGAATCATCCACCAGAACGATCCGCTGCCCCTCGAGCATTCGCCGCACCGGATTCAGCTTCAGCTTCACGCCGAAATCGCGGATCGCTTGAAGCGGCTGGATGAAAGTCCGCCCGATGTAGTGATTCCGGATCAGCGCCATGCGGAAGGGAATGCCGGATTCGCTCGCGTAGCCAACCGCCGCCGGCACCCCTGAATCGGGCACCGGCACCACAAGGTCGGCATCCGCCGGGTGTTCGCGCGCCAGTAGCCTTCCGAGCCGCTCGCGGCTTTCATTCACCGGCCGGCCGAAGACCAGGCTGTCAGGCCGCGAGAAATACACATGCTCGAAAATGCAGTACTGATGTGGTTTTTCGGCTGCGAAACGAATCGACTCGATTCCACTGCGCGAAATCCTCACCATTTCTCCCGGCTCGACCTCACGGACGTATTCCGCATCGATCAGATCGAACGCGCAGGTTTCGGACGCGACAATCCACGCGCCGTTGAGTCGGCCGAGATTCAGTGGGCGAAATCCTCGCGGGTCGCGCACGGCGTAAAGCTCGTCGCGCGCCAGCACTACGAGCGAGTATGCGCCTTCCACTTGGTTGAGCGCGTCGGCAAGTGCGCCAGGCAGATTCCGGGCGGAACTGCGTGCCACCAAGTGGACGATCACTTCCGTGTCGCTCGTCGTCTGGAAAATCGAGCCGCGGTGCTCCAGCCGCCGTCGCCATTCCATTGCGTTGGTCAGGTTGCCGTTGTGCGCCAGCGCAACTTTGCCTTTATTGCAATCGATCACAACGGGTTGTGCGTTCGTGAGCGTCGTATCCCCCGCGGTCGAATAGCGTGTGTGGCCAATTGCAACGACCCCAGGAAGATTGCCGATCATCTCCGAGGTGAAGATTTCCTGCGCCAGGCCCATGCCCTTGTGAACGTAAATTCCGTTTCCATCTGCCGAGGCGATGCCCGCCGATTCCTGGCCGCGGTGCTGCAGCGCGTACAGTCCGAGATAAGTGAGCTTGGCGGCCTCCTCGTGTCCGAAGATGCCGAAAACGCCGCACTGGTCGTGGAAGTGGTCGTCTACCGGATTCAAGCTGGTGCTCATGCGTTTCGGAGTGCCCGCTCAAGCGCGCCTGCCCACGTCTCGCGGAGAGACTCGATGGCCGCGCTCACCACGGAGTGTCCCCTCAATTGGATGCGGAAATCGCCGCGCGTGACTTGGCCGATGCGTCGCGCCCGAACTTCATATTGTGCCGCAATTGCCTCGAGGCGGGCAAGCGAATCGGGTCGCGCGGATACAATGGCGCGCGCGCCCCGTTCGCCGAAGAGAATCGCGTCGGCGGGATCTTCCTCTGCGAGAGTCACTTGCGCGGAAAGGCCGTCACTCGCGAAACAGCATTCGGCGAGCGCCACGGCCAATCCTCCATCACTCAAATCGTGGGCCGAGGCGAGCGCACCTTCCTTTGCCATCGCCGCCAGACAGTGCGTAAGCCGCCTCTCCGCCGCGAGCTGAATCTCCGGAGGCGCGCCGGCCGCCACGCCGTGAATGGTCTTCGCATATTCGGACGATGAGAATTCGTACTGCAATTCTTCGAGACCAATACGCTTTGCGCCTCCTTCCAGCAGGATGACGGCATCGCCCTCGTTTTGGAAGCCCATCCCAAGCGCTGCCGAGACGTCCTCAATCAGGCCAAGCACCCCAAGAATCGGCGTAGGATAGATGGCTTTGCCCAGCGTTTCGTTATAGAAGCTCACGTTTCCGCCGGTGATCGGAATTTCCAGCTCCCGGCAGGCTTCGGCAATGCCTTCGATCACCTCGCGGAACTGCCGCATGATTTCGGGCTTTTCCGGATTGCCGAAGTTGAGGCAATTCGTCGCCGCAATCGGCCGCGCGCCCACGCACGCTACGTTCCGGGCCGCTTCGGCGACGGCGTGCATCGCTCCAAGGCGCGGCGCGAGCTGGCACCAACGTCCATTTCCGTCGGTCGACAGCGCCAGGGCGCGATCCGTCCCTTTTATACGCATTACAGCGGCATCGCCCGCCCCAGGGCCGATGCGCGTGTTCGTGCGCACCATGTGGTCGTACTGCGTGAAGATCCATTTCTTCGAAGCAATCGCAGGCGAGGCGAGCAGCTTGTGGAAGTTCTCGGTGAGATCGGCGCCTGCGTCCGCAAATTCAATCAGCGGCGTGTTGTCCGCGGCAGCCAGAGTCGTGAGCGGCCTTTCGTACACCGGCCCTTCTTCCGCCAGCGCCTGCGCGGGAATTTCGGCAGCGATACGCCCATGATCGAGGACGCGCAGTTTGCCGTCGTCCGTGACGCGACCGATCTCGACCGCGTCAAGTCCCCACTTCGAGAAAACGTCCAAAACTTCCCGCTCCCGGCCGTGCTCGGCGATCAACAGCATCCGTTCCTGCGATTCGCTGAGCATGATTTCGTAGGGCGTCATTCCTGTTTCGCGCTGTGGCACGCGAGCGAGGTCGATTTCGATTCCCTTCGCGCCACGCGAAGCCATCTCCGAGCTCGAGCTCGTGAGCCCTGCCGCGCCCATGTCCTGAATCGCGACTACTGCGCCGGTGCGCATTGCTTCGAGGCACGCTTCGAGCAGCAGCTTTTCCATGAAGGGATCGCCGACCTGGACGTTCGGGCGCTTCTGCTGCGATTCCTCACTGAATTCCGCCGAAGCGAGCAGCGACGCGCCGTGGATACCGTCGCGGCCCGTCTTCGCACCAACGTAGATCACTGGATTGCCCGCGCCGCGCGCGCGAGCGAAGAAGAGTTCGTCGCGTCTCGCGATCCCAAGAGCCAGGACGTTCACGAGCGGGTTGCTTGAGTAGCAAGGCTCGAAATGAACTTCACCACCCACGGTCGGCACACCGAAGCAGTTACCATAAAACGCAATGCCGCTGATCACGCCATCGACAATTCGCCGGTTCCGCGCAATCTCCTCCGCGCTTGATTTTTCCGTATGCGGCTGCATGCGAACTGCCGCAGCGGTTCCGGAATGAACCTCGGCCGCTGAGGGCGTTGTGGATCGGGGTTTTAACCTCGACATCGAAGAGCTCGAAAAATCCGGGGCTCCAGCCCCTGAAGTGATCGGTCCGAAGCGCAGCGAATCGAGCACGGCAATCGGCCGCGCGCCCATCGTAAAAATGTCGCGCAGGATCCCGCCGACCCCCGTTGCCGCCCCTTGAAACGGTTCGACAAAGCTCGGATGGTTATGCGACTCAATCTTGAAGACCGCACACAACCCGTCGCCGATCTCCACCACGCCCGCGTTTTCTCCCGGGCCCTGAACGACGTGCGGACCGTGCGTCGGCAGGCGCTTTAGGTGCACCTTACTGGACTTGTAGGAGCAGTGCTCGCTCCAACTCACGCTAAAGATTCCGAGCTCCGTGATATTCGGGTCACGCCCGAGAATTTTCTGGATGCGGGCGTATTCCTCGGCTGTCAGTCCATGCTCCGCCGCAACCTCCGCGGTGACCGTGATTTCAGTGTCGATCATTTTGTGGTATCACGAGAGTGCTCGTAGGGCCGTTCGCTTGCCCTAAGCGCAGCCGAAGGGCGAACGGCCCTTGCCGCGCGCGGCAAATTGTAAGCTTTCATGATTTGGTTTGCTTGGGAATCGCACCGGGCCTATGCGGGCACAGCAGCCTGGCGCACCAGGCTCTCGACCATGGAACGGAAAATTACGAGGCCATCCGCCGAACCCAGCGGCGCTTCGACGGCACGCTCGGGATGCGGCATCATCCCGAGAACATTTCGTTCTCGGTTGCAGATTCCGGCAATGCCAGCCAGCGATCCGTTCGGGTTCGCATCAGGATCTTTGTAGCAATCAGGATTTCCATTCGGTCCGGTGTAACGGAAGATAATCTGCTTGTTCCGCTCGAGATCTGAGAGCGTTGCCGCGTCACAGAAATAGTTCCCTTCCATGTGCGCGATCGGAAGTTTCAGCACTTGCCCCACGCGCGCCGCGTAGGTAAAGGGAGTATCCGTCGATTCGACGCGGATGTGGACCTGCCGGCAGAGAAAACGCAGCCCTTGGTTGCGCAACATCGCTCCCGGTAGCAGTCCGGCTTCGAGCAGAATCTGAAAACCATTGCAGATTCCCAGGACCAGCCCACCGCGGCGCGCAAACCGCTCGACCGCGTGCATCACCGGTGAAAACCGCGCGATCGCTCCGGTCCGAAGGTAATCGCCGAACGCGAAGCCGCCGGGCAGAATAATGGCGTCGCAGCCTGAAATTTGCTCGGAGTTGTGCCACAGGAACTCGACCGGTTGCCCAAGGACTGATCCGACGGCATGGTAAGCGTCGTCGTCGCAGTTCGACCCAGGAAAAACCACCACGCCGAATCTCATCAGCGGATTCTCCCATTCACATTCTAACACAGCGCGCGCCGAGGTTCCGACGGCCAAAGAAGTCGCGGCCCAGCTCTAAGAGGAATCATGAACAGAAGCAATGTTCGTTGTAGCCGGGGTCTTCAGATCCGGGGCTTTTCTTCTACGAGCAAGAAGAAAATAGCTAGCGGCGACGGGCCGGCTTGCGCCTCTTGACAGTGGCCGACGAACCGCGTCGAGCCCTTGAATTGTCGGAACTGGGAGGGGAATTGTGCGCAGGCCCGGGATTGTGCGACCCGCCCGCCGTGGTCGACTTCGCAGCGGGCGTCGGGAGCGAGGCCCCAGCCTTCTCGGCCTCTATTTTCGCCCGGCGCTCGGCGGCCCAGCCGGGCTTATTGACCTGGCGGCCACGCGCGATGCCGAGCGCGTCCGCAGGAATGCTGTCAGTGATGGTCGAGCCAGCCGCGACATAGGCCCCATCGCCGACCTCGACGGGAGCGACGAGAGCGGTATCGCTGCCAATGAAGACGCGATCCCCAATCGTCGTGCGGTTTTTGCGCACGCCATCGTAATTGCAAGTGATCGTCCCGGCGCCAATATTCGTCGCGCGGCCGATCGAAGCGTCGCCCAGATAGGTGAGGTGCAGCGCCTTCGCTCCTTCGTGCAAGACGGCGTTCTTCATCTCGACGAAATTGCCGACGCGCGCTCCTTCGCGCAACTCCGCACCGCGTCGCAGCCGCGCGAAGGGTCCCACGACCGAGTTCTTCGCCAGGACCGCCCCGTCAATCACGCTGTGCGGCTCAATCAGCACATTCTCTTCGAGAGTCGCGTCATTCACGATGCTCCCGGTCCGCACGGTGCAATGCGCGCCCATCCGTGTCTTCCCCAGAAGCTGGACGCACGGCTCGATCACCGTGTCGCGCCCGGCTTCCACTTCCGAATCGATGATCACCGTTTCCGGCAGGTAGATCGTGACGCCGGCCGCCATCAGCGCCGCTGTTTTCCGTTGCCGGAAAATCCGATCCACTTCGACAAGCTCGGCGCGCGTATTGCAGCCAAGGATTTCCAGCGGATCGTCCGCGACTTGCGCGAGCACCTTCTCATCGCGTTCGTTGAGCCGCGCGATCGCGTCGGTGAGGTACAGCTCGCGATGGGCGTTGTCCGGTCGCAGCTCGCTCAAACAGGGCCAGAGTTTCTCGAGCGTGAAGCAGTAAATGCTCGAGTTGATTTCGCGAATGACACGCTGCTCGGGACTGGCGGCCTTTTCTTCGACAATGGCCGCGACGCTGCCGTCCTGCTGGCGGATGATCCGCCCGTAGCCCGTCGGGTCCTTGAGCTTCGCTGTCAGAATCGTCGCCGCAGCGCGGCCCGCATAATGAGTCTCGAGCAGCGCAGCGAGCGTTTCCGTTCGGATCAGTGGGGCATCGCCCGGGACGACGATCGCGACCTTCGCTTTTTTCCCGATAGCTTCGCGCGCAATCTGTAGCGCGTGGCCCGTTCCGTTCTGCGGTTCCTGCAGGATGCTTTTCGCGCCAAGGGGCGTAACAACCGCGCGGACGTCGTCTGCTTGATGACCCACGACCGCAATTATTTCCGCCGCCTCAAGCGGCAGGCAGGCGCGCACTACATGCTCGACAAGAGAGCGCCCTCCCGCTCGATGCAGCACCTTTGCCACGTCCGAAAGGAGACGCGTACCCTTTCCGGCAGCGAGAACTACAACCACCGTATCTTTATCTTTCGTGGTCATCTCGTGAATATTGTCGCTTCCCTGCACTTCTTTGGCAATCGCAACCGTCGCGGCTGTTGACTTTTGGTGGTTGAAACGATTAACCACTGATTAGATCGCTCCACCTCAGAACCCCATATGGAGGCGCATCGTGATCTACTGCACGCGCTGCGGAAAGATGAACCCGGACCACACCGGTTTCTGCATGCGTTGTGGTGCGGAAATGCCTCCGATGGAATCGATTTTGCGGCTGTCGGAAGCAGGACCCGCCTGTACGGGTCCGGCAGAAAACAGCGGGAAGGCAATCGGGAGTCTAATCTGCGGCGTTCTCTTCATGTTCTTTCCGGCAGCAGTCGCCGCCATCGTCCTGGGACATCTCGCCCAATCTCAAATCCGAAACAGCGGTGGGAGGCTCAAAGGCGCAGGAATGGCTACGACTGGCCTGATTCTCGGTTACATCGGCGTGGCATTTATACCGATCATTCTGATTGTCGCTGCGATCGCAATTCCGAATCTGCTGCGTGCGCGGATGGCAGCGAATGAAGCGAGCGCGCTCGGGTCACTGCGGCGCATCGACACGGCGCTCGAAACATATTCTTCGAACTATGGTCACGGTTTTCCGGAGAAGCTCGAAACCCTCGGCCCGCCCTCGAACGGTCAGGCCCCAGACGAAAATGCGGCTGACCTCATTAACAGCTTCCTCGCGCGCGGGCGGATGAACGGCTACGCCTTCAGCTACGTGGTCGAGAGCAAGAAAGCGGGCGGTCTTCGCGATGCCTATGAGATCGGCGCTGATCCTGTAGCTCCTGGTTCCACTGGCCGGCGTCACTTTTTCATTGATGAAACCGGTGTGATTCGCGTGGAAAGCGACCGCGCGGCGACCAAAGACAGCCCGCCGCTGCAGTAGATTGTCCGATACAAAAAGGCGTCAGGAAACAGCCGGAAGCGGCACAGCCACCATTGCCGGGGCGTCGATGCTTTCTTGGGTGCCTTCTATCCAAAGCGAATCATCGGCCAGGAGGCGTGTGACGAGTTGTGTGTGGAGTGCATGGCCGGCCTTGTGCGCGACGACCAGCGCCTTCAGCGGCTGCCCGACCAGCGCGAGGTCGCCGATCAGATCGAGCGCCTTGTGCCGGCCGAATTCGTCGGGAAAGCGCACCGGCCCATTGAGGATGCCGTCCTGCGTCAGCACGATCGCATTTTCAAGCGATCCGCCGCGAATCAACCCCATCTCGCGCAGTCCGTCAAATTCAGACATAAATCCGAACGTTCGCGCGCGCGCCAGCATCTGAGTAAAGTTTTCGCGATCCACTTCGAGCTCGACATTTTGGCGGCCGACCATCGGATGGGAGTAATCCACGAAGCAACGAACCCGGAATTCGCTTGCGGGATAGATTCCGATCCGGCGATCGCCTTCCGCGATTTGGAGTGGTTTCACGACTCGCAGATAGCGCCGCTGGCGGCGCAGTCGCCGGACCCCCGCTTGCTTCAACATGTTGATGAACGGTTGCGCGGAACCGTCAAGGATCGGTACTTCAAGATTGTCGATCTCGACGTACACGTTGTCCACGCCGCACGAGTAAAGCGCGGCAAGTAGGTGCTCAGTGGTGGATAACAGCACGCCCTGTTTCATCAGGCTCGTCGCGTAGCTCACCCGAGCCACGTTCCGGACGTGCGCTTCGATTTCGAAATTGTCGAGATCCACCCGGCGAAAGACGACACCCGTGTCGGCCGGTGCGGGCACGAAACGGATGTGCGACTTCACTGCGGTGTGAAGACCGATTCCCGCGGCTTCGACGGGGCGCCCGATGGTGAGCTGGTGAGCCATATAGAAGAGGCTGGGCGTCGGAAGCAATCAAGCTGCCGAACAAAATGATCATAAGCTACTTTGAATCAGATAGTTGCGGTTACGATAAAGGCCCTTCCTCACTCGGTGTTGTAAGAATGCAACACTTGTCGCGGTTGGGGTGTGGTTTTTGGCTGACAATCCTTGTGTTTCCCGGCCATGGTGCACTGGGCGGGTGCGTGAGGTTTACGGTACTGACGGTTTCTAGGCAGCGGATTACGCCGCTTGCCCTCGCCGGGCATTTGAACCTGGAACCCCGGCCGTGTTTCCTGCAAGCGTTTGCGGCTTAGCAGCCGTTGGACTCTCGTCCCGGTTGCAGCACTGCCGACCGGTGCGAGTGTTCCATTTAGGTCCGCGGCTTTGACTTTCAGTGAGAGAGCCTTAAGTTCTTGAGCGTTCGTGTTGTTTTGGATCGCGGCGGAGCTCGTCTTTCCATTGTTATGGGAAGCGAGGGACTGCGCGAGGAGTTCGAGTCCTTGGATCAACTGGCCGAACGCTTGCGGATCAACTTGCTCGAGCATTCGTCCAAGGGACTTCAGGAAATTCAACGTTCCTGGATCCAGGTTCAGTTGATTGAGCACGGCCATGAACTGATTAAAAAGAGTGCTATTGTTTGTTTGGGTTGCCGTGGGCGGGCTGTTGACTGGGGCGCCTTGCGACAAATTCGCTGGTGGGGCGGTCGTCAAAAGTGCCTGCGTGGCTGTGGCCTTCGCTGGCACCGAACTCCCGGCCGAACCTGCTGTGAGATCGAGCGGGCCGATTTGGGCGCTGAAAATCGCGGCAGGGGTCACCTGAGAGAGACCGGCTTGCTGGGCATCTGTCAGCGTGGGGGATTGAGAAGATATCGTAACCGTATCCTGGGGCAACGCCCTCGCAGGCGCCAACGAGGCAGAAGCCGTGGCAACAGATGCGTCGGATGTGCCCCGTGCACCAGCAGTGCCACTCAAGAGACTACTCGAAAGCAGAGAGACGCTGGCCATTCCCTCCCCCTGTGCTTTTGCTGGTTCTATCGGCAATTCTGTTGACGACTTGAGGCGTCGTTGCTCGAGGTTCCAACCTGGCACTATCACCCTGAGAGTTGTTTTCGCCCCTCGCAGGCGCGTAAAATCAGAAATTCGAGACTACGTCGATGGCCTCACCGTTTCACATCCTATCGAGCGCGCCTCCGGAGCTTGCTCCACCGCTGGCGGCGGCCCATCCTCGTCCCTCATGGCTTCGGGTGCGCTTTTTCGGTGGGCCGAATTATCAGGAATTGAAGCGCATCATGCGCACACTGGACCTGCACACGGTGTGCGAAAGCGCGCGTTGTCCTAACATGGGCGAATGCTGGGAGCATCGCACTGCCACGTTCATGATTCTGGGCAACGTCTGCACGCGTGCGTGCGGTTTCTGCGCCGTGCCCTCGGGCAAGCCTCTCGGCCCACCGGATGAAGGGGAACCCGAACGCGTCGCCGAAGCAGTCGAAATGATGGGGCTGCGCTATGCGGTTGTAACTTCTGTAAATCGCGACGACCAGCCGGACGGCGGTGCCGCGATCTTCGCTCGCACGATCGACGAGATTCGCCGGCGCGTTCCCGGCTGCAAAGTCGAGGTTCTGATTCCCGATTTCCGTGGCGACTGGTCCGCGCTCGATATCGTGATCGAAGCGCAACCTGACGTCCTCAATCACAATATGGAAACCGTGCCACGCCTGTATCGCCGCGTCCGCAAGGGCGCCGTGTACGAGCGGTCACTCGAGCTCCTTCGCCGCGCCCGCAAAAGCGCGCCTGAAATGCCCACAAAGACAGGCATGATGCTGGGCCTCGGCGAAACGCGCGACGAAGTTCTGGACGCCATGGAAGAGATTGCCGCTCAGGGCACGCACATTCTCACCCTGGGCCAATACCTTCAACCCACTCCGGAACATCTTCCAGTCGAGCGCTTCGTTCATCCCGCTGAATTCGCCGAATTCAAACGCCTCGGCGAACAGATGGGTTTCAAGCACGTCGAAGCCGGGCCGCTGGTTCGTTCCTCCTATCACGCCTTGGAACAAGAAGAAGCCGCCCGGGTTTGACTGAGCGTCAGGGCAACGAATCGAGGAACGACTTCGCGATCTGGTGTACCCGGGCATCGCAGAGGGAATCGGGACAAACGACAGCCTGCGCGGCGCGAAACGCCTCCTTGGCTTTTTCCGGGCGGCCAAGCTCCGTGTTCAGGTTTCCTTGCAGCAACAGAAAAATCGGATTGCGCGGATAGTGTTGAACCAGCGGCGAGAGAACTTCCTCAGCGCGCTCGTACCGCTGGTCGTAGGTGCGAAGATTCTTCGCAAGATAGAAGCGCGCCTCGACATTCATCAATTGTCCTTTCTCCATCGCCAATTCCAGCTGCTGAATACCGTCCTTCTTGCTGCCACCGGGAATCCCCAGGAAAAACCGCAGAAATTTGACGAGCCCCGAGAGGGTATCCACGTAATAGTTGTAGAGGCCCAAGCCCGCGTAAGCGTCGGCCATGTCCGGGTCAAGTTGAGTTGCGCGTAGGAATTCTTCCCGCGCCGCTACCCCGGCGCGGGCAGTGGCTCGATGCTCCTCGCGCAGGCCGTAGAGGCGCGCTTTCATTGCCAGCCCTATCCCCGCGTAGAGGTGCATTTCGGCTGTCTCGGATTTTGCAAGCTGCGCTTTGGCAAGGCTCGTTGCCTTGTCAGCGAGCGCGAAGAACTCTTGGTCCTCGGGCCTCTTGGATTTCTTCCACGCGTCGATCAGTCCCCATTTCACTTCGCAGGCTTGGCAGTACATCTTCCACCAGCGGGCTTCGAGTTCGAGCAAATAGCCAAGGGGATGATCGGGCCGCGCCGTCTCGATATCACGAAACACCTGAATCGCCGCATCGGGGTCGCCGCCGTAGAGAACATCGAGTCCTTGTCTTGCTTCGGGCGGCACCGCGAGGCTCCCTGCCCGGGCCGATCCGCCGAAAAGGATCCCCGCGAATGCCAGCAGAAAAAGGCTCCCAAGGTGTCGGTGATTGAGCATCCGAGCCGAGGTCATTGCGGTCTTTTCAACCACCCGAGCGCCCATGCGGCGGAAACGTACATCACGAAGCATTCCAGCGCAAAGGGAAGAAAGCCGAAGTAGCCGGGCACCGGCATCTCGAAAATCTTCATGTTTTGAAACATCGGAAATGTGTAATGCCACTTCGCCGCTGACCAATAATTCCAAAATTCCCAGAGCCATCCGCAGACCCAGCCCGCTCCCAGAAATGAGTACAAGCGTCCACGCAGCCCTTCCGATAAATCCTCAAGGAATGAAGGCAGCCCCAACCGGCGGTTCAGGGGATCGAGAAAGAGAAAAAAGCCGATCCACAAAAGGCCGAACATGTATTCAGCAATATGCCGCGGCGTGATCAAAGGCGCTAGAAGACACGCCGCCCCCGTAATCATCATTCTGTTTTCAGCGGCGCGCGAAATATTCCACGCCGGCCAAGGGCGCTCGGGTATCAGCGCGTGAATTAAGTCCGCCGTCACGAAAATGCCGGGCGTAATTGTCGCAAATGACCACCCATACCCCAGCAGAGCCGCAGGCCACGACGCCGGAACTCCGACGTACGTCCAGTTCGCCAGGCGCAGGTTGTACGCTTCGAAGACGAGCCATAGCGGAATCGAGAGCAAGGCCATCCGGGCGAAGACCAGTGGCGTTTCTTGCAATCGCGAGCGGCCGGAAACAGCAAACGCGGCTGCGTCCGCAATCAGGATATACGCAGACCAAGCGATCGGCGTGAAGTAGGTCGCCACCGGCTCGATGCCGCGAAACATCAGCCATTCGGCGCCGGCGAGCGCGACAACCCCCAGCCACCCGTGTGACGGCAGCGGCCCGCGTCGCTTACGAAGAAATTCGGCCACTAGAATCGTCACCGTAGCCGCGGTGATTACCACGCCCAATTCCGCCATGATCGCTCCATCGTAGCGCAGTTCCGCGGAAGATTTCGCCGGGTGCGCCGGGGTTGTTTGCTATCCTTTGGGATTCTGCGACGCGAGCAAGCGATGAGTGAGCCCGAAAAACTCGAACGCGGCCTGGGGCTGATCGAAGCCACGGCTCTCAACATGACGTTCATGGTGGGAATCGGCCCGTTCGTTGTGATTCCGTTCGTGGTGCAAGCAATGGGCGGGCCGCAATGCCTGCTGGCGTGGATGTTGGGCGCGCTTCTCGCGGTATTCGACGGGTGTGTGTGGGCCGAGCTCGGCGCGGCGCTGCCCCAGGCTGGGGGCAGCTACGTTTTCCTTCGCGAAGCATATGGTGCGAAGAGCTGGGGCCGGCTGATGTCGTTCCTGTTCATCTGGCAGACGCTGTTTCAAGCGCCACTCAGCATCGCGTCGGGCGCGCTGGGATTTGCAAATTATTCGGGGTACCTCGTAGGCAGGTCGAGCCGGGTGGCGGCGTTTTTAGCGCCGCTCGGGACGCGCGCTGACAAGGCGATTGCCGGTGCTATCGTGGCGCTGGTCGTGGTGCTGCTCTACCGGCGGATCACCACAATTGGGAAGATGTCCGTCGTCCTCTGCATCATCGTCGTGGGCACGATTCTCTGGATGATTTACGGCGGCGCGACTCATTTTCAGTCGCGCCTGCTTCTTTCTTTTCCTCCGGGCGCTTGGAGTTTTTCCGGGCTCTTCTTCGCAGGCCTGGGCCACGCCACGGTTCAGACTGTGTATTCCTATCTCGGCTACTACAACGTGAGCAATCTGGGCGGCGAAATGAAACGGCCGGAGCGCAACATCCCACGCGCGATTTTCATTTCGATTTTCGGGATTACCCTGCTTTATTTCGGGATGCAAACAAGCATCCTGAGCGTGGTGCCGTGGCAGGAAGCTGCAAAGACAAAAGCGGTCGTGAGCCTCTTCGTCGAGCGCGCCTTCGGGCCGAGCTGGGCGACAGTCGCCACCGCGTTGATTCTCGTCAGTGCATTTGGCTCGATTTTCTCGGCGACGCTCGGCTATTCCCGCGTTCCCTATGCCGCCGCCCTCGATGGAAACTTCTTCTCGGTCTTCGCGCGGGTTCATCCGACGAAGCGCTTTCCGCACATCTCGCTTGTCGCTCTCGGCGCCACGGCATTTCTGTTTTGCCTGTCGCTCAGCTTGATAGACGTGATTCGCGCCATCCTGGCGATGCGCTGCATCATCCAATTTGTCGGGCAAGCTGTCGGCCTGCTTCTCCTCCGAGGACGGTGGGGGGCCGAGCGCCTCCCGTTCAAGATGTGGTTCTATCCCGCGCCGGTCGTGATCGCTATAGTGGGCTGGACGGGAATTTTCTTTTCAACCGGAAGGAAGCCGATGCTCGCTTCTCTGGGCGCCATGCTCGCGGGAACTTTGATTTACATGGGTCGGGCGCGGCTGCTTCGCCAGTGGCCGTTCGAGGAGGTCGCCACGTGAGGCGCGTCCTGTGAATGGCGTTCCGAAAGGCCTTATGAGACGCCCTGCGAAACAGTCCGGGGTACGCAGCACTGCAGCCCTTCTCTCGACTGGGCTGCTTGCGATGGCTTGTTTGTGCGCCACACCGCCGCTGGCCGCACAGTCTTCGGCCGAAGCGGTCGAGGCGATTGACAAGGCGCGCGTCACGACACGGGCGCTCTTTATCACGGCGCATCCCGATGATGAAGCTTCATCCCTCCTTACCTATCTTTCTCGCGGGCTGGATGACGATGTCGCGCTGCTGACGATTACCCGCGGCCAAGGCGGCCAGAACTCCATCGGACCGGAACAGGGGGCAGAGCTCGGCATGCTCCGCACCTCCGAATTGCTCGGTGCAAGCGAGCACAATGGAGTGCGACAGTTCTTCACTCGCGCTCCGGATTTCGGGTATTCCAAAAGCCCCGAACAAACCCTGAAGATATGGCGTGACGTTCCCCTCGAAGATATGGTGCGCGTGATCCGCACGTTCCGCCCCGAGATCGTGATCAACGGCTGGGGCGGCGTGCACTGGGGACATGGCCACCACCAAGCCAGCGGCATCCTGACACCGCAAGCCGTCGCCGCAGCCGCCGACCCCAACAAATTTCCCTTGCAGATTCAAGAAGGGCTCGCGCCCTGGAAGGTCTCTCTACTTCTCGACGACAGCCGGGACGACGCGCCAGGCGACTATCAAGTGCCGCTCAATTCAGTCTTGCCCCTGTGGGGAAAGACTTCAGATGAGTGGGGCCGCGAGAGTCTGGCATTCCACCGCTCGCAGGGCGTATCCAATTTTCTCGATTCGCCTTTCTTCCGTCAGCCTCTTTATCTGATCGAAGAAGGCGAAAAGAACGGCTCTAAACTCGATACTTCTGTGCTGGCCCAACGCCTGCCTGCGCTTGCTTCAGGCTTTCCTTCATTTCGATCCCTGATGGCGCCGGCACTGAAAGAGGCGGATTACAACTTGGATGCAGCTCGCAAGGCGATGTTGAACTTGGATCGCGCCTCCGCCGCGAAAGATTTGGCCCAGGCGGGTACCGAGATTCTAGGTCTGAAGAAACAGCTCGAAGGTCAGTCAGGCAGGGAAAGGGCCGAAGCCATTTGGCAACTTGACCGCGTGACTGATCGGATCGACCACGCGCTCGCGGAAGTCGTCGCCCTTCCCGTCCGAGTGCGAGCGGATCGAAACGAACTCGTCGCGGGCGAATCGTTCACTGTGAGTGTTGGTTCTCCGGGGCCGCCCGCCGTTCCGGTGAAGTGGGGGCTCCCGAAGGACGGATTGATATTGCCGGCCGGATGGAGTGCGGTTTCGGAAGGTGCGGATCAGGAAAGCGGCGACATCCGTTTCAGAGTATCCATCCCGCGAGACGCCAAGCCGCCCGTTTCTCCCGGGGATGCGATTTTGCCATGGCCACCGCCATTGGTGCAGGCGCCTATCGATGTGGGTGTTGACAACTACCAATTCACCTTGAAGGAGCCGGCCGTGGCCGTGCGCGCCAGCTCAACCAGCGTGGATACCTATCCGCTCGAGCTCGTCCCTGCGGTGACGCTTACCGTTAATCAACAGCACGTCATGTATCCAGAGCAATCATCCGCCGATGACGCGCCGGTGCCCATCGCCCTGCTGGCCCGCGTGCGATATCACGGGACGTCCGCAGCGAAAGTCGCAGTTGGAGTGGATGCTCCTGAGGGTTGGAAGGTATCCCCAACCGCACCGCTGGATTTCTCTTCTCCAGGCGACCAGCTCGTCGTTTTTCACGTAACTCCGCCGGCTCATCCAAAGGCCGGCGAGTACACCTTGAAACCCAATGCGCGCTTTGGTGCCGAAACTTTTCGCACTTCGCTCGAGCCTTTACCTTCTTTGCCCACGCGGAGCTGGGGCGAAGCGGCGAACGCTACTGTGAACGTCCTCGATCTCAAGATTCCTGCTTCTCTCCACGTCGGCTACATCACCGCCGGCACCGATCCCATTCCGGAGATTCTGCGCCAGCTCGGAATTCGCGTGGACGTGCTTGATGAAGTGGCGCTGGCCTTCGGGGATTTGAGTCACTACGATTCAATCGTCGTCGGCATCCGCGCTTACGAGTTGCGCTCCGATCTTCCGCGCGCTAATGCCCGCTTGCTCGAATACGTGAAGAGCGGCGGCACGCTTGTTGTGCAGTATCAACGGGACTTCGCCTGGGCGAAATTTCTGCCGGCGCCATTCCCGGCGACGATGGGCCAGCCCGCCGCGCGCGTCACCGATCCGAACTCGCCCGTCCACTTTCTCGCGCCCGATAATCCTCTGTTGAATTCTCCGAACAGGATCACGATGGATGATTTCCAAGGATGGGTTCAGGAGCGCGGCCTTTATTTCTGGGGAAAATTTGATTCGCGCTACCAGCCGGTCTTGGGGCTGCGTGACCCTGGCGAAGACGAAGCGACCGGCGGATTGGTTTATGCGCGCGACGAAAAAGGCGTTTATATCTACACGGGACTGTCGTTCTTCCGCGAATTGCCCGCCGGCGTTCCCGGCGCCTATCGCTTGTTCGTCAATCTTCTTAGCCAATCCCGGCTCGAGCACCCGAAGGATTAGAATGCCGTCTATCCCTGAAGCAGTGCCCCGACTCGCTCACTCCGTTACTCGCGACGAGATTCTTGAGCCGCGGAACGTGCGAATACCGGAGGGTTGGTTTCTCATGGGCTGCGAGACCGGACGGGGTGATGAGAAGCCGGCGCATCGCGTCTGGGTAGACGCGTTCGAAATGGCCGTCTGCCAAGTGACCAACGCCGATTACGCCCGCTTCCTCGTCGCTGCGCGCCACCGTACGCCGCTCCACTGGGAGGATCCGAACTTCAATCATCGCGATCAACCGGTTGTCGCGCCGTCGTGGTTCGATGCGGTTGCTTACTGTGAGTTCCTTTCACAGATCACCCGCCGCCGCTACCGGCTTCCGACCGAGGCAGAATGGGAGCGCGCCGCGCGCGGCGGCATTGAAGACAAGCTCTATCCGTGGGGCGACGCCCCACCGGCAACACTTCCCGATTACGCCAAGCGTTGGCGGAACGGTCCTGAGCCGGTCGGTTGTTACGCGCCGAATCCGTACGGCCTCTACGATATCGGCGACAACGTCCACGAATGGTGTTCGGACTGGTACGCGGCCGGATACTACTCAGCGTGTCCGGACCGCAATCCGCAAGGTCCGGCCACTGGCAGCCGCCGAGCCTCGCGCGGTGGTTCCTGGCGCCACGCTATAAAGGTCTCGCGTTGCGCGGCGCGCTCAAGTATCCCTCCCGAATTTCAGTATGCTGATTACGGCTTCCGCGTGGTCCGCGAGATCGCCTGATCGTCCGCTTGGCTTCCTCGCACAAAAGGGACGACGACACATCCCTTTTCGCCGCTCCCGTCGAGCTGGCGCTTTCGTGCTATTCTCGCGGGCAAGCTTCAAGAGGGGGGAAGAATGGCGAGCAAGTGGGAGAGGAAAAGTTTGGATCGCTGGCTCGCGGCCGCGGTTGCCATGATCCTGCTTTCGGGAATCGCGTGGTCCGCGCAGAAAAAGACCAAGCCGAAAAAGGACGACAACGATAACAGCGACACGCCTATGCCGCAGATGCCCTTGCCGACCAACGAGGAACTTGACCGCAATATCGGAGAAATGCTGGGCGCCTGGCAAGTGGGCAACATCGAGGCCATGCATAAGTACTACGACGACAGCGCTTCGTTCGTGAGCGGGGCATACGAGCCGCCGATTGTAGGTTGGCAAAACTACGTCGCGGCCTATCAGAAACAGCGGGCACGGGTACAGGGGATGCAGCTCGTCCGGCGGAACACATTTATCTTCACGCGTGGCGACATGGCCTGGGCTTCGTATCAATGGGAGTTTAACGCGATGATGGATAACCGCGACGTCTCGGCTCGAGGACAGACATCGCTGGTCTTCTCGCACACGGGGGACAGATGGCTGATCGTTCACAACCATACTTCACAAATTTGTGATTTAGCTGCACCGGTGCAAAGCCCGCAACCCCAGGCTACCCCGCAGCAAAACCCACCCACGCAAAATCCGCCTGATGCTCCCAAGCCGGGGATCTAACCGGGCCTAGAAACTCTTCAAGCCTTCCCAAAGCCACAGCCCCGCGATGACCACGAGCAGCGTACCCGATAGGACTATCAGCCCGGTAATCGGCCGACTCAACCGGTCGATGCGAGAAATCAGGACACGCTGCTCCTGGGCGATCGATTCTTCGGCCGCATCCAGGAAGATTTGATCGTCTTCGTGACTTTCGAGCGTTCCGCGGTAGATCAGCAGGCAGATCAATGCTGTTGTGATCGCCGCCCAAGCGACTGCAAGCATGATCACCGCGTTGTGAAGATCCATGGCTGCCTCCCAGCCCGGCGGGCCGTGAAGATCAACCCGGATGGCAACCGGCCCGATCGGGCCCCCAATTCTTCGCGGATTATAGCACTAAGTACTGCGGCGGGATTCAAGCAGGGCTGGGCTCGCCTGGGAAGTGAATGCCCCAGAAATTGCTGCGCGGGAAGATCATTTCAATGCCCAATTCGAACAGGCCGTCTTCTTTCGCGTCGACTACCCGGATCACCCGGAATTCCTGTACTTCTTCGTTGAGGCCGTTCAGGACTTCGATTCGCGTGCCGGGCGCAGGAGAGAGCGGAGCTCGCAGCAGCGCTCCATAGCGGCTGACAGCCACCGCTTCGGCTGCGGCGCGGATCGGCTCGCCATCATAGCTGTTGCTGAACACCTTCACGGGGATACGAATGAGCACGCGGCTGGCGCGACGCCGCTCAATTCTCGGGGAGGTAGATGCCACTCTCTTCCCCCTGATTACCTCAGTCCCTAGTGTGGAATCTAGGCCGGGCGGACATTTTCGTCAAGATATTTGCAGTCAGTCCGCCCGCGTTGACAAATATCACCCTGCGCGGCAGAATTGAAAAGCTCCGATTACCCGCATTCACTGCCCAAGTGGCGGAATTGGCAGACGCGCTAGATTCAGGGTCTAGTTCCCGCAAGGGAGTGGAGGTTCGAGTCCTCTCTTGGGCACCATGCATTTTTCGGGGTTGACGCTGATCACCTTGCCATCTCCGACAAACGATCAACCGCATTGGATTTTTGTCGGGAGAGAACTATCGTTTCTCGACGGTCTGCCTAAGGGAGCCGGAACGTGATTTTGATGTCTTCTTCGGTTTCGACGGGCTGTGCGTTGATCAGGGTTGGCTCGTAACGCCACTCGCGAACGGCGCTCATCGCTGCCGTGGCAAGCAACATTGGACCACTCTCAAGCTTGATGTTGGCAATTTCTCCAGTCCGGCCAACCGTAGCGTGTAGCTCAACGGTGCCTTCGACCCGTTTTTGTATCGCCTCTGGTGGGTAACCAAGCTCAACGTGAAAAAGCAGCCCGCCGACATGCAAACTCTCGGCTCCCGGAAATGGCTGTGGTCCCGACATGGGCGGCACTGTAACTAAACGGCGAGAAGTGATCGCAACCAACGCAGACGCGCTCACCGCTTCTTCGGGAAGACCCAGTTGAAGAGGCGAGCTCCCTTCCGGGGCCCCGACCAATATAGCGCCTCGCGGTAGATGAGAAGGCCGGATCTGTACGGCAATTTTGGCGTTCTGAAACTCTTCCGGCAATCTCGTGGGCGGCTGTGGATGCGCTTCCCCCTTCCCGGAGTTGGGAGCATTGGTCGGCGCGTTTGTTGAAGTTTGAGGCCGCCCGGGCAAGCCAAGCACAGGCTGCTGCCTCGCGTCTTCCGCGGGAGGACCGGAAGCACTGGGGACCACGCTTGGGAGAGGCTGCTCCTTAACCTTGACCGTTACGTGTTCGTTCCCGCTCTGTCTTACATGCTCGACATACCGAAGCAAGGTATCCCCCGGGGCGTGTGCGACGCGTATTCCTACAACAAAGAAGGCGACGGCCAGGAAAGCGCCGACCGCAGCGAGTGTCCACCCTCTGCGATGATCCATGGCAGCCTCCATGCCGTTATCTGCCGTCTGCGCGGCAAGCCCGAACATTGCATTCTCCGCCGGCTTATCTAGGCAGGCAGTCGAAAGAGAGGCTGCGGGTGGCGCTTCGGCTTCGCGCGAGCGAATAGAAGCGCTTTGGAACAGAGAGAGGGCCTGCAATACATTCTCCACACCTTCGTCAGGCATCCCGGGCTTCGGAAGCCAGTGTTTTGTTTCGCGAGTACGCGGCATTTCTAGGAGTTTGCTTCCGCGCTCCCCAGCGGAGGCTATTTCCTCCGGGGATTCGGGTTTGGATGTCCCAGCAGCAACCCACTCTTCGATCTCAGCGCGTGCGCGCTCAGGTAGATCGACAAACTCGATGCCTGCTTCCTTCTCCGATTCGCCGGTCCAGGCTATCTTCCCACCGAGTTCGACCCACTTCCCGGATCGCGGCAGTTGAAAACGGATTCGTGGAAGGTATTTCTTGGTCAAAACCATGGCCGACTGCGCGCCCAGTCCGCCTTCACTGAGGTTGGAAACCATGCCGCCGTTGTCCCGACCTAACTCGACGTAAGCCAGCGACGTCAACCCACGCCGCAAGTGGAGACGACGATCAGAAATTCGGGGACAATCCCCCGAATGCTTTTGAAGATCTGTCATGTTCTTTGCTGCTTCGGGGCGGGCTTGGGCAACAAGTCGCTTATTCTACCCCTGCCCAGGAATGCCTTCAAGGGAAGTGGTCTTAGAAGTACTCCGCGTCCTAGCAAACGATTTTGGAACCACCCTGCCAGGCGATGCTTTGTCAGGAGCTGAACAGTGTAGTCTCAGCCCGCCTCGCTGGTTGCAGAGAATTCTACCTGCCCCGGGATCGGCCGGTACTCAGGATGGCACGTACTATTTCGGCCCGGCTTATTTTTGAGCTGGGGATTGATCCTCGTCTTGCTCGGCGCGGTCGAGGGTGGCGTCGATGACTCCGGCAAACGCGAGGACGTGATGCTGGAATTCGGTCATGTGCGGCGCGAGCGCCACGTCGATGCCCAACACTTCCCTGGCATAACCGAGTGACTTCTGGGTGCCGCTGCTTTCCCGCAAGGTCACGGGATCCGCCAGATCCCGGTTCAACCCGTCGAGGTTGCGGGCCAGATCGTTCAGATCAACCAAGAGGAGAAAGTCAAGTTTCAGCGTTTGTTTCTGCGACAGCTTCTGGATTTCTTCGTGAGTGTTGTCAAGCGCTTGCAAACACAGGTTGTAGCTTCTGTTTAATTCCTTGCTCTCGCGATGGTCCAGACCCAGGGATTTCAAGTCCACATTTCGTAGCTGCGTCTTCCACTGGATCACGCCGATGTCGAGGCGTTTTAGAAATACAGCGAATTCACCGTTATTCATGAGGTGCAGAGCCGGATGAGCTTCGGTGATCGGAACCTGCGGGGCGTGGGGAAACGCAGGAAGAGCAATCAGGAGAGCGAAGACAGTCTTGCCAAGCTTGCAAAGCATTTTTGAGCGACCCCCTTGCCAACGAGCCCCATCCCCAAGGGGACTGCAGCTTGCGGCTTCACCATTTCTATAACGATCGCTCGCAAAGCGAAATAGACCCTTGGTACTGTCTGGTAGATGCCGCGCCAGGGGGCTATTAGCGACCTTGGAACTGTTTCCGGGAGCAGGATTGGGCCAGGGGTACAGGTCCTTCCGCCAGCCAGGCCCCGAGAGCGCGCTTCATGAACAAAAGATGCGAATCGCGTAAAAATGTTAGGACTAGAACTACTCCAGCCACACGCACGTCATACATAACTACTTTATTTTACAAGTGATTATGGGCGCAGAGCGGCTGGCCGGTGTGGCGGAATTCTTGCAAGTGCAACTGCGGGTCAATTTCCAAATTAATTCTGAAGGGTGGAGGAACAAATGGCGGACGAGTATGCAGGGACAACGGGTGTGCATGGCGAACCCCCTAGATGGGTGGTTCTGGCGATGGCAGCGCTGGCCATCCTAGCAGTCGTGGGGATATTGATGGGCTGGAGGAGTTCGAGTTACGCCCAAGACAGCCGACAGGCTCTGAATAGCGACATCCAAACCATGAAGCTGGACTACGGCAAGGAATTGGGAGCGCTGCAACAGCGGTTGGCGCAAGCCGAAAAGGCCAATACCGACCTGACGGACGAATTCAACGTGGTGACCAAGCGTTTGCGCATCACACAGGGCCAGCTCAAGAAGGCCCGCGAAGAAGCCCAGCTGATTCGTGAGGACGAAACTAAACAGCTGGCGGCGATGGACACCGAGGTCAAGGGCCAACTGGCCACGAAAGCCAGCACCGATGACGTGAAAGCTGTCAGCGGTGAAGTGAGCGGCGTCCGCACCGATCTCGACAGCACCAAGAAGGACTTGCAGATGGCGCGAAGCGAGATGGGGACGTTGATCGCCAAGAACCACTCCGAGATCGACGAATTGCGCCGGCTTGGCGAACGGGACTACATCGAGTTCACCATCGCGGAGAAGAATAAGCCGCAGGCGGTGGGCACAGTTACGGTCGAACTGCACGGCACGAATCCAAAGAAAAACCAGTTCAACCTTGCGCTGGTAGCGGACGACAAGCGCACCGAGAAACGGAACCGGACCATCAATGAGCCGATCTTCTTCTACACTCGGGGAGCCAAGCAGCCGATGGAGCTGGTGGTCAACCAAGTCGAAAAGAACAAGATCGTCGGCTACTTGAGCGTGCCGAAGGCTCTTCAGCAGACGGGCAC
The DNA here is from genome assembly GCA_049644285.1 of Candidatus Acidiferrales bacterium. Classification (GTDB taxonomy): domain Bacteria; phylum Acidobacteriota; class Terriglobia; order Acidiferrales; family UBA7541; genus CAVRXT01. The sequence continues at coordinate 72,917 of JBARRP010000213.1, read as the reverse complement.
GACCGGCGGCAACTAGCGCCACGTTTTGCTTTGCACCGGGCGCGGCAGCCTGGTGCAAAGCTCACAACAAAACGCTGACGACTCCTCGCAAGTGAATTCGGCGGGAGGTCGGTGCCGCGCTCACCATTAGTGCACGGTCGGGCGCGGCGCTGGGATCCGGGCCTCGCACGAGACCCGTGGTCTCAACTTTAGCCGAGGGAAGACCAGCAAGCAAAAAAAGCGGCGATGCTCGATTCGCGCCAAGACAGCTGAAACACCTCGCGCGATTGTCGTTCCGAAACCAGGTGTCCAAGGCATTGTTGTTGGCTGCGCCGTCCGAAATAATGTCATCGAAGGGCCGAACAGAGCCCATTTGATACCCTCCGTTGCTCGACGAGAGACAGAATCATGCCGACCATTGCCGCGTTCTCCGCTCGGATCTCCAGGAGTACTCTTGCACGATACGCTGTGGCGTTCCTCGCCACCTTGCTTGCATTGCTGGCCCGCCGGGCTCTGACTCCCTTTCTCGGCGATTATGTGCCGTACATCACTCTGTTTCCCGCGGTGGCTTTCTCCGCTTGGTTCTGTGGGCTCGGGCCATCGATCTTGACGATCGCCCTTGCCCTCCTTGGGGCCAGGTATTGGTTCACCCCGCCGGTACACGCCTCTGGCATCCTCGACGCGGCACGATTGGTTGGCGCCTTCACGTTTTTGTTTGCGTCCGGCGTCATCGTGGCAATTGGAGAAGTTCATCGGCGCAGTACCGAAACGCTCCGGCGAGCACAAGGAGAGCTGGAAGGGCGAGTCAAACGGCGGACCACCGAACTCGATGCGGCCAACCAAAATCTCCGAGAACTCACGGCACGTCTGCTCCAATTGCAAGATGAGGAGAGACGACGCATCGCCCGTGAACTGCACGACAGCGTCGGCCAGACGCTGGCGGCCCTGATCATGAATCTATCCTCGGTGGGAGCCGATATCGAACGTCTGATGAAGACCGCCAGTATTGTCACGAACAGCGCGGTTCTGGTCCGCGAAATGAATGAAGAAATTCGCACAATTTCGTACCTGCTCCACCCACCTTTGCTGGACGAGTTAGGGCTTTCTTCCGCTCTTCGCTGGTACATCGAAGGATTTGCGGAACGTGGCAAGATTAAAGTTGATTTGGATTTCCCTGACGACTTCGGACGCCTCTCGCAGGAGCTGGAAACAGCCATTTTTCGGATGGTGCAGGAATGTTTAACGAACATCCATCGGCACTCAGAAAGCCCGATAGCCAAGATTCGTATTGCTCGCTCCGGCGGCGATGTTCGCGTGGAAGTGGAGGACCGAGGCAAAGGCATGCCGCCGGAAAAACAATCCGAGTTGGCCTCACCTGGCACTCCTGGAGTTGGGATCAGGGGGATGCGGGAAAGAATCGCGCAACTCGGCGGCAGCTTGGAAATTCATTCCAATAGCAAGGGCACAGTAGTAGCGGTCCGCCTGCCCGTTGTGGACGCTTCTCAAAGTCATCGCGTGGTGTCTGCGGGCGCCCCAAATTGACCCGTGTGACCCCTGACCTGTCGCCCCTTTTTTCGTCCACCCAATGATGTGAAATCTTCCGGCCGAGCTCCAACAAGGCTTAGTACTCGGCGTATTCTATCCGTGTCCAGTAAGGACTAAACTAGCGACCTCACGTGGGGAATCCGGAGCCTGGGGGCTCCTACTATCCAAGGCCAACATGCTGCAGCGCCAGGCGGCTCCGCCCGCGCCGGTCTCCAACGAGTCGCAGGTTGATATTGCCTTGCTCCGTATCGAAGAAGTTACAAAGGACTACTTGACTGACGGCCAGCGGGTGCGAGCGCTCGACCGCGTGTCGCTCGACGTCGTTGCCGGCGAATTTGTGGCCCTGGTGGGGCGGAGCGGCTGTGGGAAATCGACTCTGCTGAACCTTGCTGGAGCGATGGACTTCCCGACCTCGGGGCGGGTTCTGCTGGATGGCTTATCAACTTCCTCACTCAACGACGCGGGGCTGACCCGATTGCGGAGGGAAAAGGTGGGCTTCATCTTTCAGTCGTTCCAGCTTCTGCATACGCTTAGCGTAATCGAAAATGTCGAGCTTCCTCTTCTTCTTGCGGGGCAGGCTAATGCACGGGAACGAGGCCAGGCAAGTCTAGAATGGGTCGAACTCGGGGACCTTGCCGCGCGATATCCGCACCAACTCTCTGGCGGACAAATGCAGCGCGTCGCAATTGCACGGGCGTTGGTCCACTTGCCACGGCTGCTGGTCGCCGATGAGCCCACCGGGAACCTTGACACCATCACTGGCAATGTAATTCTCGAATTGCTGCGACGAATCGCAAGCGAACAGCAGACGGCGGTCATTGTGGCCACACACAGCATGGAGGCGACATCGCTCGCTGACCGGGTGGCTCGCATGCGTGACGGCCGCATCGAGGAGGTCATTCATTCCCAAAATGCGCGTTCCTGAAATCCCCCGCCTCTTACTTCTTCATCGTCTGACTATCCGGCCGCTATTCCAGGAGCCACTGCGCACCGCGCTCACCGTGCTAGCTGTCGCTCTCGGAGTTTCCGTGGTGCTGGCGATTGAGCTGGCCGGAAATGCGGCTGCGGGTTCGTTTCGCTCCTCGCTCGAGACTCTGGCGGGCGATTCCAATCTGGAAATAACAGCCCCGGGAGGAATTCCCGAACAACTGGTGGGGAAGGTTGCCACTCTCCCATACGCGATTCGCGTCCGGCCGCGGATCGAGGGCTACGCAACCGTTGTCGAGTCCGGCGAGACTCTGCCTCTCATCGGCCTCGACCTCGTTTCTGAAATCTCTGAAAGCAGTGACTCTGCAAGACGAAGCTACGCGGGCGGAGAGGACGCGCTCAAGTATTTCGGAGACAGCCGCAGCGTATGGACGGGATCGCGATTGGGGCGCAAAGCCGGAGATACGCTAAGGCTCTCGATCAACGACGAGGCTCACGATTACATCGTCCGCGGTGTTTTTGACGACTCCCAGGAAGGCGGGAGCGTCGTCCTCTTGGACATTGCCGCGGCGCAGCGAGCGATGAGGAAACTCGGCCGCGTGGACCGCATTCTTTTGAAGGTGCCGGATGAACTGCCTCTGAACGAATGGCAGCAGCGATTGCGTGCGATTGTGCCGGAGGGGACAGACGTCCGCCCGGAGGGAAGCGGCACGGAAGAGAGCCGACGGATGCTGGCCGCGTTCCGCCGGAACCTTCGCATATTGAGCTACATCGCGCTCGTTGTCGGCACGTTCCTGATCTACAACACGATTTCCCTGTCAGTCGTGCGGCGCCGCGCAGAGATCGGGATTGTGCGCGCCCTTGGGGCAAGTCGCGGCGCGGTGACAAGCGCCTTCTTAGCAGAAGCTGTGTTCTTCGGGCTTGCGGGAGCGCTGTTGGGATTGCCGCTCGGTCGCGCGATGGCGTCCGGCACAGTCCGACTACTCGGTGCCACCGTGGATTTGCTTTACGTCAGCAGCCGGCCCGGCTCGATCGGACTCACATTCGAATCGGTATTGCTGGCGCTGTTGGTGGGAGTGGGAATGGCCGCTGTTTCTGCGGTGGCACCGGCGCGCGAAGCTTCCCTGGTGCCTCCCGCGGAAGCCATGGCTCGGGGGCGGCGCGAACTTACCGCCCATATTCATAAGACAAGAGATCTCTGGCTGGCAGTTGGATTTGGACTCGCTGGCGCTGCCTCGTCGCAAGCTCCGGCCATCTCCGGGAAGCCGCTGCTCGGGTATTTGTCGGAAGTGCTGCTGATCGGCGCCACGGTTTTGGCTGTACCCGCACTGGTGGATGCGGTCGTGTCCATCTCGTCTAACCTTCTGCGCGAGATCATCGGGGTAGAAGCCCTCCTCGCCTCACGCAGCCTGGCCGGATCGCTTCGCCGGACATCGGTTCTCGTCGGCGCTCTCGCGACCGCAATCGCGATGATGGTTTCGGTAGGCATTATGGTTGGCAGTTTCCGGCAGACGGTGCTGATTTGGATGGATGACCAACTCCCGGCTGACCTCTACCTGCGACCGGCGGGCGAGCTCTCCGCCGACCGGCACCCTACGATTGCAGTTGCCCTCGTCTCCAAACTTTCAAAGCTGCCGGGAGTGGCGGCGGTCGATCAATTTCGAGGCTACGAGATCAGTTATCAAGGGCTGCCGACCACGCTGGTTTCCGCAGATCTGACCCTCGCGCAAGGCCTTCGCAGTTCCGATTTCGTGTCGGGCCGGCGTGCCGAAGAGATTCTTGCGAAACTGCGCGGCGCCGATGCTGCTGCCGTTAGCGAGCCATTCGCCAACAAGCACCACCTGCGTGCGGGCGACTCAATTCGTTTGCCGCTCGGCGAGAAAAAACCGTCGTTTCGCATTGTGGATGTCTATTACGACTATGGGAGCGAGCGGGGCTATATTCTGCTCGACCGCAGTACGATGCTGCGGTACCTGCCTGATCCCGCCCCCGCGGGGCTCGCGGTCTACGTTGTTCCGGGATCCAGCCTTGCTGCGGTGCGTGCGGAGATTCAGAAGGCCTCTGCGGGCAAGAACATTCTGATCTTCTCTAATCGTGACTTGCGAACAGAGGCCATTCGCGTCTTCGACCGCACATTCGCCATCACTTACTCACTCGAGGCCATCGCCATCCTCGTCGCAGTGATCGGCATTGCTGGCGCGCTCATCACACTGGTAATTGATCGCAGACGCGAGTTCGGACTCATTCGGTTCCTCGGTGGCGCAACACCGCAGGTTCGCAAATTGATTCTGGTCGAGGCCGGGCTTCTCGGCTTGTTTGCCACCTTCGCCGGCTTCGTGTTGGGAGTGCTGCTCTCGCTGGTCCTGATCTACGTCATCAGCAAACAGTCGTTCGGCTGGACCATCCGATTCCACTGGCCCGTGGCGCTCCTCGTCGGAGCGCTGACGGTGGTCTATTCCGCAACGCTGATTGCCGGGCTCTATCCCGCCCGAGTGGCGACGCGGCTTAAACCAATTGAGGTCATGCATGAGGAATAAGCTGCTGTGGCTTCTTGTCCTGACTTCCGTTTTCGCCAGGCCAACGGCGGGTCAGTATCGAACTGCCTTGCCCGGCTATCATTACGAATTTCCTCGCGATCACTTCAACCATCCGGATTTCCAGACGGAATGGTGGTACTACACCGGAAACTTGAAATCCGGCGACGGTCGCCGGTTCGGATTCGAGCTCACATTTTTCCGCCTAGCAGTGAGCCGAAATCAGCCGAAAGACTCGGCCTGGGCAGTCGAAGACGTGTACGTTGCACACTTGGCTTTGAGCGATATCGATGGCCAGCAGTTTTATCACACCGAGCGCATTAACCGGGCTGGGCCGGGCTTGGCCGGCGTCAGCCAGCAGGATGGGCGCATCTGGAATGGGAATTGGCAGATCCAGTGGAACCAGGGACGCCAGGCGTTGCAGGCAATTGCGGAGCGCTTCAGCCTGCAATTTGTGCTCGAGTCGCGTAAGCCGCCGGTCGTACACGGCCAGAATGGCGTCAGCCAGAAGGCAGAAGGATCGGGTCGCGCTTCGCACTACATTTCCTTCACGCGCCTGCTCACCAGCGGATCGATCGACCTGAACGGGAAGCTCTACCACGTCGAGGGCACATCGTGGATGGACCATGAGTTCTTCACGAACCAATTGGAGGCGAATCAGGTCGGCTGGGACTGGCTGAGCCTGCAACTGAGCGACGATACAGAGCTGATGCTGTTCCGCGTCCGGCGCACGGACGGCACGATCGATCCTGCGTCGGCCGGCACCTACATCGACCAGGACGGTAGAGGCACGCACCTCTCTGTGAAGGATTTCACGATGGAGCCGCGCGCAGGCACGTGGACGAGTCCAAGCAGCCATGGCAGGTACCCAATTACGTGGCACATCGCAGTTCCTCCCCTCCACATCGATGCAGAAATCGAGACGCCGCTGAAGACTCAAGAGATCGCTACCGGTGATAAGGTGACGCCAAACTATTGGGAAGGCGCGATCACCCTTTCCGGGCGCCCCAGTTCATCTTCACTCACCGGCGTTGGCTATCTTGAAATGACGGGCTACGCGAAACCGGTCAACCTCGTGCACTAAGGTCGACTCGCAATTTGGGAGCTATGGGAAGGTCGAAGCCCAGTTCGTAAGCGGGATCTCTAGACGGCTCCTTCGGCCTGCGCGACGCCGATTTCTTCCGCAGTCAATCCCAATTCTTTGAGGATGGCCGTACTGTGTTCGCCGAGCACCGGAGGGGGAAGGCGATAGCTGGGCGGAGTGGCGGACATCTTCACGGGATTGGCGATACTTCGAGCAACGCCGAGCAAAGGATGCTCGATTTCGACAATCAGGCGCCGCGCGAGCGTCTGAGGATCATTCAAGGCTTCATCCACGGAATTGATTGGACCCGCGGGGACTTCAGCTTCGCGGAACCTGTCGAGCCATTCTTGCGAGGGCCGAGTTTGGAGGATTTCTTGCAGCAAGGGAGTTAACTTCGCGCGGCTTTCGGTCCGCAGACGATTGTTGGAAAACCGCGGGTCGCGCCCGATCGTCCCTTCGATTCCGAGCACCTCGCAGAAACGGACCCACAGAGGTTCGCTTCCAACCGCGACAATGAAACACCGCTCGTCGCTCCCGTGAAACACTTCGTAAGGCACGATGCTCGGATGGGCGTTGCCCATGCGTTGGGGCAATTCCCCGGCGTTGAGGTAACTGCTTCCAATGTTGGCGAGCCAGTTGAGCTGGGAATCGAACAGGGACATATCGAGGAACTGGCCTTTGCCGGTACGTTCGCGCGCCAGCAGGGCTGCAAGGATTCCGAAGGCCGAATACATGCCGCAGGTCACGTCCGCGATCGCGATCGGGTACCGCATCGGTTCACCGCCCGGCTCGCCGGTCAGGCTCATGACTCCAGCTTCACCTTGCGCAATGATGTCATAGCCCGGTCGGCCCGTTTTTGGGCCCGTCCAGCCGTAGCCGGTGATCGAGCAATAAACCAGTCGCGGGTTGAGGGCCGCAAGGCTCTCGTAATCGAGGCCGCGTTTCACCAGCGAATCTCGAACGGGTTGATTGGCGATGAACACATCCGCCCGCGCTACGAGCTTGCGCATGATCTCGAGGCCGCGGGGGTGATTCAAGTTCAGCGTCAGCGACTGCTTGTTGCGGTTCGTGGAAAGAAAATAGGTGGACTCGGAGCCGACGAACGGAGGGCCCCATCCTCTTGATTGGTCGCCTACTTTGGGCCGCTCGACCTTGATGACATTAGCGCCCAGATCGCCGAGGAGCATGGCGCAGTAAGGCCCGGCCAGCGCTTCAGTCCATTCGATCACGCGCAAGTTGTCGAGAACCTGCATAAAGTCTCGGATTGTGCCGACGGAATACTACCGAAGTTTCTGCCTCGGTAACCCCAAACTCTTACCGCAGAGGCGCAGAGAAGCTGAGAAATCGATGCGGGGAGGAAATGCGGCGTACCTCGAGATAATGACCGAGGAGAACGCGCGCAGCGGCTTGAGCCCCCAAGAAGCGCGCTACGCGGCGCTGCGCAGCTTCGGCCGCGCTTCGGGCGTGCACGCCCGCGGCTAGCCCATCGTGGTGGTGTGCTCAGGCTTCACCTTGTAGAGAACGCGCACTTCGCCAGCCTGCCGGTATGGATACTTGTCCTTGCCTAGATATTTCTTGGCCATGAGATCGATGTGCGCATCGGCGCCTTTTTCAGTGATCTCCACAACCCGGCCCCGAACTTCCAGATAGCGATAGGGATTGTCCGGATCGAATAAAGTGATGGCGACGCGGGGATCACGCCGCACGTTGCGGTCTTTCTGGCGCCCCTTGGCTGAGTTGAAAATGACGTGGCTTCCGTCGTAGTCCACCCAGACGGGCGTTACCTGAGGGGATCCGTCCGGCATCAGAGTTCCGAGATTGCCAAACGCTTTCTTGCCGAAGAGGTCTTCGTATTTTTTCGGGATTTCCGCGGCCATGGTGTCCTCCTTGCCTCCGACCGCTTGCGGAGAGCGAGAAATTAGTCAGTAGGGCGGCTCCAATATAGCACGGTGACGAGTTCGGGCAGGAGGCTTGGCCTGGTGGCAGCCGGCAGGGCCGTATTTGTTGTCCTGTTTCGCCACCGATGCGTCCCGTAGCCCGGCACTTCCGAAGGCACTGTCGCCTCCTGTTGTGGTTTAGGGCAGGACTGGCCCAAGGGACAGTTACCGGAATCCTTCAATGCCGCGAGAATTTAACTTGTGCACGGAGGCTCGAAAATGAAACGGATTTGTGTCTCCTTAGTAGGGCTATTGCTGGCTTTTCCCGCGTTGGGAGCCGACCAGGACAAGGAAGATAAGCGTCTCCAGGAATGCGGTGAGGTTTTCCAGGAGATTCTGAACATCCCGGATGGCTTGCCAAAAGATCTGCTGGACAAAGCTGAATGTGTAATCGTCATTCCGTCGGTGAAAAAGCTGGCCTTCGGGATCGGCGCCAGCTATGGACGCGGGGCCATCACGTGCCGCACGGGAGAGCACTTTACCGGCCCCTGGAGCGCGCCCGCTATGTTCGCTCTCGAAGGCGGCAATATTGGCTTCCAACTCGGAGGCGAAGCTACCGACTTTGTGCTACTGATCGTGAATCCAAAGGGAGCAAACTCGGTTCTCGGCAGCAAGGTAAAGCTCGGCGCCGACGCTGCGGCTGCAGTCGGGCCCAAGGGCCGTGCGGCTGCGGCAGATACGGACATCGTCATGAAGGCGGAGATCCTGACCTATTCGCGGTCGCGCGGCCTTTTCGCAGGAGTCTCGCTCGAGGGATCAACTCTTCGATCGGACAATCGAGCGAACCGGAAACTCTACGGACGTGATCTCAGCGCTCGGGACATCGTGCGCAAGGGCCAAGTCGGTGTTCCAATTTCGGGGCAGAAATTGGTCGCCCTTCTGGACCAGAAGTCGCCTCGAAACCTGTCCGATCCGAAATCGCTGCAAGCATCGCATTGAGGATTCCAAGCCGGCTCTTCAATATCCTGATAATCATTCACCTCTAAAAAACTCACCTCTAAAAACTTCGGCAAAACTTGCCCAACCCGCAGCCGTTGGCCGCGGGTGTGACTTTTCGCGGCTCCTGAGAGTTCGGCGGCGACTTGCCAGCCCGGTCTGTATAATCACAGCCGAGGTCGCACACGAGTGGATGGCGGCGCGTCCGCGATCACCAATTGGCTGCTGGGGCCGGAGCCGACCGGAGAAGGTGTGGCTTCTCATCTCTGGCCCAGGTGGCTTTTCCTGCGCGCGCTTGGGCTGATTTATTTCTCCGCGTTTTGCTCGCTCTTGTTCCAAATCAAGGGATTGATCGGACCTGACGGTATTCTTCCCGCTGGTGATTACTTGCAAGCGGTGTCGCGTTACGCCGGCGCATATCGCTACTGGTTCGCGCCGACGCTCTTTTGGTTCTCCAGCGGGAACCGCATGTTGATGCTCGTATGCTGGGTCGGGTTGATGGCTTCGATTCTGGTCATCTTGAACATCATGCCGCGGGGGATGTTGCTGGTGTGTTTCCTGACCTTCCTTTCCTTTGTGGCGGCGGCGCAGGATTTCTCCGGGTACCAGTCGGACGGTATGCTGCTTTCAGCTGGATTCATCAGCTTGTTTTTCGCCCCGCCCGGGCTCCGACCCGGCTTAGGACGCGCTTACGCGCCCTCCCGCGCGAGCCTCTTTCTGCTGCAGCTTGTGTGGTTCACGATCTACTTCGAATCAGGAGTCGCGAAGATTTTGGGCGGGGATCCGGAATGGCGGAATTTTACCGCCATGGATGACTACTACCAGAATGGCCCGCTGCCGACATGGATTGGGTGGTACGCCCAGCAGCTCCCACACTGGTTCCACGCGTCGACGGCGTTCCTCACGCTTGCAGTCGAACTGGTAATCGTATGGATGTTTTTTCTGCCTCGGCGCTTCCGCATCGTCTGCTTCTTCATCGTGACGCCGTTCGAGATTGGAATCATCCTGACCGCGAATTACACGTTCCTGAATTATCTGGTGCTATCGCTGGGCATCTTGCTTCTCGACGACCGTTTCCTCGCGCCGTTGTTCAACCGAAAATGGCTGGCCTGGCTCGCTCGAGAGCCAGTCCTCGAACCGGCAAACGCTTCAGCAGCGGCGAGTTCGCTGACGTGGGCCCGGCAATTGGTAGAGCCGTGTCGGCGGACTGTCTGTGGATTCTGCCTCGGCTGGACCTTCTATGCGATCGTGGCGCTCCTCATCGGCATGATTCTTCCCATGCTGCCGCTGCCGCGTGGGCCAGTGCGCCTCCTCGATCCGTTCCGGATCGCCAATCGCTACGGCCTTTTCGGAATCATGACGCGCGGTCGCTATGAAATCGAATTTCAGGGCACGCGCGACGCCAAGACGTGGATCACCTACTCCTTCCGGTACAAGCCGCAGGACCCCAGCAAGCCGCCAGGCATCTACGCGCCCTATCAGCCACGTTTTGACTGGAACCTGTGGTTCGCGACGCTCGGACCGTGGCGCGAGTTTCCCTTTGTCGTCTACACCGAAGAGCGGCTGCTGAAGAATTCACCCGAGGTGCTCGCGCTCATCGCCGGCAATCCCTTCCCCGATTCGCCGCCGCAAAAGGTGCGCGCCGTGATCTGGCAATATTGGTTCACCGATTTGAAGACGAAACGGGAAACAGGAATGTGGTGGCGACGCGAACTTCTCGGGCTCTATGCCCCGGCACTCGAGCGCACGCCGGACGGAAAAATTGCCGTTGTGGAGTCTTCAGTAGTGGCGCCGCCACCTTCGCCGTAATGCCTCCGATGCTCAGGCGTCTATGTGGCAACTGGTTTTATTGTCACGGAATCGCTTCACAGCTTGCTGAGACCTCCCCAGAGTGATGTCCTGCGCATGCATAGTCGTACTGAGAGCTTCATTACGAACGCTCCATCGAAATATCGGATTTGATGGTAGTTGTTCTCCGGTCACTTTTTTGTGCGCAGGCTTCCTTCTTGTATATTTAAAATTAATCTAATTTTCCCTTGACAGTATATTGCGCGCGGAGTAAAAGAGCGCACCCCAGCCTCTCCTTTCCCCGAATTGCAACACCGTTTAATCGGTCGACCCATTTGACTACGACGGAAGGGAGAGTGTGTGTACGTGTGTCTCCATTCCCGAGGAGGATTTGTGATGAGTAAGCCCAGTCGTCGAAAGTGTCTGTGTTCGATCGCGCTGATCGCCGCACTTCTCACGCAGGTTCGCTGCGGCGGAAGCGTGCAGGCTCAGGGAGTGAACCGCAGTGACGGAGGAGGGCACGGATCGGGGGGCGGGGGAGGATCGTCGGGCGGAGGAGGAGGGTCCGGCCAGGACAACGAACAACCAGTTGACCCTGGCGTACGCGGAGGAGCACCCGGTGCGGGAGGACCTATAGCGGGCCTCAGCCCCGACTACCAGGCTTTCTTCGCTGCTGCCCTGGGGCGATTCTTGGAGGTGGACTCGGTTTCGGGCGGGATTTCAGGCGAAGCAGGGGTTGGCTTGGGATCGCGTTTTAACCTCAACAGTTGCGCGGGATGCCATGCGCAACCTGTCGCCGGCGGCACGAGCCCGTTTACCAATCCGGAAGTGGCGCTGGCCACGCTGGACGGAGCCACGAATTTCGTACCTCCTTTCGTGACTCTCGACGGTCCCGTCCGGGAGGCTCGCTTCGTCCGGGACTCGAAGGGCAACCCGGATGGCGGGGTGCACGACTTGTTCGTGATCTCCGGACGGACGCACCGGGCTGCCACATCGCTCAACCGGACTTCAACACGGCGCTCGCCAATCAGAACGTCATCTTCCGGATTCCCACTCCGCTGTTCGGAGCCGGTCTGATCGAAGCTATCGCCGACTCCACGATTCTGAGTAACGCCGCCAACCGCAACAAAGGCAACTTCGGAGTCTCGGGTCACGCCAACACAAGCGGCAACGACGGCACGATCACGCGCTTCGGCTGGAAGGCTCAAAACAAATCGCTGACGGTGTTCGCGGGAGAAGCTTATAACGTGGAGCAAGGCGTCACCAATGAGCTCTTCCCCAACGAACGGGAGAATGATCCGAATTGCCAATTCAACGGTACGCCGGAAGACTCAACCAACACGACGACTACCGCGGCCAACCTGCCTTCGGGCTTTTCGGCCGACGTCGTCAATTTTGCCACGTTCATGCGTCTCTCGGCGCCACCCACGCCGGCTCGATCCACGTTTTCCACCAGGAACGGGTCGCAGGTATTCAACGCCATCGGCTGCAACATGTGCCATACCCCAACCTTGAATACGGGTAAAGCGTACCTCCCAGCCCTGTCCAACCAGCCGGTGAACCTCTTCTCCGATCTGTTGGCGCACAACATGGGGACGGATCTCGCTGATGGTGTGGGTCAAGGAAATGCGAGCGGCAACGAATTCCGCACGGCGCCGCTGTGGGGACTCGGGCAACGCATTTTCTTCCTGCACGACGGGCGCACGAAGGACCTGATCGAGGCCATCAAGGCTCATCGCAGCGGCGGGTCCGAAGCGAACAGTGTCATCAACAACTTTCTTGAACTTTCATCACGGGACCAGCAGGATCTTTTGAACTTCCTGCGCTCGCTCTAAACGGCACGCGGCCGCGGACGGCTCGCCAGCCATCCGCGGCCTTCTTGTCTCTCAGGTACTCTCTGTCATCGCGAGCGGAGCGAGGGATCTGCTTTTCGCAAGATGTTCAAGGAAAAAGCAGATTCCTTGTCGTTCGCCGCGGCGAACTCCTCGGAATGACGCGCTGGAGAGTTTTTCAGCAAGCAGCCTGCTAAGTTCTGAGAACGAATCGTTTCTCTTTTAGGCTGGACCCGCACGGTGGAACCCGCTTTCACTCCTTGGCCCGAAAATCGAGTCGCAAACCGGTTTCGATTTCGGCGGGACGCCCGTTAACAACGTAGGGTTTGAACACCCATTGCGACAACGCATCTGCAACACTCTTGATCTGTTCCGGAAAACCGGCGATCGGATGAATATGCCGGACTCTTCCCTGCTTATCGATGATGATGCGAACCGGCACGCGGGGAAACCCTGGCCCCGATCCGACTGGATACGTCCGGCGCACGATATGGTCCTCGGTCGCATACTCGCGAACACAGATGGGCCACGGAGCAGGCGGTCCTTTGCTCTCCGAAGCAGCACCGGCAGGGGTCCCGGACGCGAGGGAAATCTTATCCAGCGAGGCAGCAAGTTCCTGGATTTGTTTCGAGCTGCGAGATGTCAAGATAAAGCTGAGGATATGGCAACGAATCTCGGTCGCAAATACGGAGTGCTGAAGTCCCGCCCCGCTGAAGTCGAATCTGCCAAACGATCGGCCGGCGATCTCGACCGAAGCGGGTTCTGAAGCGCTGAGACTCGGATCAAGGTCTCGCTTCATCAGGGCGAGGAAGTCCATCGTGTCCTTGATGGGTTTGGGATAAAAAAACATGTCTTGGGCGGCGATCAGAATCGTGGCGGTCAGTTCACCTTCAGGCTTGAACGCTACCAGCGAGTAGTAGCCGGTGTCGGAAGGCGGGGGTCCTGTCAGATCCTTGGTTCACCCTGGCGGCAGCGGATATTGGAGGCCGAAATAACTGTTCCGGTAGACTCCGTTCACAACGGCTCCGCCTTCCGGGACCGGATACCCCGCCGTCGAATCATGCTTGGTGCAGGCGTAGAGCGTCAGCGATGACGTCAGCAGAAAGAGTTGAGTGAGAACCTTCACTTTCGATGTGCGCCTGTCCATGTCGAAGCTGTCTACGTGCCGGCCCCGTTGTCTGTGTCCCGAAGCGCAAAATCGGAGCGCATCGAACTGCCTGCCGTTCCTGAAGCATGCTATCAAGAATGTCGTGTTTTAAGATTCCTTTCTCAGTGTGGAACCCGGCTTCGATTCGCGGTGCGGCTACCAACTTCACTATATGGCAAGCCGAGTTCGATCAGGGTACACTGATGCGCCATGTCAAAAGTGTATGCTGGGACTTCGGGTTGGGCCTATCCGCAGTGGAAGCCGGAATTTTATCCAGCGAAGCTCGCTTCCGCAAAGTTCCTGGACTACTACGCGAGCCGATTGAACTCGGTGGAAATAAACCACACGTTTCGACGGTTTCCTACCGAGAAGCTGCTGACTGGCTGGATTGCCGCGACGCCAGGGGAGTTCAAGTTCGCCGTCAAGGCGAACCAGATGATCACGCATGTCAAGCGACTCCGCGGGGCGGTTGAGTATACGTTGCAGTTCCTTTCCGCTTTACGGCCGTTGCAGGACGAGAGCAAGTTGGGACCAGTGTTGTTTCAGTTGCCGCCGTATCTGAAGTGCGATTTGGAGCTCCTGGCGGATTTCCTGAAGGGATTGCCCCGTGCTCTGCGCGCCACGTTTGAATTTCGGCACGCCTCCTGGTTTTGCGAGGAGGCCTTCACGCTACTGCGTAATGCCAATGTGGCGCTCTGCCAAGCAGAGAGCGAAAAAATCGAGGCTCCGGATGTCCAGACTGCCGATTTTATCTACATGCGGTTGAGAAAAGAGAAGTATTCACCCAAAGATCGGAAGGCGCTGGCACGAAAAGTCGCGGAGCTTGCCCAACGAGGCGACGTGTTTGTGTACTTCAAACACGAGGAAACTCCGGAAGGCGTGCTGTACGCCGAGGAGCTGGTGGCGGCGACCAAGCAGCCTACTGCAACTTCTTAGATTGAAGGAGCGGACAGCCCGACAGTCCCCGAATTGGACCCCCAGCTAACCGATTCATCTTCCAGCCATCAGTGAAGGTAATTTCGCGAAACGCAAAACATTTCGCAGCCCCGCGCCACGGCGTGCCGTGCCCCTAAGGTTGATGCAGTTCGCTCGACGCGCTCAGTGGAGATGAGATTTCAGGAACTCGAGCAATAGCGCCCAGGACTGCGCGGCCGCGACGGGATTGTAGCTCGGGCGAGCGTCGCAGAAGAAACCGTGGTCGGCGTCAGAGAATTCGACATTGACGAAGGGTTTTCCGGCGGCGCGCAAGGCATCGACCACGGCGCGGTTTTGATCGGGCCCAATGCTTTTGTCGAGGCCTCCCCAAAACAGCAGCGCCGGGGCGTGCAGCTCGCCGGCTCGAGAAAGGAGGCCGGGGCCACGGGAACCGGGAGCGATTCCGCCACCGTAAAAGGAAATCGCGGCCTTTACAGGAACAACCGCGTTCGCCAGAAAAGAGACCGTTCCTCCCATGCAGAATCCGACCGAAGCAATGGGCTTTTCACGGAGAGCGGTCTGGGAACGCAACCAATCGAAGGCGGCGAGAATGTCGGCGCTCTGGCCTTGTGGCGTCATGGCCTGAAGATGCGGCATGACGACTGCGAAATTGTTGTAGTCGCCCTCGAATCCGGGCGCGGTGCGGTGAAAGAATTCGGGAGCGACGGCGACGAAGCCCTGGCGGGCAAAGCGTTCGGTGACATCGCGGATATGCGCATTCACGCCAAAGGCCTCCTGGAAGACGAGCAAGCCCGCGTGAGGAGTTGCAGTCTCCGGCCGAGCTGTATAGGCGCGCATGCGAGTGCCGTCGGAAACAGTCAATTCGACGTATTGCGTGGCGACTTGCTTGGTTTGGACAGTTGCCATGTGAGTCTCCCTTCGCGATCCGGGCGATTATACGGCCCTTTGGCTTGGACGTTCGAGCAGCATTTTCGGTGACCGCCTTGCGTTCAGGCTATCCGGTTCGACGAATCGCCATCAGCCGGCAGCTTTCAGCCCTCAGCGAAGGCAATTGCGAAGCGCAAAACATTTCACAGCCCCTCACTATGCGGTGCAGGGCGGGGAGGGCGCAGAGGAATACAGAGAGAGCCTGGAAGTCACACGTGGAGGACGTCAACAGAGCCAGGCAAGTTCCTATTTTCGTGATGCGATTCTTGACTCCTCGCGGTCCGAGCACGGTTATAATCGGCGAGGTTGCACGACCTGTGAGAAAGCTGCCAGTCATCAACACCGGGACCCACGATCGTGAATCCCTCATGAGTGCACTTACCCAGTTTGGTCGCGTCGAGCAAACCTTAGCCCGAGCCGAGGGAGGACGGGGTGTGAGCCGCGAAGAAGGGCTGCTGCTCGCAGAAAAATCAGATTTGCAGTCCTTGCTTCGAGCTGCGTCTGCACTGCGCGAGCGCTCGCATGGGCGAACCATCAGCTTCTCGAAGAAGGTTTTCATTCCGCTTACCCGACTCTGCCGGGATTACTGTGGGTATTGCACGTTCCGGCGCGATCCCGACGAAGAGGGAGGACGCTACCTGACACGCGAGGAAGTGTTGGCGATCGCAGAAGCGGGGAGACGCGCCGGCTGCAAAGAGGCGCTGTTCAGCCTGGGGGATCAGCCCGAGCGGCTTTTTCCTGAAGCGGTCGCGCAGCTTCGCCGACTGGGTTATTCGCGGACGCTCGATTACCTCGCGGCAATGACCGAGCTCGTGCTCGAGCGCTCCGGCCTACTTCCTCATGCGAATCCGGGCTTGATGGGCCGGAAAGACCTGGAACGCCTGAAAGAATCGAATGCGAGCATGGGATTGATGCTCGAAAACAGCAGCCCGCGATTGCTGCGAAAGGGCGAGGCGCACTGGAACGCGCCGGATAAAGTTCCGGCGCTTCGCCTGCGCACGATGGAAGAGGCTGGTCAGCTTCGGATCGCCTTCACCACCGGAATCCTGATCGGGATCGGCGAGACGATGGAGGAGCGAATTGATTCTTTGCTGACGATTCGTTCGCTGCATGAGCGCTACGGCCACATTCAGGAAGTGATCGTGCAGAATTTCCGAGCCAAACCCGGGACGCGGTTTGCGGAGATGCCGGAGCCTTCGCACGAGGAGATGCTGCGCACGCTTGCGATCGCGCGCCTGATTCTTGGCGGCGAAATGAACTTGCAGGCGCCCCCGAATCTGAGTTATCAGGACTTTCCCCGGCTGCTGGAGGCGGGGATCAATGATTGGGGGGGGATTTCACCAGTTACCATGGATTTTATTAATCCCGAGGCAGCGTGGCCTGCGATCAACTTGCTGCGGGAGAAAACGGCCGCTCGCGGGTTGGAGTTGCGCGAGAGACTGGCGATCTACCCCGAATTCACGGCGCAATCGGAGTTTCTGCAACCGAATGTGAGGCCGCATGTAGAGCGGCTACGCGACAAGGAAGGCTATGCCCGAAACGGCCACAACTGAGAATCCGCGGGAGATGATGGATCTTCTGCGAGAGGTCTCGTGCGAGGAAGCGTTCCGTGAAGCGAGCCCGGCGATCGCTCGTATTCTGGGAGGTTCGCTCGAGGGAGTGGAGCTTGATTTTGGAGACGGGATGCGACTGGCGGAAGTCGAAGGACGCGACCTGATCGCGCTTGTCAAAGCGGCGGATGAGCTGAGGCGACGGACCGTCGGTGATGCCATCACGTACGTCGTGAATCGCAACCTGAATTTCACGAACGTGTGCATTGTCGGCTGTTCGTTTTGCGGGTTTAGTCGCGGGCCTCACGCGTCCGACGCCTACTTTCACTCGAACGAGAAACTTGTGGCAAAGGCGGTGGAAGCGGCAGCGCGCGGCGCGACGGAGGTTTGCATCCAGGGCGGGCTGCCGAAAGATTTGGACGGCTACTACTACCGAAATCTGTTGCTCTCCATCAAAGCGGCGCTGCCGGAGATGCACATCCATGCGTATTCCCCAATGGAAATTGCCTACGGCATGGAAAAGTCGCGGCTGCCTGTTCGCGAGTATCTGCTGATGTTGAAAGAAGCGGGATTGGGGAGCATTCCGGGCACGGCGGCGGAGATTTTGGACGACGAGGTTCGCAGCGAGTTGAGCCCGAACAAGCTGAAGGTGGCGCAGTGGATCGAGATCATCCGCGCGGCGCACTCGCTGGGAATTCCTACAACTTCAACGATGATGTACGGGCACGTGGAGCGGCCCGAGCATTGGGTGCGTCACATTCTCCTGCTCCGCGCGATTCAGAAGGAGACGCGCGGGTTCACCGAATTTGTGCCGCTCGGGTTTATCCATGCCAAGACGCGGCTCTATCAAATCGGCGGGGCGCGTCCCGGCAGCACATTGCGCGGACACCTGATTGTCCATGCCTTGGCGCGTTTGTTGTTGAACAACTATATCCGCAACATTCAAGTTTCCTGGGTAAAGTTGGGGTTCGAAGCAGCGTTGGCATGCCTCGAAGCTGGAGCGAACGATTTCAGTGGGACGCTGATGGAAGAGAGCATCTCGAAGGCTGCCGGCGCCACATTCGGTGAGTATGTCTCTCCTGAGGAGTTCCAATCGCTGATCGGCTCGATCGGCCGCGTTCCCGCCGAGCGGAGCACGACGTACAAAATCCGGCGGACGTTCGAGGCTACGAGCTCACAGGGAATTAATCCGCCACTTCGCTGCGGTGGGACTCCCGTATCCACTTCTGCGAATCACTCGCGGACAGGATACTGATGCGGATCGCAGCGCTGGCAGGGGGGGTTGGGGCGTCGAAACTTCTCCTTGGTCTCGCGAGAGCGATGGATCCACGCTCGCTCACCATCATTGTGAATACAGGGGATGATCTGACGCTGCATGGTCTAGAGATTTCGCCCGATCTGGATATTGTCACGTATACGCTGGCCGGAGTCGTGAACCCGGAGACAGGTTGGGGATTCAAGAACGAAACGTTTTTTGCGCTGCAGCGACTTGCTGCGTACGGAAGCGCGGACTGGTTCCATCTTGGCGATCGCGACCTCGCGACGCACATCTATCGCACCGAGCAGCTCAGGAAAGGCATGACGCTATCTCAAGTCGCAGATTCCGTCAGGCGAGCGCTTGGCGTGCAGGCGCGAATTCTTCCGATGAGCGATCAGCCAATTCGCACGATGATTGACACAAAGCAGGGCTGGCTGAGCTTTCAGGAATATCTCGTCAAGTTGCGGGCGAAACCTGCGGTTCGTGGGATTCGATTCGACGGAGTGGAAAAGGCAGAGGCGGCGCCGGACGTTCTCGAAGCGCTGGGACAAGCTGACTCGATCGTGATCTGCCCGAGCAATCCGTTGATCAGCATCGGACCGATTCTCGCCGTCAAGGGCGTTCGAGGAGCACTGCGGGAGAGGCGCGAGTCGGTGCTGGCCGTATGCCCCATCGTCAGGGGAAGATCGTTGAAAGGCCCTTCGGACCGAATGTTGACGCAGATGGGACTCGAAGCCTCCGCGGTGGGCGTTGCGAAGCTTTACCAGGATGTCTTCGGTACTTTTCTGATCGACCGGGCGGACGCTTCGGCCCAGTCCTTCATCGAGGCGCTTGGGGTGAAAACGGTTGCTTGCCCGACGGTGATGCGGACGACGGCGGATAAAGTCCGACTAGCGCGCACGGTGCTAAACCATTTGCCTCGGCGCGCGGCGAAAGCGCGCGCTCAGTTTGCGTAGGTTGTTGTGGCATGGCGGGAGTAACTCTGTTTACGTCCCCGGATACTGGCCGCGGCAAGTGTGGACTGCAGCTAGACAAGGAGAGACTTTGCCCGTGTTGGGCGAAAATCCTGCAAAACGCAGCGAGATTGGGTGGCACATTTTATAGAGATGTCAACCGAGCCACAGGGAGTCTAAGAATCTCGTGAGAGCGGTGCTGATTCCGGTGAAGGAGCTGTCGAACGCGAAGCAGCGTTTGGCGCCGCATTTTTCGATCGAGGAGCGGATCGCGCTCGCGGATGCGCTCTGGCAGGATTTCTTGGAAGTCATGGCCGGCGTTCGGGGTATTGACCGGGTTTTCGTCGTAAGCTCGGAGGCACGCGTCCTCGAGCGCGCCAAGCAGATCGGATGGGAAGCGATTCCCGAATGCCGACAGATTTCGGAAAGTGATTCTGTGGATTTCGCATCCCTTTGGTGTGCCGAACGGGGGGTGGACGCGCTGCTGCGGCTGCCGGTGGACCTGCCTCTTGTTGAGCCGCGCGATATCGAGGATATCTTCGAACAGATGCCGCCAGCTCCTGGCGCCTTGCTCGTGCCTTCACAGGATGGCGATGGGACGAATGCGTTGCTTCGGACGCCGCCGGCGCTTTTCCCTTCGCACTTTGGTCGGGGGAGTTTCCAGCGACATCTCGCCGAGGCTTCGCGGTGCGGCGCTCAGGTCCGGATTGTGCGGAATCCGCGGCTTGAGCTGGATGTGGATGAGCTCGACGACCTGAGTGTTCTCAGCGCCCGCCGGTTGCGTCCGACAAGAACTCGGGTGTGGCTGCTGGCGCACGGCTACGACGGCGTGGCTCAGAAAGCTGCGGGCGTCGGGGTGCTTTCGCGCAATCCTTCCTAGACATCTTGAGGGGAAAAAGTTGGTGCAAATGAGTCAAGTTTTGTTCGTGTTTCGTTCGCCCGAGGACATGCTTGTTGGGCTGGGGCGAAGCCCCGTTAGTGTTCTGTCCGGGAAATATCGCGTAGAAATGCGGTGAGAGCAGCCATTCCTCCGGGCGCAGCAAGCAGCGCCCCTACCACGACTTGCGCGTGTCCGCACTCGAGGGACCCCTGCGGCTTAGGCACCAACGTGTCTGCGGGACACAACACTACCGGCGAGGTTCGGGCAGTGGCAAACCTGTCACGCGCAATCCGGCACTGTGCACTTTGTGTTTCTGATTGATCGTGACGAGCAGGGCGGTTAGCTGCTCGACGATCCGCGCGTTTTCCAGCCGGCCGCCATTCACTGCGCGCACCCCCGGAATCTTTTCCGCCAATTCGGACGTGATCTGGCGGGCGCGCTCGTCGTCGCTGCAGATGATGACATCACAATCGACCGCGCCCTCACTGCTGAGCAGGCTTGCGGAAACGTTTTGAAATGCCGCGGCCACTGCCACTTCTTTCGGGACAAGCTCTGCTGCTTCTTGTGCCGCCGAGCCTTGCCACACTCCCAGGGTTCTCGTCGGCAGTCCGCCTACCGCCGCGGCCAGCGGAACGGCGGTATCGATGACAATTGTGCCTGGCCGAAAAGCGGGCTTGAGCTTCTTGAGCAGGACTGCGTGGCCTGCAAATGGAACCGTCAGCACAACGACGTCGGCACCAGCAACGCCCTCCGAATTCTCGGAGCCTCGAACGTTCGTTGTTCTTCCCAATTGTGACGCGATTTGCTTTGCGGCTTCCTCGGCGCGTTTTGCTTCGCGGGAGCCGATCACGATGGCTTCTCCCGCGCGCGCCCAGCGGAGCGCGAGACCCATGCCCTCCGGTCCAGTGCCCCCGACGATGGCGATGTTGTGGCTCATTGTTCGCAAGGATGCGCGGGAGCTTCGGGTGACTGCAAAGCGGACCCGCTTTCCGAATCGGATTCCAGCCGTCTATTTGATACGGGTGAATGATACTCTGAGCGGTGGTTTTGTAAACCTCGCGGCAGGGTTGCGGTCTGAGAACTCATAAACCTTGACTTTGGACGCAGCCGTATTATAAACGCCGGGAAAGAAGTTTTCGGTGCTGAGGGCGCCCGCACCGGAATCTCTGTGGGGAGGGCTCACATGTGTCCTAGAAAACTAGGAGTGGTGGGATTCTTCTGCAGTCTGTTTCTTCCGTTCGCGATTTCGGCCCGTGCGCAGACAGTGAACGCGACCTTGCAAGGGCGAATCACCGACAGCAGCGGAGCGCTGGTACCAAGAGCCAAAGTTACCGCCATCAACCAGGGAACCTCTTTCGCGCGTTCGACAACCACATCGGACACGGGCGACTATATCCTGCCGGAACTCCGGGCTGGGGATTACAAGGTCACCGCGGAGAGCGGCGGGTTCAGCTCGCAAGCAAAGAGCGTTACGCTGCAGGTCGGAGCGGTGGCGAACCTCGATTTTTCGCTGGCGGTGGGGCAGGTCGTCCAGCAGACGGTGGTGCAAGCCCAGTCCGAGGTGACCGAGCCGACACGGACGCAGATCAGCGACGTGGTCACCGAGCGCCAGATTGAGGATCTGCCGGTCAACGGGCGCGAGTTCATTGATTTTGCCCTGCTCGCTCCGGGCGTACAAATCGGCGATACTACCTCGGGCAGCACCGACGTGATTGTCGAGCCGGTCACCAAGCTTTCCTTCGCCGGACAGAACATCCACTATAATTTCATCGCCGTGGATGGCGCGGACGACGTTTCCACGGCTTCCGGAATCCAGCGCGGGACGCCGCCGCAGGAGGCGGTGCAGGAATTCCGCGTGATCAACACCGATTACACCACGCAATTCGGGCGCGCCACGGCAGGCATTGTGAACATCATTACGCGCAGCGGAACGAACGATTGGCATGGATCACTCTATGAGTATTTCCGGAATAACGCGATGGATGCGAAGAGCATTCTCTCCGCTCCCGGCTTTAACATCCTCCGTCAAAACCAATTCGGGGTATCGCTGGGCGGGCCAATCCAGAAGGACAAGACATTTATTTTCGCTAACTATGAAGGACAGCGGCGCGGCGAATCGCCGACTTACAACTCGGCTGTGTTGAACAACATCACCGCGATCAATCAGGCAAAGACGGCGGTGTTCGGGCTGCCGCCCGAGAATCTGCACGCCCTGCGCGTGGGAAACACCGACAACGGCTTTTTGCGGCTGGATGAAAACTTCAGCAGCCGGAATTACCTTTACGTGCGCTACTTTATCAACGACGATCGGCTGACGAACCAATCGCCACTGAACAACGGTTTTGACCTGCCGTCAGCCTTCAAGAACAATTCGATCCGCGACCAGTCCCTGGCTGGCGCGCTGTCGTCGACGCTTTCCCCCTCCTGGATCAACGAGCTGAGAATGCAATTTGCGCGGCGGTCATTTGATTTTCCGGTGGTTTCGACCCAGCCGCACCTGGAGGTGTCCAACACTTTCGCGGTCGGCGTAAACCGCGGCAACCCGGACATCTACCGCGAGCACCGCTTCGAGATTGTGGACAACGTCACCCATGACGTGTCGAAGCACACGATCAACTTCGGCGGGAACTTCGATTGGGTGCGGACGCTTGAGTCTTTCCCGCTGTTTTATCCCTTTGAAGCCGATTTCGCGGACCTCAACGCGTTCCTCGGCACCGACGGGGCGGCTGGCTGCCCGGCGGGGGTCCAGTGTCCGGATCCGTTTGTCATCTACTTCCAGCGGTTCAGCACAACCACTACACCGGCGTTCAACGAGCCCTCGCTGGCCGGCGGGACGGCGATCTATCAAGGCGGGCCTATCTCGCAAGCCATCCGAAACCAGTCCTCGGCAACGCTCGACCATACCTACAATGGCTTTTATGTCCAGGATAAGTGGCGGGCCACGCAGCGGCTCACGCTCAATGGCGGCTTGCGCTGGGAGTTTGAAACCTGGCCATCGAATGCGCTCAATACGCAGTGGAAAAACGTAGACCCACGCGTCGGCCTGGCCTACAACATCGGGACTTCGCGAAACGTTGTCTTTCGCACCGGTTTTGGTTTGTTCCACGGGATCATTCCTTCGCCTTTGATCATGTGCCAACAACCCTCCTGCGGGGGGCTCTCGACGTATCCCAATCGCCCGTTTGAAGACAACCTGAACGCCAACACCGGCCTGTTCAGTTTCGCTAGCGCTCCGTTCATTACTTTCACTGCCCTGAATGCTTTGCTGAAGCAGGGGACGTACCCGAATGGCACGCCGTTCCCGTGCCCCTCCGGCGGCAGCCCTCTCGCCCCTGCCGGTACGCTGGCGGGTTGCGGCTTCCTCCAGGACGCGACGGTCGTGCGCTTCGTCAAAGACCACCAGAACCCCTACGGAATCCAGGCCAGCGCCTCGATTGAGTTTCAGCCGTTCAAGGACACCGCGTTAAGCATTTCGGGGGTCCACCTGCGAGGAGTGCACCTGGGAAGCTTTTTCAATGTGAACCAGCCTGACCCGACCGGCACCGTGCTTGTACATCGTTCCAACGGGGCATCTGGCTGCAAGGATGTGTATTTCAACTTTGCCTTCACGAAGACGACGCCCACAAACTGCACACCGTATCCGGCGGGGTTTGTGATTCCGACCGTGCCTCACGTCAACGCGATTCCGGGATTCCGCGATAATCAATTCAGCGTGTTCTTCGAGGCCACGTCGCGGTGGGATTCGGTGTACGACGGACTGCTGGTGAACTTCAATAAGAGGTTTTCCCACAACTTCTCCGCTGAGATCAGCTACACCTATGCGCATTCGATCGACGACGGGCCGAACCCGAGCTTTGTGCTGATTCCGCAGGACAGCGGAAATTTTCGTGAGGAGCGGGCGAGTTCGGCGGACGATGTGCGGCATCGCTTCGTTGGAAACGCCGCAGTCACAAGCCCTAAGAGCTGGAACGCGTTGCTGCGCGATTTCACCATCAGCACAATCTTGACGTTGCAGTCGCCGCAGTATTTCACCAAGTATGCGGGGTTTGACGTGAACGGTGATGTCTTCGGGAACAACGACCGAGTGGGGATCGAGCCGCGAAATACTTTCAAAGGCGATAAGCTGGCGACGCTGGACATCCGGCTGGCGCGGTCGTTTGCCGTCCGCGAGAGAATGCAGCTTCAGCTCATGGCCGAGGCATTTAACCTGACGAATACGGTGAACGTCCACTACTACAATACGAGCTATGGCGCGGCGGATTTTTGCCCATCTGATCCGGGCGCTCCCGGCTGTGCTGGCGTGACGCAGTTCTTCCGGGAGGGTTCGCCGAATCCGCTCTATGGCACGCCCAGCTCGGTGTTTAACCCACGGCAGTTCCAGCTCGTGGCCCGGTTGAATTTCTAAGGCGCGGAGAGTCGCCGACGTTCGCGGCAAGAAGGCATTCAAATCGAGGGCCCAACAGCGCAGCCAGATCCGAGCCGGTCCTTGCCTCAGGCCGCGCCCCGCGGATCGGATGAAAATAGCAGAAAGCGACGAAGTCTTCGCCGCACCATGTCTCAGCCAACCAAGCTTCCTCCGACGGCGGAAACTTTCCGCAAAGCGCTTTCGCATTTCGCTACCGGGGTCACGGTCGTCACCGTCGCGGACGGCCGAGGCCACGTCCATGGCATGACCGCGAACTCGTTTACTTCGGTGTCGCTCGAGCCGCTTCTCGTGCTCGTGTGCGTCAATCGGAAGGCGCGCACTCATTCTCTTCTTCATGCGCAAAAGAGATTTGGGATCAATATCCTTGGCCAGCACCAGGAAGAGCTGGCGAAGTATTTTACCCAGGTGGAGCAGGATCGGGAAGCCGCGAAGCGACTAGGCGTCCGGTTCGGGCATACCGAGCGGGGTACGCCGGTGCTCGAAGGGACACTCGCGCAGTTCGACTGCAAGCTCGTCTCGACAAGTGACGGCGGAGACCACACCATTTTCATCGGCGAAGTGGAACACATTGAAACAATCGAGGGATGTCCACTGATTTTCCACCGCGGAGGATATCGGCGGCTGCCAAAAGACAAATTATAGACGCGGTGGGTCGATCGTTCAAAGCGGGTAAGTCACCGGGCGGATAGTGGGAGGTTGCAGAAATCATGCGATTTGGAATCTACGCCGAGATGCAGACCCCGCCGGGAAAATCCTATTCGGACATGACGTGGGAGATCTTGAGGCAGATCGAGCACGCCGACCAGATGGGTTTCGACGTCTATTCCGTGATTGACCATCACTTCTTTCAGAAATTCTCGATTTCTGCGAATCCCTTGGCGCTATTTGCGGCGGCCGCGCAGCGAACGGAGCGGATCCGGTTTCGGGTTGCGCTGCACACGATCCCGCTCGAAAATCCCCTCCGGCTCGCGGGACAAATCGCCGAAGCCGACATTTTGACTCGGGGCCGCCTGGAATGCGGGTTGGGACGCGGGCATGCCTGGCTTTATGGCCCGAGCTGCGTGCCCCTGGAGGAAAGCCGGCCGCGCTATGACGAGGCAATTGAGATCCTGGTGGCCGCCTGGACGAAGGAGAAACTCTCGTACGACGGCACGTTCTATTGCGTGAAGGACGTCACGGTAGTTCCCAAGCCGATGCAGAAGCCACATCCGCCGCTCTACACGGGCGGGACGAGCGACATCACGTATCAAATGGCCGGGGACCGCGGCTGGGGCATTTTCGTTCCTCCGTTGCTTCCGTGGAAAGTGCTGGAACCGCCGCTCAATATTTACAAGAAGGCCTGCGCCGAGCACGGCCATCAGCCGAATATTGTTTACATCCGGCCTGTCTATCTGGACGATGACGAGAAGCAGATTCGGAAGGAAGTTGAAGTCGCGCTGCACAACTTCCTGGCGTTCAATGCCGCCCCGGTGGAGTCGCTGCAAGACGAGAAAAAGAAGGCGGAATTGCGGGCGAAAGGCTATGGCTTTTACGCGAGCGGGGCTCTCGAATCGCTGACCAAACTCACCTACGAGGAAATCGTGGACCAGGAGATCGCGTTCATCGGCACGCCTGAAAAGGTGATCCGGCAGATTGCAAATCTGCAAACGAAAGGCGGAATCGCCGAACTCGCGATTGTCGCTAATTTCGGCGGGCTCGAGCATTGGAAGTCGATCAAGACGCAGCATCTTTTCGCTGAAAAAGTAATGCCAGCGTTCCGCGGCAGCGCGGCAGCAGCGCAGCGAGGCGCGTAGGGGCTTCCCTGCAGATTTTTCAAGCGCGGATTCTCGAAAATTCAATGAGCACCAGGCAAAACGCGATTCGCGCAGGAGCCGCGCCGGCACTCGCCGGAGCGCTGGGGTTTGAGCCGCTGAGCGCGCGCCGCATGCTGGTGATGGGCGGCATTTCTCTCATTTTGGTCGGAATGATCCTCGGCGACATTTTTGCCGTGTTTGTGCTGCACCAGAACGCAGGGCGGATCGGAGCAAGCTTGCTTGCGGCCACGCAAACCGTTGCGGCGAGCGATCCCCGGGGCGCTGCGGCTGCCTTCCAGAGCATTGGCGGCCTTCTCGAAAACCGCGGGACCAAGGTTGATGCCCACTCGCACATGATCGGTTTCGGCTACATCGCGTTGTTGCTGGCATTGCTCCAGCCGTACGTGGCTCTCGACGAGAGGCGGAAAAAGTTCCTGGCGAAGCTGCTTCTTTTCGGCGCGGCACTTCTGCCGATCGGGGTGTTCCTGATTCACTATGTGGGACTGGCCTATAGTCCGTTCGAGGCTATCGGGTGGGCGAGCATTTTTGCCGATTTCGGCGGGCTGCTAGTTTTCCTGGCGTGCGCAGGCGAATTGATCGGGATCTGGCGCAATCTGCGGGAGCGTAAGGCAGCTCGCATGGAAGACGATCTCCAAGACGAACTCCTTGCCGACCGGAGCTGGACCGGACACGCGTTGCTCGTTGGTGGAACGCTGCTGGTTTTGCTTGGTTTTCTTCACGGCGCGTATTACGCGGGCGTCCATCTCTACAAATACGAGGCGGAAGACGGAGTGCTGCTCTCCGCGATGGTCACGAACGCAGCCGCAAACAATTCGGCAGAAGCCGCACAGGCGCTGGCCCACTATGGCCAATTGCAGGGCGCAAAGGCGGTTAACATTGCCGCTCACGCTCACGTGATTGAATTCGGCGTGCTCGCGCTTCTTCTCGCGTTCTTCCAGCCCTACGTTTTCTACCGCGAAAGATGGAAGAGGGTCTGGGCGGTGGCGCTGCTGATCGGGTCGTTCGCTTTACCATTTTTCGTTTTGATGGAACTGCGATGGGGACTGGTGGCAGGCGGCTGCGCTGACGTGGGCGGCTTGGTCGTTGTTGTCGCCTTGCTGGCGATGCTTGTGGGCGTGTGGCGCTATACCGGAGAGCTGGACGCAGCCTCGGGGCGTTTCGCGTGAGCGGGTCGCGCAAGCTCTTGATTGTCGGCAGCCTTGCGCTCGCTCTATGGGGCCTGGGCTACGGCCTGTATTACGCGGTATTCGTCGAGCATCAGATGCTCGATGGTTTGGGTTCCTCGCTTGCGACCGGCTTCGTGCGCGCCGCGGAGCGCCGACTGCCGGAATCGCAGGCGTCGCTCGACGAGGCAGCCCAGCGCAGCTACGTGTACGTGCGGCAAGTGGACGCGCACGGACATTGGATCAGCCTGGCATTGTTGCTTTTGATCTTGGGGATTGGGTTTGACCGCGTCGCCTTCGAGGAGCGGATTCGGTTTTATCTCGCGCTGGCTCTGTTCGCCGGATCGCTGCTGTTTCCACTCGGCGTCTTGCTCGAGACCTGGAGTCGTGGCCAGGGGCCGCAATGCCTCGCGATCGGAGGCTCAGGCCTGGTGATCGCGGGATTGGGCGGGGTGGCCTGGGGCTTCGCGCGCGCGGGCGCCCCGCGGTAGGGGCGGCTCCAACAGACGTTTCCAGTTCTTGCGGGACCGAACCTCGCGCTGGAACCGACGATAGCTGGCGGGCGAGTCGAATTCTTTCCAGATTGCCGGCGTGCGAGCCGCGAAATAGAGTATGCGTCGAGGCTCGCGATACACAACTTCGCGAGCCGTTTGTGCGTGGTAGAGCTCTTTTCGAATTGCCGCGGAAAAAATAACGGGATGACCGGCCTGGCCTTTGTACCGTGGCATGACGATTTGGTGATGTTTCTTTCGCTCAGTGAAAGCGCGCACGATGCGATGTACCAGCGGCTTTGTGAGGAAGATTTGGTCTAGCGGGTAGAGCATGAACGCGGCGCCGCGGGGAACTCGCCGCAGTCCCGCCAAAAGCGAGCTGAGCTGTCCCGACCGCCACTTCTGATTTACGACGATGCGCGCGCCCCGAGGCACGTAGCGGCGAAGCAGAGGCGCGCGGCACCCGAGGACAACAATCGGCTCGTGCAAGCCTGCACAGTTTTCAAGCGCAACTTCGAACGCGCTTTTCCCGCCGAGCTGCTCGGGGGGTTTCGTAAGATCCAACCGGGGCGAAGGTCCGGCTGCCAGAACGATGGGATAGACCTTTGCGCTTTTCATCGATTGGTGAAGGCAGGCACTATAGAACATGAAGGAAAGGTTTTCCAACCAGACGCGAGAAGAGGAATGCGCTTTCTGGCTTGAATGAGTTCAGCGATGGCAATAGAATTTGCCTTTTTCAAGAGTCACGAGCGCTTGCGCCGGCGGTGGAAACGCTTGCTTCAGTATTAGGCCGAACGGGGCGCAAGAGGAAAAGCTGTGTACCCAAATTCCTTCCGCTACTATCGCGCTGCCTCACTCCAGGGAGCCGCTTCGCAGTTGGCGGAGCTTGGCGAGGACGCCAGGGCGATTGCGGGCGGGCAAAGCCTGATTCCGCTGATGAAGCTGCGGCTGTCGCGGCCGAGCGCCCTTGTGGACCTGAATTTCATCCCGGGCCTTTCCCAGATCGAAAAGCGCGATGGCGCGATTCTGTTCGGAGCCATGACGCGGCACTCCGAGATCGAGGCTTCCGGCACTGCGAGCCAGATTCCCATTCTGCACGATTGCGCCGCTGGCATCGCTGATGTCCAGGTGCGCAACCGGGGAACGATTGGCGGGTCGTTGGCGGAAGCGGACCCAAGCGGCGATTGGGGGCCAGTGCTGCTGACGCTTTCGACAGAGGTACATTGCGTCGGTCCCAAGGGCAACCGTTCGATTCTGCTTTCGGAGTTTTTCCGTGACGCGTACACAACTGCGTTGGGTCATGGCGAATTGCTTCGCAAAGTGACGGTGAGATTACCGCCGAAAAATTCAGGTGGAGCGTACCTAGCCTTCAAACGTTGCGCTCCGGTCTATGCCAGCGCCAGCGCGGCGGTGCAGTTGACGATGGAAGATCGCGAGATATGTAAAGAAGCGCGCGTTGTTCTGGGTTGTGTGGGATTGACGCCAGTGTGCGCGACACAAGCCGAGCGGGAACTTCGCGGGCGGAAGATCGGGCCAAAGACAATCGAGGCAGCGGCCGACGCGGCCATGATGGCTGCTGATCCGCAATCGGATATGCGAGGCTCGGCCGAATACAAGCGAGTGCTGGTGAGGAGCCTGGTCAAGCGGACCATCGAGATTGCGCTGCGCCGCAGCCGCGGGGAACACGTGGAGGTGAGCCACGAATATGTCGGACGGGCCTGATCTCGTCGCCCTTCACGTCACGGTGAACGGTAAGCCGTACGACCTGAAGGTCGAACCGCGCCTGCTTCTCGTGGACTTGCTGCGCGAGGAATTGAATCTTACTGGGACGCACATCGGATGCGATACGAGTTACTGCGGGGCTTGTACGGTATTGCTGGATGGCTCGACCGTGAAGTCCTGCACCGTTTTTGCTGTCCAGGCGCACCAGGGCGCGATTCTCACCGTTGAGGGGCTGGCGAAAAACGGAGAATTGCATCCCATCCAGAAGGCTTTTGCGACTCATCACGGCCTGCAATGCGGCTACTGCACACCGGGACTGCTGATGTCCGCTTATCATTTGCTCTCGAAAAATCCCCATCCGAAACAGAAAGAGATTCGGAAGGCGATTGCCGGCAACACCTGCCGGTGCACCGGCTACCAGAACGTCCTCAAGGCCATCGAAGCCGCTGCTTCATCCTGGGGAGGTAAAAGAGGTAAATGAACATCAGTTTTGGCGGCGACTTCACGGTTCGCAAGAAACCCGAGGAAGTCTACGAGTTTCTTACGGACGCGGAGCGCTTCTGCCCGTTGCTCCCGGATTTTCAGAGCATGAAGAAAGACGACGAGAAGCATTTCACCGTGAATCTCCGCGTGGGGATCTCGCATATCCGGGGAGATGCCAAAGTAAGGATGACCCTTCTTGAGGTAGATCGGCCGCATCACGCAGTGTACGAAGGCAAAGGGGATGTGGCCGGCGGCACGGCCACACTGACTGCCGGGTTCGATCTCGAAAAAGCTGCGGACGGAACGAAGGTGCTCTGGAAGGGCCACGCGCAGATTGTGGGCCGACTGGCGTCTTTGGCCGGCGGGCTACTCGAGCCGCTCGCGAAGAAAAATGTACAAAAGCTGATTGACGGGCTGCAGGCTGCGCTGACGTGAACGCACGGCAGATTTTTTCAGTCGTGGAGGAAGGTTGGTGAAGAACCAGAGGCGAGAATCGGCGAAGCCTCGGAAGCGCCGGTCGGGCGGAAAGCGGGGAGGTCCGGCGCACGCCGCTCCCTCGAGATGGGTGGGCAAGCCGATTCAGCGGCGCGAAGAGAGCCGTCTGGTGCAGGGGAAAGGCATCTTCGTCGACGACAACAGATTCGAAGGGATGCTCTACATCCATCTCGTGCGGTCGCCTTACGCGCATGCCCGGATCGAGCGTGTGGATGTCTCCCGCGCCGAAACCGCCTCCGGAGTAGTATGCACGTTGACGGGCACGGAAGTTGCGGGGCTTGTGAAGCCGTTTCCGGAGATTGGTCCTGGAGTCGGGCAGAAGATCGTGGACTACCCGATGGCGGTTGAGAAGGCGCGCTACCAGGGCGAACCCGTGGCGGCGGTTGTCGCCAAATCGCGGATGGAGGCCGAGGATGCCGCGGAGCTGGTCGAAGTCGAGTACGAAGGCCTGCCTCCGGTAATGGACGCTGAAACCGCGGTCAAGGACGAGTCGATTCTTCACGAGATCGCCGGGACGAATCGCATCTGGCGCGACGTCTTCGAATATGGCGATGTGGACAAGGCGTTCGCGAAGGCCGCGCACGTCGTGCACATCGATCGTCTCCACTTTCATCGCTTCTCGAGTACTCCGCTCGAAAACAACGCCGTGATCGGAGAATGGAACCTCAAAGAAGAACGAATCAATTTTTGGACCAATAATTCGTTCCCGGCGTTTGCGGTGCAATTTCTTTCTCCGGCATTGGGCGTGCGCATCGACCAGATTCGGATGCAGAGCTACGACATTGGTGGCAGCTTCGGCATCAAGATCACGAATTATCCTTATATGGCGCTGTGCGCACTGGGGTCGCGCAAAGCAGGCGGGCGGCCGGTGAAGTGGACCGAGACACGCACGGAGCACATGCTCGCGAGCGCCCACGGCAACGAGCGGACGTTTTTTGAAACGCGCGTTGCGCTCGATGAAAGAGGCGTGATTACCGCGATTGAATCACGCCACCTGGACGATTGCGGAGCGTATCCGCGTTACGAGCCGCTCGGCTGCATCATCTGGGCGCAGGTCTTGCCGGGCGTATATCGCGTGAAGAACGTGCGAATCGATTTCTCACAGGCCTGTACGAACAAATGTCCGGTTGGCCCCAACCGCGGATATTCGCGAATGCAACATTTGTGGTTCCTCGAGCGCGTGATGGACACGTGCAGCCACGCCCTGGGAATTCCCGGCGACACGATACGCCTTCGGAACTACATTCGTCCCGACGAATTCCCCTACACGACTCCCAACGGCTGCGTGTATGACTCTGGAAACTACGCACGGATGCTCGAGATCGCCAAGAGCCTGATTGGCTGGGACGAGTGGAAAGAGAAACAGAAGAAGGCCCGCGAAGAGGGCCGGCTGGTCGGAATTGGCATTGGCACCACACTCGATTCCGGCACCAACAATTTCGGCCAAGCGCGGATCATCAATCCTTATGCGCCGTACTCCGGCCAGTCCAAAGCTGCAAATGTGAAGCTGGATATCTACGGCGAAGTGGTCGTCAGCCTCGGGTCAGTGCCGCAGGGGCAGGGGCATGAGACCACCGCGGGGCAGGTGGTCGGAGAAGTTCTCGGGATTCCGCCGGAAATGGTGAACGTGAAACCTGGCTTCGACACCGAGCAGAATGTCTATACGGGCCACACCGGAACATATGCCAGCCAGTTCGCCGTTACAGGGCTTTCGGCGATTCATGGAGCAGCAGAGAAATTGAAACGTGAGCTGAGCCGGCTGGCTGCATTTGCTCTGAAGGCCAAGGAGAAACATTTGGAGTTTGGCGTCGGTGAGCAGGGACCGGAAGTCCGCGTGAAGAAAACGAAGAGATCCATCAACTATTGGGGGCTGGCGAATCTCGTCAACGTGAACAATGCTGGGATGCCCGATTCTCTTTCGGACATCACACTCAATTGCCGCTACGTGTATAAAGCCCCCTTCAAGATTCCCGATCTCAAGCGCAAGTACGGAAATTTGACGCTGACGTATGCGGCGCAGCTCCATATCGCTGTGATCGAGGTGGACCGCGAGACATTCCAGCCGAAGATTCTGGCCTACGCGGCGGTGGACGATTGCGGGCGCGCCATTAATCCGATGATCGTCCAAGGGCAAGTGCACGGCGCAACCGCGCACGGCATCGGCGCCGCGTTGATGGAGAATTGCCTGTACGACAAGGATGGCGACATGCTCGCGAGCACCTTCAGCGATTACACGCCGATCACCGCGATGAACATGCCGGACCTTCTCTGCGGCCACTTGGAAACGCCGTCGCCTTTTTCTTACAATGGCGCGAAGGGCATGGGAGAAGGCGGCGCGGCCCCGGTGCACACGGTGTGCGCCGCATTGCAGGATGCGCTCTACTCAAGTGGAGTCCTGATCGAAGATTCGCATAACACGGGCGACAGCATCTTCCGGGCGATGCAAAGCGCTCGGCAGGGTTTGGGAACTGCGCGAGTGCGGGTCGAGCACCGGCGCGCAGCCAGTTGAACGGGTGCGTCGCCTGGCAATCCAAGTTGAGCTCTCCTCCGGGGATTTTTCCTTCCGAGACATAAGCATGTCCACGGGAGCCGAGTGACAAAGCGGGTCTGCATCATCGGTTGTGGCTCGATCGGCAGCCTTTATGCTGCTCACCTTGCGCGCGTCGCGGAGGTCTATGCATTTGTGCGGCGGCCGGAACATGCCGAGGCTCTGAACGAACGCGGCCTGCGCGTTTCCGGGAAGCATGACTTCACCGCCAAGCTCCGCGCGACAATAAATCCTGCGGAGATTCCCCAGTGCGATCTGGGAATCGTGTGTTGCAAGGCCACACAGACGGCGGAGGCTGTCACTCCCGTTGCAGACCATTTTCGGGGTGGGGCCATCCTCTCGGCCCAGAACGGGCTCGGATGTGAAGAAATCATTGCCGAGCATTCTCAGGGATTCATCATCCGGGGCACGACCTTCATGAGCGGTACGCGGCACAGCGATACCCACGTCCGATATGAGCTGGATACCGCGACTTGGATGGGGCCTTTTGAGCCGACGAAGACCCCCTTGGCAATGGTTAAAGAGGCTGCGGACTTGATTGTCGCTTCCGGATTGAACGCGGTGGCCCTTGACGATGCGCGGCCGGCGCAGTGGTCGAAGCTCATTTTCAACGCGTCCGTGAACGCGGTTGCAGCACTCACCGAGCTCCCGCATTGCCGCGAATTCGCTGCGGAGAAGGAATTCTCGGACCTCGGTCATCTGCTTCACGACCTGATGGAAGAAGGCAAACGCGTGGCCGCTGGTTTGGGGATCGAGCTTTACGAAGACCCGTGGGAGATGAACAAAGTGGGCGCGCTGACGGACCATCCGCCCTCGATGTTGTACGATGTTCAGCACCATTCGAGGACCGAGGTCGATTTTCTCGGCGGTGCGATCGCGCGCGAGGCGCGGCGGCATGGGCTGAGCGCGCCGCTGCACACCGCGCTGTATCGTTTGATCAAGGGCAAAGAGATGTCGTGGAATTGGAAGAGCGGCGGCCGTGGCTAAACTAAAATCACATGCGCCCGCCTGAAGGCGGCCGTTACAGGCGCTCGACGACCGAGGTCTAGGCACGGTAACGCTGTTGGCGGGGCAGGAGTATTGGGGATGGGTTACCCACTCGATCAGGAAAAATGGAAGCGCGTGCGCGAGATGATGGCGCAGAAAAATCTCGATGCGCTCGTTGTGCGTGCGCCCGACAACATTCTCTACCTCACGAACTATTGGACGATGAAGGGATATGACATCGCGATCTTTCCCCGGGAAGGGGACCCAACACTTCTGGTCATCGAGCCGCAATTCAAGGAAGCGCAGCGCACCGCATGGAACAAGGACGTACGATTTTTCCGCTTCTATCATCCACAGGACCCACGGCCGCCGATGTCGCGGTCACTCGACCAATGCTTGGATGTTCTGCGGGAGCGGAAACTGGCCGGGCGCGTTGGTGTCGAGCTGTCGCAGCTTGCGCAGATCTGCGATCGGATGGTGGGCGAGCCAAGCATGTATACCCAAGGCTATTTTGATGCCTT
Source organism: Candidatus Acidiferrales bacterium (assembly GCA_049644285.1). Classification (GTDB taxonomy): domain Bacteria; phylum Acidobacteriota; class Terriglobia; order Acidiferrales; family UBA7541; genus CAVRXT01. Next base: position 38,054 of record JBARRP010000213.1, on the reverse strand, counting down.
CCGCGGCATGGCTAAAGAAGTTGTGGACGCAACGCCGCTGCTTGCGGATGTTCGCGCGATCAAAACCGGCCAGGAAATCGAGCGGATGAAGCTGGCGAATGAACTGGCAGCGGCCGGGATGGAGTACGCCCGCGCCCAAATCAAGCCGGGAATGAAAGAGAGCGAAGTGGCGGCGATGATCGAAGGTCACATTCATGCGATCGGCGTCGGCTACAAGGGCAAGGTCGCGATGGCGCGCGCCTTCACACTGGTCTGGTCGGGAAAAGGCATCGCCACCTTTACCGCGACGAGCCACCGTCCCATTCAGGCAAATGAGCCTACGCTGGTCGAAATCTGGGTTTGCGCCGACGGATACTGGACCGATCTGACGAAGAATCTCTGCCTAGGCAAGCTGACGGCCGAGTACGACAAGCTCTTGGAGCAACTCCTCAAGGTTTTCAACGAGGCAGCGAGCTACGCGCGCGAGGGAGCAAGCCTTGCTGAGCTCGACCGCATGATTCGCCGGGGGATTGATGCGGCGGGCTACACCGGACAGCCATCGCATCCTGTGGCTCATGGGGTCGGTGCCCGCGCGCATGAGCCGCCGTACGCCCATCAGGCTGTTCCGGGCATAATGCGGAAGGGAATGGTGCTCGCGATCGAACCGGGAGTTTATTGGGAAAGTGGAGGAGGGCTGCGCTTGGAAGACAATTTTTGGATTACGGACAAAGGGAACGAGAAGCTCTGTTCGTTCCCGGACGATTTTCGTCGCTGACAGAGGAAGACGGTGGCCTTCATGAAAGCGGGGCTCGCGGAGAAGATTCTATCTCAGGTGAATGAGGAAGAAATCGTGTCGATGGCCTGCGACGTAATTAATATCCCGAGCCCCACCGGCGAGGAGCAGGAAATGGCGCTCTACATCCGCCGGACGTTCGAAGCCACTGGGCTTCGCGTCACCTGGCAGGAAGTCGAAGAGGGGCGCGCAAATGTCGTCGGGCTATGGGAGGGGAGCGGCACAGGCAAGAACTTGATGTTCAACGGACACATGGATACGTCGAACACAGGCAGAGAAGCTCAGCTTGCGGGCATCGGCTACAAGCCTCACGCGGTCGTAAAGGATGGAATGATCTACGGCCTTGGCGTCTACAACATGAAGGGAGCGCTGGTCTGCTACGTTCAGGCGGTGAAGGCGCTGCAGCGCGCCGGAGCCAAGCTGGACGGCAGCATCCTGATTGCGGCGGTGGTTGGCGAGATAGAAAAAACCCAATGGAGCGATGAATTCTCCGGAAAGGAATATCGCGGGTACGGAGTCGGCACCCATTATCTGGTTTGCCACGGCATCGTGCCCGACATGTGCATCCTGGGCGAACCGACGGACATGCAAGTTGTTCTCGGCCACTATGGCTCGCTGTGGGTGCGGGTTTCAACGCAAGGACCTTACGTGCACACCGCCTTCGCCCAAGGACGCGAGCGTGAGAATTCGATTCGCCGCATGCACGATGTTTTGCAAGCGATCTACGACTGGATTCCGAAGTGGGAAGCAACCGCCACCTATGCTGGCCATAAGGGGATCGTCAATGTTGGCGGAATCCGCGGAGGCCATGCGTGGCGGGCTAGCCGCACGCCGGAGCGCACTGACGTCTATCTCGACGTTCGCGTGCCTCCCACGATGCCGATGCAGCGCGCGCGCCCGGCGGTAAAGGAGCTGTTCGTCGAGCTACAGAAGAAGTTTCCGCAATATGGCCTCGAGTTTGAGACGTACGTTTCGGTGCCGGGCGCGGAAATCAGCGAGGAGCACGAGTTGGTGAAGGTCATTGAGGCGGCACATCGGCGCGTAACCGGAGCCCCTCCAAAGCGTGACGTTGTGCTCTGGAGCTCGGATGCGTCGGTGATGACCCGCTATGGAATCGAGACGCTCAATTACGGTCCATCGAGCGGACCGCGCGATGCCGAAGGGGAAAAAGTGGCGATCAAGACCTTCGTGGATATCACCAAGGTCTATGCGCTCGCTGCCGCGGAAATATGCGGTGCAAGTTAGAGAGATCGCCTCGCCTTGACTTTGTCGCAGGGCCGGGGCTAAGTTCCGCGTTAGTCTCATGGGGAAAAATCATTCGATGATCAGCGCTCAGGAAATCGAACGACGCTACCGGAGTATCCGGTCACAGATGGCGCTGCACGGCATCGATGCGCTGGTTGTCTGCGGGAGTGAATACACGGGCTTTGAAGGCGCCGTGCGCTACGTTTCGGGCTTTGAGATTGTTCACCGGTACGTTTACGTGCTGATTCCTCTCGAAGGTAATCCGCTGATCCTCTTCCCACGTGAGGCGCGATGGATCGGTGATAAGAGCAAACCCTGGGTGAAGGACCACGTCTGGGCAGATCTTCCGGGGGAGTGGCTGCGCGACCACGCCGAGGCGAGAAAATGGAAACGGGTGGGCGTGTACGGCATGAATTACATTCTTACGGTACGCGACTACCAGGCCCTGGCGAAAGGCTCGTACGAGCTCGTGCCCTTTGACGTGCCGTTCGATACGGCGCGCGCTGTGAAGAGCGCGGAAGAGCTCGACTGGGTGCGCGACGCGATGGACATCATCCTTGACGGTTTTTGGACCCTGATCAAGGCCTACGAACCGGGTAAGACCGAAGCGGAAATCATGGCGCCTGCGGTTGAGCGTTTCTTCGCGCGAGGAGCGGGCCTGCGAATGATGAATATCGTCCTGTCCGGCGGTCACGGGGAAGCGGAGGCCCACTTCAAAGTTCCTGGGCATCGCGTTGTGAGTCCGGATGACTTGCTGCTCTACTCGCTGGAGGTCACGGGCGCGGACGGGTATTGGGTGGAATTTTCCCGGCCGATGATTCGCGGGCAAATCAGCCGCAGGACCGCCGCGATGAGCGAAATCTATCCGGAAGCCCTCGAAGCGGCTCGGCGCAAAATGCGTGAAGGGGAGTTGGCCAGCAGCGTGCATCGCGTCGCCGCCGAGATATTCGAAAAGCGCGGCTTTCGTCTCGGGCATCTCTCCGGCCATTCCATCGGCACAACGATGATTGAGTATCCCGCGATCGGCGCCGATACGCACGTCGAGCTGCTCGAGAACATGATTTTCAGCTTCCATCCGCAGGTGGTGGATGCCGACGGCCAGGTTTGCCTCTACACCCAGGACACATATCGCGTGGGGAAGACGGAAGGAGAGTGCCTTGCGAATGTCCCTTGGCGATTCTTCAGCGGCCCGGAGCGGCCGGGATAATACGACGATGAAGGTATGTGTTGTGGGTTGTGGCGCCGTCGGGAGCATCTTTGCAGCGCACTTGGCGCGACGCGGCGAAGTGGAAGTGTATGCCTACGATGTCGCAAAGGAGCACGTGCAAGCCATCCAGCGCAGCGGCCTGCGCCTTTCGGGCGCAGCCGATCTCATCGCGCGCGTCAAAGCTACGGTCGACGCCCACGATATCCCACCATGCGATTTCGGCATCGTCGCCACAAAAAGCAACCACACGCGCAGCGCTATCGAGCAAACCGCGCACCTGTTTAAGGAGACGAGCGCAGTTTGCTCGGTGCAGAACGGCGTTGGTAACGAGGAGATTCTGGCCGAGCGTGTCCGCTACGTCATTCGTGGAACCACGTTTCCCGCAGGGCATCTCATCGAGCCCGGCCACGTGGGCTATGACATCCAGGGTGACACATGGATTGGCCCGTTCGAGCCAAGTGGGACGCCGATGGACCGTGTGCGGACGCTGGCGGACATTCTCAATCGCGCTGGCTTGCATGTGATTGCGCTTGAAGATGCACGCGGCGCGCAGTGGACGAAGCTGATCTTCAATGCGTCAACAAACCCTGTCGGGGCTCTCACGCTTCTTCACCACGGCGCCGCGACCCGCTTCGCACCTACTGGGAAATTGTTCGACGATTTGATCTCCGAAGGGATGGCAGTAGCCAAAGCTATGGGGATTCCGCTGCACGGCGATCCGCGTGAGCTGGTTCAGAAGGGCGCGGCGGCGCCGGGCAAGCACAAAGCCAGCATGCTGCAAGATGTTCTGGCGCGCCGGCAAACGGAAGTGGATTTCATGAATGGCGCGATCGTGAAGTGTGGAGAAAGTCTTGGCGTGCCGACGCCCCTGAACAAGTCGATGTGGGCGCTGATTAAAGGGCTGGAGCATTCCTGGACGAATCCTTAGCGACTCTGCGTCAAAAGGACATCAAGACCAGTCATGGGCGTTCCTTTTCGAATTGGAGTTTTGCAACTCAGCATGGAGCCTGTCGAGGAGACGGTGCGGATGGCTCATGCGTGCGAACGGGCCGGCTTTGACACATTCTGGCTTGCGGAAGCCTATCCCTGGTGGCGCAAGCATTCGATGGAGGCGCGCTCTTCCACGTCCATTACGGCGATCGCGGCGCGGGAAACAAAGAAAATCGGCATAGGTTGGGGGATCATTTCGCCGTATACACGCCATCCGGTGCAGATCGCAATGGAGGCCCGCGTCTTGCAAGAGACGGCTGGCGAAGGACGGTTCCTGCTTGGCCTCGGGGCTTCGAAAATGTTCATGAAGGAAATCGGCGAAGGCGAAACCGGCAAAGATGCAGGCCCTGCAACCGTGATGCGTGAAAGCATCGAAATCGTCGAGGGAGCCCTGAGCGGCAAAGAGTTCAAATACGAAGGCAAAGTCTTCTCGGCGCAGATTCCTCCGCTGCGCAGTGACGCGCATGTTCAAAGGTTTCGCGTCCCGACCTATATTGGCGCCACCGGTCCCGTTCTGCAGCGGATGGCCGGCTCCCATTTCGATGGGCTCTTGACGGCCAGTATCACGACCCCGGCGTTCGTTCGCTACTCGCGCGAGGTCATGCTCGAAGGCGCGCGGAACGCAGGAAGAGATCCCGCGAGCTTAGACCTTGGCTCCGTCATCGTCGGCAGCATCCATAAGGACCGCAAGAAGGGTAAAGAAGGCGCGCGCGAAATGGCGGCGATGTACCTGGCGAACAAAGTGCAGAACATCCGCGGTTCGGCGGATGTCTTGCTGCAAAAGGCGGGGCTGACGTTTGAAGAAATCAAGCCGATTGCAGATGCGATGGAACGAGGAGGGCGGAAAGCAGCGGCCCGCGAGGTCACGGATGAAGTCCTCGAGAAAATCTGTCCGATTGCAGGCACGCCGGAGGATTGCATCGCGCGCATCGAAGAGTATCGCGCTGCCGGATGCAGCCATATTCTCCTCGAAATTTGGGGAGATGACCGCACGGAACAGGCGCGGCTGTTTGGTGAGGCGGTCCTGCCACACTTTCGACGCTAGCGCGGCGGTACCGAACTGCGATGTGGCGGGCTAATGTCCGCTGATGGAATCGCGGACCTGACCGTATTGCGCGCCCCAGGAATCCGTCATCTGGTGGCGGATGTCCCACAAATCAGGGAAGAACCGATGGCGCAATCCTTCGTTTAACAACTCGACCGATCGGCCCTTCAGCGATTTCGATCCCAAGCCAATGCTTCGTTGGATGAGCTGCAGATGCACGTAGCGGAATCGCTGGAAAAGCTCATCGAATTCCGCGAGGGCTTCGGCGACCACATAAGCGTCGCCATGCGAATAGCCGGAGTTGTAGATCTTCTCGATGGTCTTCCCGCGGTTTTCCAGATAAAAGGTTTTGAACGAATTCCAAATATACGGGTGCATTCGCAGAATCACACGAAATCCGGGAGATTCCTGCCCGCTGCCGTTCCCAAGGCGCAGCCGAATTTCCTGATATTCCCTCGGAGACATGGTTTCGAGCAATGCGAGTTGCTCGGTCATCAGCCTCAACGCGATATGCACCCGGCGAAAGAGAGTGAGCACGCGGTTGGTGTTCTCCTGCTGCAGATAGTCGTCAATATCGAGAAGCGTGTAGCCAATCAGCTTCATCCACATCTCCTCGACCTGGTGAACGACCTGGAACTGCAATTCATCCTGATTGCAGAAGTCCTTGAAATCTTTCTGGCAGGAGAGAAGCGCCTTCGTGTTCAGGTAGATTTCGTAATCGAGCGTTCCCTCGCCGTTCATGATGGAGTAAAAGTAAGCGCGGTCCATCGGAGTCTCCCCCGCTGCGGCGCGCCGCCGCCGCAAGCGTTTCGTTCTTCATTCTATAGCAAGAGGCAGCCTGAGACAGGTGGAGTCGTTCCAAAGAAGAATTGGAGAAGAGAGTTGAAGCTTGGTCAGCGGACTCGCCGGCTATTCGTGGCAAACCTGCTCGACGATTTGCTCGAACTCAGCGTCCGTGAGCAATCTACGAGCGGCGATGCCCTTGTTCTTCACGGCGGCTAGAACAGCTTGGCGTCGCGATTCAGGGATTTCCAGGCTGAGTTCCTTGGCCTTTAATACGACGCTGTCAAGGCCGCTCTTCTTCCCAAGAACGATCTCCCGGCGCGCGCCCACAAGCTCCGCGGAAAAAGGCTCGATTGCCTCCGGAATGTGGAATTGGCTGGCCACAGTGCCGCTTTCGCGGACAAAAAGATTTTCTCCGACCACCGGCTTCCAGGGCTCGAGGTCGTAGCGCGCAGCTTCGCGGACGGCTCGTGAGACTTCGCGAATTTTGCCGAGGTTGAGAGCAACCGGTGCGTCATACAAGCATTGGAGCGCAAGAGCCACTTCGCCCAGGTCGGCGTTTCCGGCGCGCTCGCCCATCCCATTGATCGTTCCTTGGATCCAGTTGGCGCCGGCTCGCACTGCGGCCACGGCGCATGCCGTCGCCAGGCCGAAATCGTTGTGCCCATGGAAGTGCAGCGGGATTTCGTCTCCGAGCCATTGGCGTACTTCACCGACGAGGTATTCGACGGCTTCGGGGCCGCAAGCTCCGATTGTGTCTACGATGACTGCTTCGTCCGCCCCGGCGTCGAGCGCGGCATGATAGATGGCCTTCAAAAAATCGAGATCTGCGCGAGTGGCATCGACCGGGAAGAAGGCCACATAGAGGCGGTTCTTCTTCGCGTAGGTCACGGCGTCGGCAGCGCGCCGCATCGCTTCTTCGCGAGGAATTCCGTAAGCTTTGAGTTTGATATCGCTGGTGGGGACTTCGATCACCGCGAACCTTAGGCCGAGGCGCGCGAGTTCGTCCAAGTCCGCACGGGCTGCGCGCGCAAATCCCCATATTTCTGCTCGGAGATTTGCTTCCAAGATCAGCCGGATAGCTTCACCGTCTTCCGAAGAGACGCGTGGGAAGCCGGCCTCGATCCGGCCGATCCCGAGTCCGTCGATCTGGCGTGCCAGCTCCAGTTTTTGCTGTGGATCAAGAACGACCCCGACAGTCTGCTCGCCGTCGCGCAGCGTTGTATCGTAGAAGCTCACCGGCTGCTTTGTTCGAATCGGCGAGCACACTCCGGGCTGATGATTCAGCGGACTGACCCATACCTTGTTATTGTCGCCGCTTGACATCGAGAACTACCGCGCTGCTCCGACAACCGCTGGAATTTTTTCACCGTAGGCTCGCTTCCAGGAGATGACCGGATTTCTGAGGACACCGATTCTCTCGATCTCGCATTCCATTACGTCCCCCGGCTTCAAATACAACGCTTTGGGATCGCCGCTGAAAGCCGCGACGCCCGAAACTGTGCCGGTGGAAACCACGTCGCCGGCGCTGTAGCCCATCGGCGAATAATGAGCGATGATCTCCGGTATCTTCACGGACATCTTTTTCGAGTGCGATCTCTGGCGGACCTCGCCGTTCACGCGCAGCTCCATCGCCAGATTGTGCGGGTCGGGGATTTCGTCGGCGGTAACAATCCAAGGCCCGAGCGGGCAGAAACTGTCGATGCCCTTGCAGAAACTGAACACTCCCGATTTCATCTCCCGCCGCTGGATATCGCGCGCTGTCACGTCGTTGAAGATCACATATCCACCGATGTAGTCCTTGGCTTCGTCCACCGAGAAGTGCTTTCCAGCTTTTTTCAAAACGACCGCGAGCTCGAGCTCGTAATCCAGCTCTTCGGTGAGGTGGTCCGGGTAAATCACCGGCTCCTCCGGGCCGATGACGGCATCGACATTTTGAAAGAAGACGATCCAGGGAAGGACCGGGTGCGAGAAGCCCGCTTTCTCCGCTTCTTCGTGATGCTCGCGGAAATTCCCGGCGGTATGGAAAAATTTTCGCGGCGCAATCGGGGCGCGCAGCTTCACTTCGTTGAGTGGGTAGACGACTCGTTCACCCGCCGGGCCTGCGGTTTCGTTTCCCGCTTCCGCTGCAAAGTCGACCGCTCGTTTCGCGGCTTCGAGGCTGGGGTCGCCGCCTTCAAAGAATTGCCGCGTTTCGGAGGGTAGGCGAGCGTCGGCCATTCGCAGATACGTGCCTTCGCGCTCGACATCCCGCAAATACACCGCATAGGCCAGATTCAGATCCACGACGGAGCCGTCGGGCGTCACCGCGCCGATCCGTCGACGATGTGCTGCATCTTCAAAGGTGACGAGTCGCATGAGTGCCCGCGCTCCTTGTGGCGTCAGTTCTGCTCATCTGTCGAACTGATTTTTGATCTTACAGCCCCGTTGAACGCCTTGTCCACCGTCGAGCATGGCGCTAGCGAAAAAGATCCTGGTCGGGCGCCCGCAAGAGATTGCGTCCCGATCCTTCACGCGAGCGGTATTGAAATCCCTGGACGACCGCAGCCGGAACGCCGTTCAATTTCCCCATCACCAGTTCGGCGGCAGAGGCCAATTCGTCGGCGAGGGCAATGACCGTGGCCTGCAGCGGCCGGTTCGACGAATCTCTCTGCCCTCGGTAATCAATCAGGGGCGCAATACCTGCGACTCCGATCGCCACGTTCGTAAGTCCCTCGCGCCAGGGACGCCCGAAAGTATCGGAGATAATCACAGCGATCGGGACTCCGAAGGTTGTCGAAAATTCGGCCGCCAGTTCACGCGCCGTGCGGTCCGGATCTTCAGGTAAGAGAGTGGCAGTGCCGGGCGGAGTGTTGGACGCGTCAACGCCCGCGTTGGCACAGACAAAACCGTGACGCGTCTCGACGATCAGAACCCCCCGCTCCATGCGGATGATTCGCCGCGACTCTTGCAAAGCCAGCTCGACAAGACGCTCGTCCTTGCGATACTCATCCGCCCAGTGTCTTGCCTTTTCTGAGGCCTTGACCGAGTCGAGTTGCACGATTCGCCCTTCCGCCTTCGACACGATTTTCTGCGCGATCACAAAGACATCCGATTCCGCCACCCGGATTCCGCCCTGCTGAAGGGCTTCGGCGAGGATCGTGCCCAGATTGTCTCCAGGATGAATTTCCGGAATGCCTTTTATCGGAAGGACTCGAATTCCAGGTTCGGGCAATTTGCGCTGCCTTCGCCAGCTCTTGGGAGCGAATCCGGCGGCCTCCGGGAAGGGAATCAGAGGCCTGTAAAAGATGCGGAACTTCCTCCCTGTCCGGCGGCCGATTATAGCAAAGCCTCGCGAGTGAACCCCGGATTCGTGAGGCAGCCGATCATTTCCGCGGTTCTCGTATCTTTCTGTTGTGCTTTGCTGTTGAATCCCACGAACATCGCACCCGCGCGACGCCCGGCGGATCGCACCTGTGTGCTAGGCTCATTGGTACGCGGTTTTCTCATTCGGGGAGGCAGCTCGATGTCCGTTGCTGGAACGCGGCGTAGCGATCGCGTGTGCCTGACGCTATTTCTGGAAGCGGAAGGCACCGACAGCGAAGGGCGAACTTTCAAGGAACCAGCCCGTACAATGCTGATCAGCCAGCACGGCGCGGTCGTCGTGCTAAACCGATTGCTTGAGGCTGGCCAGCAAATGCAAGTTCGCCGGAAGGCGCCTCACGAATCGCACCGCCATGGACCTGTGAAGATCATCGGCCAATTCGGCCATCAGGAAGAAGGCTATGTCTATGGCGTGTCGCTGATGGAAACCGAAAATGATCTCTGGGGAGTGGAATTCCCCCCGATTGCGGACTCTCAAGAAGCAGTTGCGCGGATGCTGCTCGAATGCTCCTACTGCGGAGGCCGCGAAGTGATTTATCTGAATGAGCTCGAGCTGGCCGGCTTTGAATCGAATCGATGCATCGCACGCCTCTGCAAGACCTGCGGCGTCCCGAGCATCTGGGCACAGGCTCCTCATGAGGATCTGAAGAAGGCAAAGGCTCGAGGAAATGGACACGCAACCCGGGTTCAGACCACGCCCGAGGGGACGCTCGGCGAAAGAAGGAGGGCCGTAAGACTGAAAGCGCGACTAACCGCCTGTGTGCGCCAAGCCGGCGCTGACGATGAACTGGCTGTCTGCGAAGAGATTTCGTCCTTTGGACTGAGTTTTCGCAGCCGCAAGCGATATATGCCTCCGACGCGCATTGAGATTGCGGTTCCCTACACGCAGGGCTCCGCCAACATCTTCGTCGCTGCGCGGGTGGTGCATTCGGAGGAAATTCCTACGGCGGGGCTGTTCCGGAACGGAATCGAATACCTGAAGCCGGGTGAATTTCTTAAGGAACACTGAAGGCCAGGCTTCCCGCCTGAACGTTCAGTTAGGCCGCTGGGACCGTCGCTCGCTCGCGGCTGCGCCGCTTCAAATAACGCATCGCGATGTTCATGTAGACGTTTCCGCCTTCAGTTTCGAAGCAAAGGATCAGCGCTTCGGAGTCTTGACCCGCTTTTTCGCATTGCTCGAGCTGGTGCACTTCGGGCGGAAAAACCTTGAAGCGGAAGCCGCGATCGTTTAGCAGCGTGACCGCATTGCCGATCACCATATTGGCTAATTCGCAGACGGTTTCGCGAACGATGTCCTCCGATTCCTCGACTTCGCTTCCGGAAAGTATGCTGGCAACTTGGGCGGCAGTGCGTCCCTCCATGTCGAGGATGATTCGACCCTCAATTTCGCCGCGAATTTGGATCAGGGCAGCCAGACCCTTCCGCCGGTAGCCTTCTTCCTCCATCGTCAGGTCGACTATCTTGGGTGACGATTGCAGAGTTTCGGCCAAGACAGCGTCCATCGCGTTGACGAACGGCTGAATCAATTCCATCTTCATGACTAGGCGTCTCCTTCGGCACCCACCGGTGTGGCCACTCCGTCGTCGCTCAGAACGTAGCGGATAATCTCGTATAGAGCATCCGGCTTTACCGGCTTTTGCACGAAATGCCGCGCGCCCTTTTGCAAGGCCGCGAGGATATTGTCCTGATAGCCGACGGAAGAGACCATCACGATGCGCGCCTCCGGATGTTCGCGGACGATTCGCTCGACCGCCTCGATTCCCTCCATCTGCGGCATGGTAATGTCCATCAGGACGATGTCCGGCTGTGTGCGCGAGTATTCGGTGATGGCGGCGCATCCGTCGCCGGCTTCGCCAGCCAGTTCGCCGCCAAAGGCCTCAATCATTTTGGCGAGGCTCTTGCGCGCAAAGACGGAGTCGTCCACCACCAGGTAACGGACGGGCTTGTCGTCTTTCTTTCGTTTCAATGGTTCGAACTGTTTCATAACTATCTCCTTCGAATTCCTCGAATACCTTCCAGGATCTCGGATTCGGTTGGCGCCCCGGCCGGCTCAGCTTGCGGGCGTTCCGCGGCGCAGTTCGCCTGGAGCACACTCGCCAGAGTGGGCAGCGGAATGACGCGGTTAACATATCCACGATCGATGGCGGCCCGGGGCATGCCGTCAACCACGCACGTATCCAGGCTTTGTGCAAGAGTGATGCCCCCCGCAGCCTTCACCGCGCCCATGCCTTCGGCGCCATCATCACCCATGCCCGTCATCTGGACCGCAATTGCTTGGTGGCCGAATTCCTTGGCCACGGAATGAAACAGCACGTCGACCGAGGGGCGATGCCCGTTCACTCGTGGCAGATCGGCGAGCACCGCGATATCCCCTTGCGGCAAGCGCCGCGCCTTCAAGTGACGATTACCCGGGCAGATCAGTGCGCGACCCGCCACCAGCAGGTCACCCGATTGCGCCTCCCTCACCTCGATGGGTGAACATTCATCGAGCCTTCGCGCAAACATTTCCGTGAATCCTTCGGGCATGTGCTGTACCACCAGCAAGCAGCCAGGAAAATCCTCCGGGAGCTGTGAAAACAAGTACTGCAGTGCGTTTGGGCCGCCTGTCGAGACGCCGAGCGCAACAACCCGGGTGGGCCGCTGCGAAGTTTTCGGCGCGCGCGGCGATTTTCTCCGCGCCATCGGCACGGTGATGACCATCTTCGGAACGCCGGCGGCCGCCGCCACCTTGATTTTCAGCGCCAGTTCCGCTGCGATTTCTTCCAGGTGACCCGAAGCCGCGTCTTGCGGCTTGGCTACGAAATCGAAGGCGCCGAGGGCCAGGGCTTTCATTGTCGATTTTGCGCTTTCGGCCGTTTGAGCGCTGACGACGATGACCGGCACGCGATGATTCCGCATGATCTCTCGCAGCGTCTCGATTCCGTCCATGCGCGGCATTTCGAGATCGAGCGTTACCACGTGTGGCCTGAGCTCTTCGATCTTTTTCAGCGCGAACGAGCCATCCATCGCGGTCCCTACCACCTCGATCGAGGAGTCTCGTTTCAACGCCTGCGGAATCAGTTTCCGCATGAGCGCCGAATCATCCACTACCAGGACACGGACTGGTTCGCTCATGCGATGGCTCCCAGGGGCTGGAGTCGCCCAAGCCGCGTGACCAACGCGGCCACGTTTAGAATCAACACCACCGTCCCGTCGCCCAGAATCGAAGCGCCACTCACGAGTTCGGACGCCACGAGCTGGTCTTCGAGCGCCTTAATGACCAGTTCCTCTTCGCCCATCAAGCTATCCACTATCAGCCCGAACTTCCGGCTGCCCTGAGCAATCACAACGACATATTGCTTCTTGCCGCTCGGATCCGCTGGCTGGCCAGTTCCCAGGCGATCGAGACGGACCAGCGTCAGGATCTGGTTGCGCAGGCGAAGCACCTCTCGTTGGTCCACACGATGAATCTCCGGTTCAGTGACTCGCGTAATTTCCACGACCGATGCGAGCGGGACTGCGTAGAGCCGGCCGCCTACCCGGAATAGGAGCGCCTGGATGCTCGCGAGGGTCAGTGGCACCATCAGGAGAAACGTTGCGCCTTTTCCGGGCTCACTCTCGAGGGTGATCGAGCCTTTCAGTTTCTCGAGCACCGTGTGCACGACATCCATACCCACGCCGCGCCCGGAAATCTCGGTGACCTCATCGGCGGTGCTTAATCCCGGCTTGAAGATCAGATGCAGCGCTTCCGTTTCATTCAGGTGCTTCGCTTCCTCCGCGCTGACGATGCCGCGCTCGATTGCCCGGCGAACAATTTTTTCACGATCGAGCCCGTGGCCGTCATCCGAAACTTCGATCACCACCTGATTGCCCTGGTGGTAGGCGTTCAGCTTGATTGTGCCGCGGGCAGGCTTGCCTGCCGCCACTCGCTCCGGGGTGGGCTCGATGCCGTGGTCGGCCGCGTTGCGCACGAGATGCGCGAGAGGCTCCGCAAGCGCGTCGAGGATGCTCTTGTCGAGATCGGTGTTCTGTCCCGCGATTTCGATGACAATTTCCTTGTTCCGTTGCTTGGCGACATCGCGGACGATGCGAGGGAAACGCCGGAAGAGCTGCTCTACCGGCACCATGCGAATCTTCATCACCGATTTCTGCAAATCCCCCAGCACACGCGATTGGAACGCCAGCGCGTCGGCGAACTTCCCGCGTAGAGGATCCTTGGCATATCGGCGTTGGAATTCATCGATCGTGCGGTGCAGCATCGATTTCCCGATGATGAGCTCACCCACCAAGTTCATCACCGTGTCAATCCGAGTGGTATCAACCCGCAACGTATTTTCCGCGAGTGCGGCCGCCGCGCCTCCGGCGTGGCTCTTCGTTCCGGCAAATCCTTCGCCTTCTTCAGCCCCAGGCGCCGCTTCTGCTGGGCCATGCACGACTGCGGATGCGGCAGCGGCTTCTGATTCGAGCAAGATATCCAGCAAATCGCGATGCCCGTCTTCCGGTTCCTGGGCTATCTCGACGACGACTCCCGTCACCACCGAAGGGATGTGGCACTTCTTTTTAATCCACTCCGGGGCATGCGTACTGGAAAGGGCCGCTTCGACCTGCCACAACTCCTTTATCAGGACGCCATCTTCAGGCCGCATGGCCAGAATCTTGCCCGCCGCCGAGAGGGCCTGACGCACAAGTTGGACGGCCGGCGCCGGCATCTGATTGTCCGGGTTAAGGCGCACCGCGATGTAATAGACTGTTTCCTTCCGGCCAATGGCTTCGGCGATCATCAGCCGCTCGTACTCCGTCCATTCGAAGAGCGCCTCGGGCTTTGCGGACTGTGCGTCTGAAGCCGGCTTGTTCAAGAGGCGATGGATGTGTTCGCGAAGTGCGCCTCCGGCGGGCGGCTGCATGTTGCCGCGATACGCGGCGAGCATGGCGTGAAATGTGTCGGCGGCGGTGAGAACCACTTCCGCGAGCGCGCCGCTCTTCGAAGCCACCAATTCCGGGGTAAGGACATCCTCGAGCTCATGTGCGAGCTCGCTCAGCTCGCGAAAGCCGCAGGCGGCCGAATCTCCCTTTAGGGTGTGAACTGCCCGACGCACCCGTCGGATGCTTTCTTTGTCGTCCGGGCGTTCCTCGAGCGCCATGCCGGAATCGTTCATGGCTTGGAGGAGCTCCTCGGCGCTTTCGAAGAAAATCTCGCGAAGCTCGGCGGCGCGTTCGTCGGAGAAAAAGTTCACGCTGGCCCCTCGATCCGCTGGTAAACCGTCGCGTTGTTGTCGTGAATCATGCGGAACTTCGTTGTCAGGCCGAAGAGGCTTTCAGCGTGGCCGACGAAGAGATAGCCTTCCGGATTCAGACAGCGGTAAAACTTTTCGATCATGCGTTTTTGCTCGGCCTCATCGAAGTAGATCATTACGTTGCGGCAGAAGATGATGTCGTTGCGCTGCGGCAGATACTCCGTCTTCAGATTATGGAAGTCGAATTGGACCAGGCTCTTCAGCGCCGGCTTCACGATGTACTTATCGCTCGCGCGATCGAAATAGCGGAGCCGGCAGGTGTATTCGACGGGCTCCATCTGGCTTTCGGAGTAGATGCCTTGGCCCGCAGTGAGGAGCGCCGAATAGCTGATGTCGGAAGCTAAGATCTCCACCTTCCACGGCGGCGGGATCAGAGGCTTGGGCGTGGGCATTTCAAAGGGCAGCGGATTGCGCAGATAGTAGTAAGCCAACGCGTCGCAGATCATGACCGCAAGAGTGTAGGGCTCTTGTCCGGTGGAGCAGCCGGCGCTCCACACCCGCAGGGACCAATCGCGGCGCTCCTGTTTGCGATGCAGGAGGTCCTCGAGGACTCTCTTCTGGAATAGCTCGAGCTGAGGCTTGATCCGGAAGAAACTTGTCTCGTTGACGGTCAGGTTCTCGACCAGCGCCGCCAATTCTTTCTTGCCTTCACTGCTGGTCAGCAATCGGTAGTAGCTGTAGAAGGAATCAATCTGACAGGTCTTCAGACGGCGCTGCAGGCGGTCACGCAGGAAGTGCGTGCGGCGTTCGTCGAAATACATGCCGCACTCTTGATACACAAGAGTTTGCAGAAGTTTGAGTTCGGCGTCGGTAAGCGGGATCTGCGTTGCAAGTGTGGACATTTTCGTTAGTCGTCATCTCTCCGGGATTCTCGTCAGCGCCCGGGTGTCACTCCGCCGGCCGGGACCGCCGCCATTACGTCGGCCACCTCGTCGAGACGCCGCAGTTCGCCGCGCCTCAAGACCTTGTGGAGATCAAGCAGAATAACCAGCCGACCCTTCAGTTTCCCCACCCCAGTCACGTAATCCAGCTCGCCTTCTTGGAATAAGTTGTGCGGTGCTTCGATCTCGGAGGGCGGGATCTTCAGAACCTCCGAGGCTGCATGAACGATCAATCCCACGAGCCGGTCGGCCATTTCGACCACGACAATCCGATTCTTCTTGTTCAGTGTGATATCCGTTTCGCCGAAACGCTTTCGCAAATCGACAACTGGGATAATCCGGCCGCGGAGGTTGATGACGCCTTCGATGTAGTCAGGCGCGTTGGGGACCGCAGTTATCTCAGGCACACGCACAATTTCGCGGACCATCGAGATCGGAAGTCCGAACGTTTCCCTTCCGATTCGAAGACCGACGAGCTGGAGATCCTTATCCATGCGCCCTCTCCGCGACGTTCAGGACCGCGTCACCTCGGCGTAGCGATCGGCGGCGACACGTCCGGAAGCAGGTGCGTGCCGCCGCGAAGGCGAATGGAACCCGTCGCCTCGCGTTTTATCCAGGATGAAGCGATCCATCGAATCCAGCAGCACGCGTGAGAGCTTCGACATCTGCTCGGCAGCGGCCGCCAGCTCGGTCGAACTCGAAGTGGATTGCTGCACGAGTTCACGCATCTTCTCCATCGCACGAACGACTGCTTGGGCGCCGGAGGCCTGCTCCTCCACAGACGAGTTGATTTCCTGGGTGATTTCGGTGAGGCGCGAAGTTGCCTTGGCTATCTGCGAAGAGCCGTGCGATTGCTCGGTGGTGGCCCCTCCGATCTCCTGGGCGAACTTATAGACTTCGGTCACCACGTTCGAGATCTTGCCGAGCGCCGTGTTCAAGTCATTGCCGAGCAACAGCCCTTCCTGAACCATGGAGGTGCTCTTCTCCATGTTCTCGACGGCCTCCCGCGCTTCTTTCTGGATGCCCTGGATGAGATCGGAAATTTCTTTCGTCGACTGCGTGGATTTCTCCGCCAGCTTGCGGACTTCCTCGGCCACGACGGCGAATCCGAGTCCGTGCTCGCCGGCGCGTGCCGCTTCGATGGCGGCATTCAGGGCCAGCAGGTTCGTCTGCTCGGCGAGGTCGTCGATCACTTCGATGATCTTGCCGATGTCATCGGCGCGCCGTCCGAGGATACTGATGATCTCTGCCGAAGCCTGAATCGCAGCACTGGTGCGGTTCAAGCCGTCGGTTGTCTTGTCCATCGTGGTGATGCCGGCTTCGACTTCCTCACGGGAGCGCTGGCAGATGTCCAGCAGGATCTTCGAGGTATCCGCCACGCGCTGGATGGAAGCGACCATTTGATCGATCGACGCGGAAGTCTCCGAGACGCTCGAGGCCTGCATCTGCGTGTTCTTGACGACGTTTTGCACGTTGATGCTCATTTCGTGCATCGTGCTCGTCACTTCGTCGATGGCGGAAGCGGCCTGGACGCTCACTTTCGCGGATTCGTCGGACGAGCTGGCCATCTGGCTCGAGCCGCTGGCCACCTGTGAGGCGCTGTCGCGGACCTGCCGCACGAGTTCGTGCAGTCCGTCCGTCATTCGCATGAAGGCGTTGGCCATCGTGTCATGCTGCGACCGAGGCTGGAGAGTGACGTTCAGATTGCCTTCCGCAATGGCGGCGGAAACGGCAGCCATCTCCTTCAAGTGCGCCATCATCTTGTTGAAGTTGTCCGCGAGGAGCCCGACTTCATCGCCGCGGCGAATCTCAATGGATTGGTCCAGGTTACCGGTTTCGCCTATTTCTCGGAAAACCGAGATCAGATGCTGCAGCGGGTTGGTGATGGATTTGGCGGTGTAATAGGCGATCACAAGTCCCAAGCCAATCGCCAGGAGGGTGCCCACCGAGCTGAGGGTGGTGCTGATCGTTGTTGCGGATGCGGCCGAGCTGTTTGAATCATCCAGGTTCTTGCGAATGGTCCGGCTGGCATCATCCAGCATGGAAGTGGATTTGGACACCTCCGAAGCCGGATCGTGCTGAAGATAGAAAATCTGAAGATCGGAGACGGTCGCATCGCCCGAGTCCACCTGGTGCCTCTTGGCCATCAGCGGCTTGGCAAAGTTTTCAATCCAATTCTTTTCGGATTCTTCGACCTGGCTGAGTGTCTTGCGGAGGACTTCTTCTTCCGACTTGGCTTGCCCTTGTTGAACGAGCTGTTCCAGCTCAGTGAACCCTTTGTTTAGCTTGTCTTCGTCCCGCAGGTCGCCGCTGAGCAGGTAATTTCGGAGGAACAGCCGGTTCTGCATCATCTGGAAGCGCAGACTTTCGAGAGTCTGCACATCGGTCAGAGTCGCGGCCGCATTGGCTCTTGCTCCGTGCTCGCGCAGAATGGTGAGGGCGCTGATTCCGTAGAGCAGCAGCATGAGCGCCAGGATGGCGCCGAATCCAAAGTAGAGCTTCTTCCCAATCGTCATCGCAAATCCCCTCCACACCCCGAGCGAGCGACGAACCTCTGCCGTTCCGCTTGACGCTTAGTTGCTCGAAGGATCCTTGAATTCAAATTCCAAGGTTTCAGTAGTTACGTTTGGCCCGGGCTCGAATTTCCATTTCTTGAGCGCGTCGATAGCCGCGTTCACCAGCAAAGGGCTGCCGCCGATTACGCGCGTGTTGATCACTCGGCCGTCGGGCGTGATCACCGCTTCAATCTTCACTTTCCCGGTAACGTTCATCTGCTTAGCTAACGCCGGGTATTCCGGCATTACCTTCGACCGCGCCTTGCGCTTCTCTTGGGCAGCGTCCTGGGAATGCACGCATGGCGGCATCCCAAGCAGCCCGGCGAGAACCAACGCCATCCCCATGCTCCAAGTTCTCCATGTCCATGACATATAGTCGTCGCCTCCACCGAGAGAAAAACTGATATGAAGAAAATGCAAGGCCGATGCCAGTGCAGTCAGCATTTGGGAATGGTTTCGGAAGGCGCGCGAAGCAGTGCCAATTGCCTGATTCTTTGGTGGATAGGCTGGGTGAGGCGCCACTTTCGCAGAGAGGTTCCAAGGGCGCTTTGTCTCAACTACCCCGTATATCCGGTCTCCGGGTCTCACCTTGCGACACATGAGCCAGTGTCTCGATTGCCCGATTCAACACTAGCCCCGGCGGGTTTCCTTGACTCAAATTGAGATGGCGTCTTAACGTGATTGGGAGATTGATACCGCGGGACGCGCGCAAAGCCCCAAGTTCTCCATGCGTGCTGGAAGCCAAATTCGCGAGGTACCGAATCGTCTCGAAAGATCTTTCGAAACGTTACTCGAGCAGTTTTCTGCCTCCATCCGGGAACTCAAGCCCTCCTTAGGCCCCATCGAGTTTGTCCGAAGGTTCGCGTCTCACGCGGCCAAATTGTTCGGCGCTCGTGCCGGCCTGGTTGTCCTGGCGCGCGGCAAAGAGCGGGAGATAGATTCCCTAGTCGGTGCAAGCGCGAAACTGAGCCTTGCGCACAAGCAAAGGCTGATGACCGCGCTGACACGCGCCGCGGCCTGCAGCGGCCGTTCGGGAGGGATCACGGAGGCGCCGGCGGCGAAACTGCTGGGCCGCACTCTCGCGGGAGCCCTTGGCTGGTCCGAGATCGTTCTCGTCCCGCTCTCAAGCAGCGAAGACGATTTGCAGGGCACGCTGTGCCTCGCAGATCTTCACGGAGAACTTTCCGATACCGACCGGCATTTGCTAGAAGCGTTGGCGAGCCACGCCTCCGTCGGGCTCGAGAACGCGCGCCTATTTTCCCGTATCGAGCAGTCCCGAAAGCAGTGGGTCGAAGATTTTGACGCCATCACCGACTTCATAGTGGTGCACGACGCGAAAAACGTGATTCTACGGGTTAACCGCGCGCTTGCAGAGTTCCTGGGCGTGCCGCTGTTCAGTCTGATCGGCCGCGAAATCGAGGCGGTCCGCGAGCTGGGCGGCGCCCCGAGCGCCTCCGCCTGCCCGTTCTGCCGCAACCGCAGCGTCGTTGAAGAAGATTACATTCATACCGCGCAGGAGCGGGTTTATCTCGTTTCGACCTCTCGTCTGCGCGGCGGCCCCGAAGAAGAGCCTCGCACCATCCACGTGCTCAAGGACATCACCGACCGGCAAGAGCTCGAGCGCCGATATCGCGAGCTTTTCGACAACATTCAGGAAGGTCTATTCTTTTGCACCCCCGAGGGCCGATTCCTGGAAGTGAATCAAGCGCTCGTGCGAATGCTCGGCTACGACAGCTACGAGGAATTGCTGCGCGTGAATCTCTTCGACCAGCTCTGTCTTCAACCGGACCGCCGCCGGAGCTGCCTCGAAGAAGTCGAAAAGAAGGGCATCCTGCGCAATCACGAGGAAGTCGTTCGCCGGAAGGATGGAACGATCGTATACACACTGCAGAATCTTCTCGCGGTGCGCGATGCACATGGGAACGTCGTGCAGTATCGTGGCTTGATGCTTGATATCACCGAACAGAAGATGTTCCAGGCCCAGCTGCAGCGAGAGCGCGACTTCAACAAAAACATTCTGAACAACACGCAGAGCATGATTCTGGTCCTCGACACGGCAGGGCTGGTGAGCTACGCCAACCAGCGGTGCTGGGAAGCCGGCTACAGCGAGGAAAACCTGCTGGGCCGCCCTTTGGTCGAGCTTGTTCCTTCCGCCGGGCGCCCGCTGTTCGCGGAAGCCCTGGGCCGCGCGCTCAACGGTGCGCCGGTGGATAACCTCGAAGTTCCCCTGCGCCGCGACGACGGCCGAGCCGGTCAATTTTCGGTGAGCCTGTGCCCGATGCGGGATGAGCAGGCCAACATCAACAGCATTGTCGTGGTAATGACCGACATCACCGACGCCGCCGATCTGCAGGCCAAGCTGATGCACACCGAAAAAATGGCGGCCGTGGGCCAACTCGTTTCCGGCGTCGCCCACGAGGTGAATAATCCTCTGGCGGCGATTCTTGGGTTTACGGATCTTCTGCTCGAGAACCCGGACCTCCCGGATGCGGCGAAAGAGGAGCTCCGCGTCATTCTGCAGGAAGCGCAGCGGACCAAGGTGATCGTGCAGAACCTCCTGAGCTTCGCCCGGCAGATGCCGGCGCAGCGGGAGCCGGTCCAGGTCAATTTGATCCTGCAGCAGACATTGAAGCTTCGCACCTACGATTTCTCGAATCAGGACATCGACGTGATCGCGCGGCTCGACGAGAGCTTGCCGCTCGTGATTGGCGATGCCCATCAATTGCAGCAAGTCTTCCTGAATATCCTGAACAACGCCTTTGACGCGGTTCAGGAGACGCGGCGGCGCGGGCGCATCGAGGTGGAAAGCTCGCGGAACAACGGCTGTATTGAAGTCCGCTTCCGCGATAACGGGCCGGGCATTTCCCACCCCGATCGAATCTTCGAGCCATTTTTCACCACCAAGGAAGTCGGCAAGGGAACCGGGCTTGGCCTTAGCATCTGCTATGGCATCGTGCGCGCGCATCACGGTGAAGTGTCCTGTTACAACAATCCGGACGGCGCAGGCTGCACGTTTGTCGTGCGCCTGCCGATGGTCGCCGCTGCAGTGCCCGTCGCGGCCGCGGGAATTCGCAAATGACACGGGTAATCCGTTCCATGCCAGAGCCGTTTCATCTGCGCGGGTTTCCTTGGGGAATGGGAAAGACGGGAAGATTATGAATGATGACCTGAAGATTCGATTCCTGATCGTGGACGACGAGCAAAGTATTCGCCGCCTGTGCATGACCATCGGCGCTTCTTTGGGGTTTGCCTGTACCGAAGCGGAAACCGCCGAAGCCGCCTTGGCCCGAATCGAAACGGAAGCGCCGGAGATAATTGTCACGGACCTGAAGCTGCCGAATCTCTCCGGCGTGGAGCTGCTGCGCGAAATCAAGAAACTCCTACCTAACTCAGAAATTGCCATTATGACGGGACACGGGTCCATCGAGTCCGCAGTGGATGCCATGAAACTCGGGGCCTACGACTACATCGAAAAGCCCTTCCGCGTCGAAAAACTGCGGCTCCTCCTCCAGCGCATGGCCGAAAAAGTGCGGTTGGTCCATGAAAACAAGTTCCTGCGCGATCGGGTTGACACGGATTCTCAACTGGAGGGGATTGTAGGATCGTCCGCGAAAATCCAGGACGTCCTGCGGATGATCGCGCGACTCAAGGATACGCGCACCCCGGTGTTGATTGCCGGCGAAAGCGGAACGGGCAAGGAACTCGTCGCTCGCGCGATCCATTTCAAGGGCGCGCTGGCGCAATACCCCTTCGTCGCCGTGGATTGTGGCGCGCTCGTCCCGACGCTCATGGAAAGCGAGCTCTTCGGCCATGAGAAGGGGGCCTTCACCGGAGCGTTGAAATCGAAACCGGGTCTGTTTCAATCGGCGAACGGCGGGACAATATTCCTCGATGAGATTGGCGAGCTCCCTCTCGAGATGCAGGCCAAGCTCCTGCGCGTTTTGCAGGAGAAGGAAGTGCGCCCGGTTGGCAGCAACGAACACGTCGGTGTAGATGTGCGCGTCATCGCCGCGACCAATCGTGATCTGGAAGCCGCCTATCGAGCCGGCACCTTCCGCAAGGACTTGTATTTCCGTCTCAATGTCGTGACCGTTCATCTGCCGAGCCTGCGCGAGCGCCGCTCGGATATTCCGATGCTGGCGCATTGTTTCCTCGACCGCTATGCGCCGGGCGAAAGCGTCCAGGTCACGCCCGCGACCATGAAATGCTTTTTGCAATATGACTGGCCGGGCAATGTGCGAGAGCTCGAGAACTGCATCGCTCGTGCCGTTGCGCTCGGCGACCGCCGCACGATTGACGTCGATGATCTCCCGCCCGCGATCCGCGCCGAACAGGAAGCCGCTGCGCAGGCGGATTCTGGCGCACTTTCCACAACAGCCCTGGCGGAGATGGAACGAATGACGATCCTGCGCGTCTTCGAGCAGGTCGGAGGCGATAAGGCGCTCGCCGGCAAAATGCTGGGCATCAGCCGGGCCACGCTGTACCGCAAGCTCAAGCGCTATCAAATCCCTCTGCGGCCTTCGCAAAAGCCCGTCGAAGAGAAAATCTACTCAACCTGAGACACACTTCAGCTTTCCCGATTTGCGCCAGTCACCCCTGTTCTTCCCCGAGATTTGAGACGCGAATGTGTCAGGCTGAGACACCCGAGAAGTTCGTCAAAATGGGCCGTCTCCAAGTCCTGGCAAAGAGGCTAGTTAGTTCTTCCGATCAACGTTTGATTTTGGCTCTCTCCGTGCATTCCCCTTCGTTTTGCTTGGTGTGTAGTTGGTCGTGGCTTGCCACGACCCGGTGAATCGGGTCGCCGCAACCGCGGCCTGGCTTGTTGGGAGAAGGCGATTCCGGCCACCCAACGTCAGCCTGGGCCGCTTCAGCGAAAGGATAAGGATCTTGGCGCGCGACGCAGGAGTTGTTTGTTTCCCGGCGAGAGAAATAAGTGTCGCGAAGCTCGCTCAATTGTTCCCCGATGCTTCTCCGGTGCGCATTCCGGTGCAGGTGACAACGCTGCGGGACGGAGCAGAAAAGTTGAAGGAAAGCACGTTGATCGAATTTGGCACGCCGATGGAGATTCTGTTTGCCTCCACGCTGCCGCTCGAATTTGATGACAAGGTGAGAGTGAAAAATTCCGATGGCTCCCTCGAAGCCGAAGCCTCGGTCGTCGCCGTTCAATATCACGACGGGCGGAAGGCCGTAGCCGCGCGCTTCCTGGCTGAGGTCGGAAATTGGATTATCAAACGATGACTTCGAAAACGACGCTCCCGGAAGAAACGATGGCGCCCGTGACCCCGCCGGCTGCTGGAACAGGTCCCGCGGAATTGGCGGCGCGATGGGCGGAGGCGCGGCACGCTTATCCGATCTATGCAGCGCTCGCCACGCAGTACGCCTTGGGCCGCTTGCCGCACCCGGAAGGGGAAATGCCTCCCCCGCGCCCGACGCGCCAGGTCTTCGACCGCGATCTGCGCTGGCTCGACGAACTCGACGACAAAATCAAAGCCTTTCAACTCCGCCAGCTCCTGCCCGACGCCTTGAACACGAGCGAGGAAAGCTTGCGCGCCTTCATCAATCGTCAGTTGAAGAAGCCGGCCAAGGGTGCCGCGGACCGCGACAAAATTGATTTTCTCCTTGTCCAGTACTTCGCGCTGTGCGCGCCGGATCGACTCTATCACGATGAAATTCATCTCGAAGATGTCGCCACAATTCTGAAGCCGGTGTTGTCCGCGGCGGACCCCACGCCGCTCGATTGGTGCCATCCGCTGGAACAGATTCTGGAATCGGTTCAGAAGTGCCGGAGCCTGCGTGATCTCCTGGAAAGCGGACTTCTCGAACAGGGCCGCTTGCTGAAAGAGACGGCAGGCGCCTTGTTCTACGATCCAGCGGCGCTGGTGGCATTCTGCCGATTCAACTTCCTCCTTCGGCGCAACTTCATTCTCCTGCTTCATGCCGACCAGAAAGCGGTGGTCGACGCGGTGAGCCGTCTCGAAAGCCAGGGCGTCAAGGTTGTGGATTGCCGCCGCGCCGGCTTTTCCGCGGCCGAGCCGCTCACGCGCGTGCGCCAGTTTTCCGAGAGCTGGCGACAGCCGTACAAGAAGGACTACACCGAGAATTCGGTTAGCCGAGCCTTCGAACAGCTCCTCGCTTTGCGCGCCGATCTGGAAGAAGCCCTGGCGCCCAAGCCGCTGGCTGGCCAGGCGAAGACATCTGGGCCGGCAGCCGAATCAGAGGTCGCCGCTGAGCAGCCCGCTCCTTCGAACGGGGATCTCGCAGCTTCGCCGTCGGAAGAACAAGCTCTGGGCGTTCCCTTGGCCCACCAACCTCCTTCTGCCGAAGCGACACCCGAAGCCGGAAGTGACCCAGCCAAGCCCGCATCGCCTTCCGCGGAAGGGAAGGTCCCCCCGAAGCCGAAGACGAATGCGGTTATGGCTCCCACGACGCAAGTCGAAATGGAGAATTGCCTCGAGAGCATCTGGGAACAGCTGATCGATGCTCCGCCCTCTCGCGGCCGTTCGATGTCCACCGTCGTTTTGAAAAATACGAAGGTCTTACTCTCTTCCTGGGAGGTAGCGGCGTTTGTCACCGAGGGGGGCCAGGATTCGGACGATCTCCGCCGCGCTGTTGTCGCTCGAGCGCTGCTCGCGATGGCGATCGATGCGCGGAAGCATTCCGGCGACTCGACCGGCATTGAATCGGCTTTGGCGCTGGCTCGCAGCGAGGTCTCCTACTTCCAAGGGCGAGTGGAACAATCGAAGCGCGCCAAGAACACGGAAGCCGCAGTGAATCTGAGCATCAGTACGAAGCGGCTTCTGTCGATCATTGAGGAAGCCGAAGCGCTTCAGCCGTGACTTGGGAAAGGAAGTCCCCGCAGTGAGCCAGCACAACGTGCTGATTATTTCGGACGATACCGAGTTTGCCCGCTCCCTGATGGCGCGCTGGCAAGCGGAACGCCACGTCCCGGCCATTACGCTCGTTTCGAGCGAAGTGTGGCATCGCGCCAGCCCTCCGGGCTACGAGCTCGTGATCGTCGGCCCGATGCGGGACGGAAATGCCGGCGCAATTCTCAGCGCTCTCGATTTCACCGTGCCGGCTATCTGCGTGGCGGAGGACCAGCGCTCCGCTCTTTCCCTGCACAATCATTTTCCGCAACTGCTTGTCATCCCGCTGGAAGACGGCTGGACGAATACATTGATGCTCATCGCGGGCGAGGCGCTTCGCCGCGCGGAAACCCTCGCACGGGCGCGGCGCGCCGAGCGCGTGGCCACCGAATCTGAAGCGCACGCCACGCTTGGCCGCTACATCCTCGAAATGCGGCCGAGCGTCAACAATGCTCTCACTTCGGTTCTAGGCAATGCCGAGCTGCTCTTACTCGAACCGGGACAGCTTTCGGCGGAGAGCCGCGAGCAGATCAAGACGATTCACATGATGACGCTGCGGCTGAACGAGATCATGCAGCGATTCTCATCGCTGGCGAGCGAAATGAGGGCCGGTGAGAAAGAGTCTCACCCTGAGACGCTTGAGTCGTCTCACACCCTCGTCGAACGACCTTGAAGGCCGCCCCAGGCGCAGCTAAGCAGATGAAAGCGAAGACGTTTGCGAATTGGCTGCACGCTCGAAACAACGGCCCAGGGGTGGATGCGGAGTTGCTTTTCTTATCTTTGGATATCCGTGTAGGGGGACTGCTGTGCTGAAGAAAGTCTTGGTCGTGGATGATTCACAGTCCGAAGTCCGCCTGATGCAATCGCTGCTCGAGCAGGGCGGCTACTGGGCTGTCGGGTTGAGCGATCCGATGCGCATTGAAGAGGCCATCGAACAGGAGCGTCCCAGCGTCATCTTGCTCGATGTCATCATGCCGCAACGCAATGGCTTTCAGGTTTGCCGCGACCTGAAGAGCCAGGAAGCCTACTCGAAAATTCCGGTGATTCTGGTGACGTCGAAAACGACTCCCAGTGACCGCTTCTGGGGCCACCAGCAGGGCGCGAATGGTTATGTGGCGAAGCCGTTCACGCCCGAGGAACTCCTGAAGGAGATCAAAAGGTTCGTCTAATGGCCGACGAAGTTCAACCCGCAGCGCCGGTCGAATTTGAAGGCGGCGAATTGGCGGCGGCCGATGCCGCATACGAAGAGCGGCCGCCCGAGCGGCAATACTGTGTATTCCGGGCGGGCAGGGAGCGGTTCTGTCTTTCGGTGCTGGAAGTTGAGGAAGTTGTGGATTGGCCGATCGTCACGCGAGTTCCGCTCGCCCCTCCTTTCCTGATGGGCATTTTCAACCTCCGCGGGACGATTGTGCCGCTCGTGGATATCGCATTTACCGAAGGCCGCCGCCCGGGCCTGCTGCCGAAGCACGTTGTGGTCGCGGCGATCCCCGGCGATGCGCGTCGTGACGACCTGCGGCTGGGAATTGCGGCGGATGAAGTGATCGGCACGTACAGTGCGAACGAGCAGACCTTGCTCGATCAGGCGCCGAACGACGTGCCGCACTGCCGCGGCATGCTTCGTCATGATGACCGGCTGGCGCTGGTGATGGATCTGCGCCGGCTGACCGAAGTTTTTCCCGTGCCCGTCATCTGAGGGCGATTGGAGATCGGGGCGGAACAGAAGAATGAAGCGTTGCCTCGGTTTCGAGCGAGCAGGCGCGGGGCCGGAACAACCAGGTGGGGAAGTTCTTGGGAGGAAGTCATGAAATCTCGTTTGAGTTCGACAATCTGGATGCTCGTCTTATGGACCTGCGTCGCATTCTTCGGTGTCCTGGGCATTGCCTATCACGCCGGGGCGCACGCGAATGGGGCGTCGCTCATGGACGCGCCGTCCGTGCCCGGTGTCGGAGCGGAATTGCTTGGCGCGCTCGCCCTTGCCCTCGCCGCCGCGATCCCGTTGATGATGGTGGTCGGGAAGCGCGTCCTGAAGCCGGTTGAGATGCTGGCGACCTTCTCGGAGCGATTCGCGGCTGGCGACTCCCGTGCCAAGTTGGATTTGGATTCGAACGATGAGTTCGGCGCGATTGCGGAGAACTTGAACCGCAGCCTCGCCAAAGTCTCGCGCGCGACGACGAACCAGGAAGCGCAGGAGTTGCTGCAGCGCAATATCACCGACCTGCTGAATCTGATCAACCAGGTAGCTCGCGGGGACCTCACTCTGCGCGGCAAGGTCACCAACGACGCCCTCGGCAATGTGGTTGATTCCGTGAACTACATGCTCGACAACTTCACCAAGGTCATCGAGCGCGTGCGCAAGGCCGCCACCGACGTCAGCACCAGCGCCAACCACATCCTCGTGGCGGCTGACGAGATGACCGCCGGCGCCACCCAGCAAGACCAGGAGATCACGAATACATCCTCGGCCGTGGAAGAACTGACGGTTTCGATGAAGCAGGTATCCAACAACGCCGAGGCCAGCGCCGAAGCGGCCCGCCGCGCACTGGACGCCGCTGAACAAGGCAACCGCGCCGTGCGCGATACGCTCGAGGGAATGCAGCGAATTCGCGCCTCGGTGCAGGCTACCGCGAAGAAGATCAAATCCCTCGGCGATCGCTCCCTCGAAATCTCTGAAATCATCAACGTGATCAATGACATCACCGAGCAGACCAACCTGCTGGCTTTGAACGCCGCAATTGAGGCCGCGCGCGCCGGAGAAGCCGGGCGCGGGTTCGCCGTGGTTGCCGACGAAGTGCGCAAGCTCGCGGAGCACTCCCGCAGCGCAACGAAAGACATCGCAGCGCTCATCAAGGCTATCCAGGCTGAGACCAACGAGGCGGTCGTGGTCATGGAAGAAGGCACCAAGGAAGTGGAAGTCGGCGCGGGGTTGGCCGATCAAGCCGGCAAGGCACTCGAAGCCATTTCCAGCGTCGTTCGCCAGTCAGCCGAGCTCGTCCAGGAAATTTCGCTTGCTTCGAAGCAGCAGGTGCGCGGCACGGAAGGCGTCGCGAACGCCATGCAGATCATCTCAGGGATCACCCGGCAGACTTCGCAGGGCGCCCGGCAGACGGTTTCGACCGTTGGACACATGGTGAAGGTCTCCGAACAACTCAACGAAGCCCTCGCGCAGTTCCGTTCCCAGCAGCAGGCCCGGGCTGCCGCGGAAGCCGCGGAGGAAAACCGGCCCGTGGCTCCGGCAGGGGCGCATCGCTAGGGGCTGGTCTCGTCTTTCTAACGTGGAAGGGCAGGCTGCTCGCTTGGGCTGAACATGAAAGAGAAACCAGCGACCATTACCGGATATGAGCTTGATGAACTCCGAACGCTGATCGAGCAGCGCTCCGGAATTCTGTTTGATGCCTCGCGTGAGCGCTTCTTTTCGCTGCGAATTCGCGAACATCTGGCAGAAAAGGGCGTCAAGGGCGGCGAGTTGCTGCGTGTGATTCGCAGCTCGAATGTGGAGTACGACGCCCTGCTCGAGCGGCTCCTCACCCAGGAAACTTCGTTCTTCCGCTACCCCGCGATTTACGCAGCCCTGAAAAATCGCATTCTCCCGGAAATTCAGGAAAAGAAGTTCTGGTTGAATCCACGAACGCTGCGGATTTGGAGCGCAGGCTGCTCGACCGGCGAAGAGCCTTATTCGATCGCCATCGCCGTTGTGGACGCGTTGACGTTCGCGGAAGCCTGGCAGATTGAAATACTGGCTACCGATATCAGCCCGCGCGCGCTTCGCCATGCGACTCACGGTGTGTATTCCCAACGCAGCCTCGAGAATCTTGCCCCGGAGCAGGTGGAAACCTACTTCACGCACACGAAGCACGGCTACTCGGTGAAGCCGCGAATTCGCCGGATGGTTTCCTTCGCCCAGATGAATCTCGCGCAGTCCGTCTATGTCGGAAAGCTCGACTGCATTTTCTGCATGAACGTGCTGATGTATTTTTCCGAGGAGCGGCGCAATTCATTGATCCGGCGCTTCTACGACTATCTCGAGCCCGGCGGATACCTCCTTCTCGGCCATGCCGAGTCGATTTCGAATCTCCCGGTGCGGTTTTCTTCCGTCGTGATCGGCGATTGCCGAATGTACCAGAAGCCCGTCGCGGAAACGGCGTGGCGAAACCCTGTTACGGTTGCGGGGCGCCTGTGAACACTCCCGAATCGCTCGAGCTCTTTCTTCAGGAGGCCTCGGAAAACCTCCAGTATCTGCGGGAATATTCCGGCGTCCTGCAGGAGCCGCAGGCTAAGCCGGAAGACCTCGAGCGGCTCTACATCGCCGCGCACACGCTCGCCGGCACCTCGGCCAGCTATGGTTTCCCGCTGTTCTCCGAGATTGCCGGGAAGATGGCGCACATTTTTCAATACGCCCTGAACGCAACCCTCGGGCCCGACACCTATGGCCCGCTGACGGAATTTCTTGCCGACGCCATTTCCGTGCTCGAATTTGATCTGCTCCAGATCAGTTCGAGTGGAACGGAGACGTCCGGTGACGTCGCAAACTTTAAACAGCGCTACTCCTTCGCATTTCCTCCTGCCGTGGTCGCGGAGCCTGCTGCCGAGGAAGCCGCCGCGGGTGATGTGGGCACGGCGGAGCCGATTCCCGGCGTTTTCCCGCAGGCGGGATCCGTCGCGGATGGCTTACCGCTGGACGGCGAGGTGCCGGAAGAAGTGCTCGATTTCTTCGTCCCCGAGGCTGAAGAGCACCTGACGACGGTCACTGAGTGCCTGCTGGCGCTCGAGGGCCGTCCCAGCTCGGAAGAGATCAATCGCCTCTTCCGTTCCATGCACACGATCAAAGGCTCCGCGGCGCAGGTAGGGCTGCACCGGCTCTCGACGGTCGCGCATCGCGTGGAAGACCTGATCGGGCATCTGCGGGATGGTGTCTTGCTTCCGACCGCGGAGATCGTCGATCTGTGTCTTGACTCCGTGGACGTGCTCAAGAAATTCTTGCATCGCGACTGGCCCAGTGACGAGGCGATGCGCGAAGCCGTTGACCCGCTTCTTACCCGAATCGCTGAGCTGGTTCCCGAGGCAGCGGAGGAGGCCTACGCGGCTGAAGCTGCCCCCGCGGCGGGAAGCAGCGACATTCCTGCGGCCGAGGTCTCGGCTGCGGCCCCTGGAGCCGAGGTCGCGGTCGCAAGCCGGAGCGGCGCGGCCGCCATTCCCCAGGCAAAGTCGGTCCGGATTTCGCTCGAGCGGCTCGACCGGATGATGAACGCCGTGGGCGAGCTGGTCATCAACCGCACGCGCATGCTCGGCCGATTGAAAGAGCTCGGCAAACTCGTCGAGGTGCTGAACTTCTCGAAGGCGCGTCTCTCTGGCAAAGTCTCCGAATTTCAAGACAAGCACGAGTTCAGCCGCATCAGCTCGAGTCTCTTGCCCGGCAGCTCACCGCCACAGATGGACACTTTCCGACGATCGTTCCTGAGCCTCCCGCGCCTCCCCGGCGAGTCTTTTTCGGATTTCTCCGAGCTCGAGATGGACCGTTACGACGATTTCAACATTTTGTCTCGCTCGCTCACGGAAATCTCCGCCGACGTCACGGAGGTTCTGACGCAGCTCGAAGGCTTCATGGCTCGCGTGGACGCAGACATCGATGAGTTCACGAAGCTCGCGCATCACCTTCAGGACGAAATCACGTCGGCGCGGATGGTTCCGATCGGCAACCTCTACACGCGGCTTTCGCGAACGGTGCGAGATGCGGCGAAGGCCGTCGAAAAACCGGTCTCGCTTGCCCTGGAAGGCGCCGAAACCGAACTCGACAACAACATCATCCAGCAAATCTCCGATCCCCTGACGCATCTCGTTCGCAACGCCGTAGCCCATGGGATCGAAGTGCCGGAGGCGCGCCTGCACGCAGGCAAACCCGAACAAGGGAAGGTTACGGTGCGGGCCTACCATCGTGGCAATCATATCTTTATTGAAGTAGAAGACGACGGCCGCGGCATCGATTACGAAAAAGTCCGCCAGAGTGCGACCGAGTCTGGAGTCATCTCGGCCGCCGCGGCAGACCAGCTTTCAGAACGCGAACTTCGCGAATTCCTATTCCGACCCGGCTTTTCAACGGCTTCACTCAAAACCGAGCTGGCCGGCCGTGGAGTGGGTCTCGATGTGGTCCGTTCCAACGTCCACGCGCTGAACGGCGAAATCGACGTGCGGAGCGAGGCGGGCGTGGGTTCAGTTTTCACTCTGAAAGTGCCGCTGACGCTGATTATCTCCCAGGCGCTTTTCGTGAGTTGCGGGACTTCGATATTCGCCCTTCCGCTGGCCTTGGTCGAGGAAATCCGCCGGGTGAAACCCGAAGAGATCGAGGACGTCGGCGGAAAACTGCTGACCACGGTTCGTGACGTGGTCACCGAGGTCGTGCGGCTGGATTTGCAGCTTGGCCTGCATCCGATTGAGCCGGTGAACGGCTACTTCAAAATGGTGATCGTGAAAGTGGCGGGCCATTCGGTCGGTATCGTCGTCGAAGAGGTGATCGGCAAAGATGAAATCGTGATCAAGAATCTCGGCGAGTATCTCCGTCGCGTGAAACTCTTTCCTGGAACGACGATCGCGCCCGATGGCAGCCTGATCCTTCTGATCGATTTGAACCGGTTAGTCTCTTCGGAGACTGCTGCGAATCGGCCCCAGGTTGCTGCGGCCGGCGCGGCGCGCGTCTTCATGCCGGGCGCGGCGGCGGTCGCGGCCGGCAGCATCCCGAGCGAAGCGGTGGATCCAGTGCAGAACGACAAAGTCGTCCTGGTGGTGGACGACTCGATCAGTGTGCGGAAATTCGTTGGCCGGATGCTGGAGAAGGCGGGCTACCGCGTGAAGCTCGCCGCGGACGGCCTGGAAGCCTCGGAGATCATTGCTCAGGTGGGTTGTCATCTGGTGGTCACCGATATCGAAATGCCGCGATTGAACGGTTACGAGTTGATGGCGCATTTGCGCCAGGATCCCACCACCCGGCGGATTCCGGTTTTGGTCGTGACCTCGCGCGCGGGCGCGAAGCACCGTGACCGCGCCATGAAAGAAGGAGCCGGCGCATTCCTGACGAAGCCCGTGCAGGAAGAGCAGCTCCTAGAGGCAGTGTCGCGGCTGATGGGAGCCGAGGTGGCTCCCTCGCCTGTAGGGACTCTGCAAGCGTGACACGGAGATGAAGACAGCAGAGAAAAAAATCCGCGTGCTGGTGGTGGATGATTCGGCCTTCATGCGCAAGGTGCTCGTCGCGATTATCGCCGGCGATCCGCAGATGGAAGTCATCGGGCAAGCCAAGGACGGCCGCGAAGCCGTCGATCTCGCCGAATCCTTGCATCCCGACGTCATCACGATGGACATCAACATGCCCCGCATGGATGGACTCCAGGCCACTGAACTGATCATGTCCGCCAATCCGCGTCCCATTGTCATCGTCAGCTCTGAATCGCGCGCGGGCGCCGACAGCACCCTGCGGGCGCTCGAATTGGGCGCGATCGAATTCGTGCCCAAGCCATCGAGCGGCATCGACCTCGATATGAACAAAGTCGGTGACGAGCTCAACCGCAAGCTGAAGATGGCCGCAAAGGTTCGCGTCGTCCGCACCGCCACGCTTTCGAAGATTGCCCGGGGAGCGGCCAAGCCCCAAGCCTCCGGTTTGAGTCCCGCGAATGGCGGAGGGATTGCCGCGGCCGCCGGGGGGCGTTTTCCGATTGTCGTCATCGCCGCCTCCACCGGAGGCCCGGCAACGGTCATGCGTCTGGTGCCGAGTTTTCCAAAAGGCTTTCCGGCGGCGGTGTTTCTGGTGCTGCATATGCCCGCCACTTTCACCACTCAATTCGGGGTGCAACTCGCACAACTGTCCTCTCTGCGCGTGAAAGAAGCTGAATCGAACGAGGCCATCCAGCCCGGCACTTTGTACGTTTGTCCCGGATCGCATCACTTGCGGATTTCCGCCACCGGGAAAATTCTGCTCGACGACGGTCCGCGCATTTCCGGCTATCGGCCCTGCGCCGACGTGGCCCTGGAAACACTCGCGGCGTACGCGGGCAAAATGGCGGTCGGAGTGGTGCTGACCGGCATGGGCAACGACGGCGCGCGAGGTGTGAAGGCAGTGAAGTCCGTTGGAGGCACGGTTATCGCCCAGGACGAGGCCACCGCGGTGATTTTCGGCATGCCCGCCGAGGCCATCAAGACCGGAGCCGTGGACGAAGTCCTCGGCGTCGACGAAATCTATCCGGCCATCGAGCGGCGTGTGCTGCAATTGTGCCGCGCCGTCCCCGTGAGCGTGCGATGAAGTTAACGCCGCAGGGCGTGGTGAAACCTCGGCGGCAACGCCCGCGAGAAGCTGTGATTTTGTTTGCGGTGGCCAACCAGCGGTTCGCAATCTCCGCCGATGCGGTCCATGAGATTCGCAGCGCTGACAGCTTGTCTGGCGCCGCGGTCGAGATCGAGCAGCGGGAGCTGGACAAAGTGAGCCACACGGTCGAGCGCGCGCGGAGGGTTTTCTACATCGTGAGCGCGAGCCTGCATTTCGGATTGCGGCGCACCCGCCCCACCATGGCGCTGATGCTGCGCGAATCGCCGCTGGCGCTGTTGGTCGACCGGATCGAAAACATGGTCGAAATCTCGGGCGTCTACTCTTTGCCCCTGGCATTTGCAGGAGAGGAGAGAGCTTGGTACCGCGGGCTTGCTTATTTTGATGATCAGGTGATTCCAGTCGTCAACCCGCTCGGCTTCTTGACAGCGAATGAGCTCCGGATGCTGGAACGCACCGCGCACCGCGCTGCGGTCGGCGCATCGGGAGTGCGAGGCACGGTTCCCGCATGACATTGGGAAACCCAACTGAGCTCCCGTCTTTCGTGTTGCTGCAGCTCGGGAACCGGCGATTTGCCCTGCCTTCGGAGAATGTCGCCGAGCTGGCGCCGCCGGTGCGGCTGCACGCGTTTCCGCACAGAACGCCGATGGTAGCGGGCGTGATCGTGCGCCGCGGGCGAATTATTCCGGTTTACGATGTCGCGCCGGTGCTGATCGGCCGGGAAGCGCCCACGAAGCGCTTTTATCTCGTCACCATCCGTCGCTTCGGAAACAAGCAGGAGCCTTGCGCCATCGGTGTCACCGGTGAATGCGAACTCCGGAACGCGGAGTTGTGGCCCCCGCAATTGGGGCAACCCCCTTATGTGGCTGGCGTGCTTGCACTCGACGAAGGGACAGTGGAGGTCTTGGATCTGGATGCATTGGTTGGCGCTGGCCCGGTGCCTGCCGCGGCTGCCGAAGCCGAGGTCCAAAGATGAACGCCCCCGCCCAACAGCCTCGGCTTCTGCTCATTGAGAGCAACGTCTATTACGCGAAGCGCTTGACCGACGCATTGCGCCAGGAGGGTTTTGAAGTGGTGAACTGCGCGCAGGGCGCTTTTGGATTGACCATGCTGGAATGGAATACCCCGGAGGCGATCCTGTGCGCCACGAACTTGCGCGAAATGGGCGCGCTCGAAATCGCTCCGATCCTGCGCGCGGACCCAAAGACGGCAGGTATTCCGTTGATCGCTTTGGGCGGCGGGGGCGAGCAGGCTTTGCTTGAAGCCTTCCGCGCCGGCTGTGATGATTATGTGGACCGCCGCGGGAATCCCGGAGAAATCGCCCAGCATGTCCGCAATTTACTTTTCAGCCGCCAGGAAGGCTTTCAACCCACGCAAATGCTTCGCAGCTCCGAGACGGAATTGAGCGGTAGCCTCTCCCATCTCGATTTGCCCGGCATCATCCAGATGCTCGGCCAGGCGCGGCAGACGGGCGGGCTCCATATCAATGCCGGAGAAACGGACGGCATCATCTTCTTTGATGGCGGCGAAATCGCCCACGCGGAATGCGGCAACCTCTTTGGCGATGAAGCAGTCCGCCAGATCGTCAAGAGCTGCCACGGCGCGGGCAGGGGCGTCTATAAATTTGTCTACGGCGCCACCGCGGCGCACCGCACGGTTCTGCGCTCGGCCACGGATCTTCTGCTCGATGCCATGCGGGATTTCGACGAAGCGGAGCGCGACAAAGTGGAAAAGGAGTCGCCATGAGCGAAACGGCTATTCCGGCAGGCCCCCGCACCCCCACGGTTTACTTCATCGACGACAGCGCCACCATGCGCGAGGTCATCAAGATTGCCTTCCGCAAAGAGAATATCAACGTTGTGGCCTGCCCCGACGCCGCCTCGGCCGTCACCCAGTTCGCCGCGACCCCTCCCGATGCCGTGATTACCGACGTGATCATGCCGGACAAGGACGGCTACGAGGTTTGCCAGTTCGTCAAAGAACATCCCCAGTACGGCGCCACCCCGGTGATCCTGATGTCCGGCGTAGTCAACCGCACCGTGGCCGAGAAAGCGATGACAGTGAAGGCCGATGAACTCATCCGCAAGCCCTTTCAGCCCCACGAGCTGATTGCGCGCGTGAAGAGCCTGCTGAATCCCAAGCTCGCCGCCGCATCACCGGAACGCGCTTCCAGCGAAGGACCGCGGCCCGCCTCCGCGGCACTCAGCAACCTATTTGCGGCAAACAACCCATTTGCCGCGCAGCCTCCCGCAGCGGCCCCCGACGCTCCCCGTGCAGCGACAACTGTAGCTCCTCCCGCAACGCCACGCGTCACACCTCCGGGTGTTCGTCCCCCTGGCCCCGCACCGGCGAACGCGGCCGCTTCGGCCGAGCTTCTGAAACTACGCAATGACGTTCGGAGGCTTGAGCTTCTGATCAAGAAGCTTCAGGCCGAACTCGAAGCCGAGCGGCAGTACTGTGCCGCCCTGGAATCCCAGCTTCAGACCGCCGAGTAAGGCGACTAGTCCGCTATGTCCGGATCTGAGTCTTCGCGAGATACACTCCTTCAAAAGCGGAGCACCCTCACATCTTGGCTCGGCTACTGTAGGAGGGCGATCGCAAAGATTGAAGTTAGGCCGCTGCGGACCGGCGCCTGGCACGAAAAATTACCCACAACACAATTACAGCCGAGTTTTCACTTACTGCAAGTTGCGCACTTGAGAGCGATATCAAAGATTCCGGTCGCATGACGCGGTCCGCCCATACTGGGGTCCGTCTTCGTTTGACCCTTTGCCATGCCTGGACCAATAACTTGAACGCGCAGCGTGGGCGGGGTCGAGCCGGGTGGGTATCCGCTGAGAGATACAATGCCCCCAAGTGTGCCGTGTTGCTCACCGGGATATGCTACCGGGAACTGCAATTGAAATTCCTTTCCATCAAATCGGCCTCGTATTCCTGGGCAAGAGATTGTGTGACCCTCAAGGTCATACCGCTCCTTACCCGGAACGAAGCATTTGGGCATCGAAGCGAGTTGACCATTTCCTTTTCCCGTCACGCTGCCGTCACTCAGAACAACGAGCTCCAAATTGATGTCCCACTCCTCGTCTAGACACTGCAGGGGAGGAGCACCCAAAAACGGTGGCGGGCCAAAGAATTGGCTCGAGGTAGCATGCAGAGTGCCCTTCCACACGTCCCCGGTGGGAAACTCGCCGCATTGGCTTGATTCATTCCCTACATAGTCTTCAGTGATCGCGCAGATTTTTATGACCGCAGGCGGGTCCTTTGGCACAGTGTAAGTGGCTTCGTCCTTGTGCTCCCACGTCTTTTCGCCGCACGACTTGGGAAGGTTAGACGGATTGGTCCAAGGGTCTTTCACCAAGCCTCGAGGCTCTGCGGTGACCTGAATTATTTTCACCCCGGTCTGCCAAGGTCCACCACTGCGCTTCTCTGTGGCAGTCACGTTCAGATGAATCTTGTCACCCGTTTTAACTTTAGTCCCGCGCGCAGGCGTGGAAACTACATTGACTCGTGGCGCGAGCGTGTCGTCGGCGAGAGTGGTAATATCGTTGTTTGAAAAAACTGTCTTGCCTAAGACATCAAGCACATCTGCCTTAACGGCGACCTTGGTTCCGGGAAGGTCAGAACCTCCGGGAAGCCAGCACGGATCAACCCAAAAAGATGCGAAATTACGGACGCCTGCGCCTGCAGTATAGTTTCCGACGCTCTGATACGCGCCCGTTATGCTCGCGGATACATTTACGTTGTGGGGCTCCAGGCAGCTGCCATCTGACTGGACTGCCACACTCTCGGCCATAAAACCAACAGCTTCGACCCACACGTCGTTGCAACCGGATGCCGGCGCCCCCGACGGCGGGTTCGGTGGTGAGGGAACTGTTCCACTTGGTCCAGCAACTGGCGACGAGCCTGCCGCAGCTGTAGAACCAGTGGGCCTCGTGGGTGCCTGTTGCGAAGAAGCGGACTTCCACGCGACCATTTGCATCAAACTCCGATTCTCAAAAACGTTTTCGTCACTCCTGTTTGATGTTGATTTCTGCTTCTTCCGAGCTGGAGAGACATCAAACTCCATCTCTTTTGTTTGACCATCAAGGGTCGCAACCACTTTGTACGTGCCGATCGACAGAGTCCCGCCCTGATTTTTGCCGACTGAAAAGGCGCGACCGTTGCTTTTGACCTGAATCTGATGCTCAAAAAGCTTCTCGTCGCCGCTCTCAGAGGTCTTGTACCACGTCACGTTGAGCTGAGAGCCGTTGATTTTTCCAAGAAACACGATGGCCGTCAACTGTGGCTCATTCGGCGGGAAAGTGAATCTCGCATTCACGATCTCGCCCTTGGCGTCAATCGAAGACGCCATAACCATCGAGATGATTGGGTCTTTAACTTCGACAGGAGGAGAGGGCGCTATCTTGCTTGTCGCTGACCCGCGCGGATTACTGCAGGACACACCACTTAGAAGCAGGGCAACGAGCACCGCGCATGATCTTCCGATGCTGATCTGATTTTTACGGAGCCGGTTGATTTTTCCCATCGAGCATCACTCACTTCTGATTCACTGATTCAGTCCCCGAGCAGCTCGTCATGTCCCAGCTCACTTCATTTTCTTCAGCAGCTCTTCGTAGGCCTGTTTATAATCCCCGTCCTCGGGGTCGAGTGTGTGGGCTGCTCGGTATTCGATTAGGGCGCCCTGAAGATCGCCCTTACTCTGGAGTGCCCCGCCGAGGTTGTAATGGGCGAGGTGGTTTTTCGGGTCCAGGCGGAGGGCTTCGCGCAACTCG
>JBARRP010000212.1:0-2568 GCA_049644285.1 Candidatus Acidiferrales bacterium | reverse complement strand
CGCTATGGCAAGCAAGACCAGCCTCAAAAGATGCTCCCCAAAGTATCGCAAGAGATGCTGGCGGAAATGATTGGCACAACGCGCTCCCGGGTAAACTTCTTCATGAATAAATTCAGGAAATTGGGCTTCATTCGTTACAATGGCGGGTTGCACATCAATACTTCCCTCCTGAGTGTTGTCCTGCACGAGTAAGCCAACTTTCACGCGGTGCCGAAAGAGCAAATAGAAGGCGATCGAATTCACAGAGGAGAAAACGAAGTACCGAGAGATTCTTTGTCGTCTGTGGCTCCTCAGAATGACAACTTCGGGGACTTTTGCAGCAACACGCTACGGCATGGACGAAACAAAGAAGGCCAAGATCGGGTTCTTGCTCCTTGGCGCCATCCTGATTGCCGCTGCGGCCCTATTATTTTTCGGGTGGCTGGCGGAAGAGGTGCTCGAGGCAGACACAGAGCAATTCGATGCATTCGTGCGAACAGCCATCCACCGGCTCGCTTCGCCGGCCCTTACCAGCATGATGCAAGTATTCTCTCTTCTTGGGTCGGTCGGGGTGCTGGGTGCGTTGAGCGTGCTGACGGTTTTTCTATTTTTTTACTTCCATCGCCCTCGAGCGGCTATGTTGCTAGCTCTTACTATGGCTGGAGCGGCTGGGCTCGATCTCGTGTTGAAACATGCTTTTCATCGAGCCCGTCCTGTCTCCTTTTTCGGGACGTCCCCCAATTCGTATAGTTTCCCAAGCGGCCACGCTCTAGGGTCGCTCTGCTTTTATTTCTCACTGGCTACGATTCTTTCCGCACGTACGCCGAGACGGGGTGCGCGATTGTGTATCTGGGCGGTCGCTGTGCTGTTCGTCGGAATTATCGGATTTTCGCGCATTTATCTGGGAGTGCATTACCCCAGCGATGTCGTCGCCGGCTATTGTGCAGCCCTCGTTTGGGTTGGAGCGGTTGGTTTCTTGGACAAGATTCCTAGAAGCCGGCCAGAGCGAGGACCGGAACGGTCGACAAGCACATCTCAGTCGATATGAGTCTTGAGATGCAGTTGCGACACGTCACCGTCATCCTCAACAAAGCGGCCGGTGCGGAGAAAGCAGGCGCTGAGCCGAGGCAATCAGGGTCAAGCCGCTGGGTTGGGCTGCGCGACAGCCCCATGTCCGACCGCCACGCAACAGCATCCTAGATCCTTCCACGAGGGGTGTCTGTTCCCATGTGAACACCCGGGCAT
Source organism: Candidatus Acidiferrales bacterium (assembly GCA_049644285.1). GTDB lineage: Bacteria > Acidobacteriota > Terriglobia > Acidiferrales > UBA7541 > CAVRXT01. Next base: position 1,344 of record JBARRP010000212.1, on the reverse strand, counting down.
TTTTGTTGCATATTCGCAGCCGCGTGCGAGGATGGACGTCCACCAGCGATTCTCGCTGCGCTGTTCCGCAGCGAACCGTATAATTCCGGGCTATGGCGCCAAGCTCTTTTGCGAAGAAACTGTTCCGAACCCTGGCAAGAGTCATTCCGCAATGCGGCATGGTTTCGCAGGCCGTTGCCTTCAATATGTTCCTAGCGTTTTTTGCGATCCTGCTGGTTGCGCTGGGCCTGGTGAGCAGTTCTCTGCGAGGAAAGAGCGGTCAAGAGCTTTCTGTGATTCTGCCCCCAGGCAGCTGGCAGCTCGTGTCCGAATTTCTGCTGCGCCGGGAAGTGAACACCTGGCACTGGGCTCTTCTCGGCTGGGTCGGGACGCTGCTCGTGGGCTCACAAGTGATGAAGCTCATCATGGAAGGCATCCACCTGATTTACGGTGATCGCGAGAGACATTCCTTTCTCGGCAGACAGCTCCGTGGTTTGCTTTTGTTTTGCGTTACGATTACGGCGTGGCTCGTGGCCATCGCTCTGGGTGTCTTTGGCGGGCCATTGCGCAACTGGATGACTCCCGGATTCGGCAAGACTCCGTTGGTTCGCGGCTCCTGGAACGTTCTGCTTCCCGTCTTGGCGATGGTCCTCGCGATGCTCGTCCTGGTCTTGATTTATCGCCTTGCGCGACCGGGCGGAACGACTTGGAGTTCCGTTCTGCCCGGAGCCGCTGTGGGGACGCTTCTGTGGTGGGGCGTCAACTTGCTGTTTGGAGTTTACGTGCGGAAGACGCAGTATGGGTCTGTCTACGGCGGGTTGGCCGCGGCGATCGGCCTGATGATGTGGATGGAGATCTCTGCGATGATAGTCTTTCTTGGTGCGGCCTGGAACGCAGAAAGCGCTGCACGGACGTATTAAATTTCGGCACTCCCAACCCGAGCTGGCGACCAAGGGCAGCTTCCAAGTCATCAAAGTCGGCAGTTGATGCACTTTCGGGCCGGGACGAGGGAGAACTGGGCCTGTAACTGAAATCTCGAGGAGCGATACATGGCTAATGGAGAGGCTTTCGGTCCGAAGTTTCGGCAAGACAAGAATAGTCGAAAAGTCATATCGTGAGGGAGCACTTTTTCCTGTTTTCTCCTACGAAGTGACTCTCTCTGTGCCGTCCACTGTAAACTTTACAGTGGCCCACGATGGAGGTAGACATTGTGGACGAGGCCCAACTCGATCCCTACCTGTTCACCTTCATGGCTCACTCATTCAGCGGCACAGGTATCGCGTTCTTCGTCAGCCGCCGGATCCACGAAGGTGCCGCGGTTGAGATCATCAGAATCCGTGGGACCCGGCTGGCGAGCGCTATGTC